>JBGUIG010000034.1:0-3502 GCA_045112795.1 Anaerovoracaceae bacterium | reverse complement strand
GTATTATTCCTGATTATCTCAAGAGCCTGGGTCCCGATTGAACCTGTGCTCCCCATTATCAGAACTTTTCTCATATTAATACCCGTTTCCTGATTACAAACTTATGTGATTGATATTTCCGCAGTATTACTTTGCAAAAAAGGTAATCAGAAATATCAGGTAGTAAATCACCGGTGCGACGAAGATCACACTGTCAAATCTGTCCATGATTCCGCCATGTCCCGGTATCAGCTTGCCGTAATCCTTGATTCCCATTTTGCGCTTGAATGCAGAAGCCGTAAGGTCTCCTGCCATGCCTGCCATTCCACCTACAAGGCCGAGAATGAGGCATACACCGGCCATCTCTCTGATGAAGATAAATCCGAACAGCCAGCCGAAGAATGAGCTTCCCGCGAGTCCTCCGACAGCGCCTTCGATCGTCTTCTTAGGACTGAGATTCGGTGCCATTTTGTGTTTGCCGAGAAAATATCCGTTAAAGTATGCGAAAATGTCTGAACCGAACGCTGCTATTACGACCATCCATACGAGGAGTCTGTAGTCTGTTCTGTCTATCAGCACCATATGATATGTGAAGAACGGTATGTAGACCAGAGATGCTGCAGTTGCTGCGGCATCATATGCACCGCGCTCATTGATTTTCCAGCCGTAGATAAAGCTTGCGGCAACCGCTGCAAAGATCCACAGACACATCAGCAGCATGTTGCTGTAATTCTGAATGAGTCCGTTCTGTGCAGGGATGAACCACGTTGCAAAAAGCAGCACAGTCATTACATAGCATACCGGCTTGGAAGGCTTCACGCCCATATTTTCCCAGCCATTGCAGAATTCATGGATTCCCATAAGAGCAATGATGAGAGCTGCTGCCCAGAGTGCGATGCCGCCGAAATACAGTACAAGCAGCAGAGGAACCATTACAAGTCCCGAAATAATTCTTGTTTTCATTTTTTTAATACCCTGATTGTGATTATTAGATAATGCTACTTAGCCGCAGTTTCTTTGCGGCCGCCGAAACGTCTGTCCCGTCTGGAGTATGCGTCGATAAGTTCCGCATATTCCTCAGGAGTAAAGTCAGGCCAGAGAGTATCAGTAAACATCAACTCACTGTAAGCAGACTGCCATGTCAGGAAATTTGAGAATCTCTCCTCTCCGCTGGTGCGGATGATGAGGTCCGGATCAGGAACATCAAAAAGTTCGCTGCCTGACCACAGATATCTGGAAATGTCATCTTCAGTAAGATCTGCAGGATCCCTGAGACCGTCCCGGCACTCTTCGCAAAGTCTTCTGACGCTCCTTAATATCTCATCCCTTCCGCCATAGTTGAGTGCGATGTTGAACACAAGACCGTCATTGTCAGCCAGTCTTCCGACCATTCTGTCAATCGCATCGACCGAAGCCTTAGGCAGCATATCATACTGCCCGAAGATGTTGATGTGGACATTATTAGCATCAAGCTCTTCAAGTTCCGAATTGACGTACTTGACAATAAGATTGAAAATGCCACTTACTTCTTCAGTGCTGCGTTTCCAGTTTTCCGTTGAAAAAGCATATACCGTAAGGTACTTGATTTCCATATTGGAAGTCGCAATGACAATCTTCTTCATAGACTGCATTCCGGCATTGTGGCCCATGACTCTAGGTACACCATGAGCTTTGGCCCATCTGCCGTTGCCATCCATAATGATCCCGACGTGAGTTGGTATTATCTTATTTTCCATATTGTTCACACACTGCTTATATACAAGCAAACGTGGCCGTAAAAGCCACGCTGCACACTTAATTTAATTCAGATTATGTAGCGAAAAGCATAAAGACGCACGGAATTAAACTTCCATGAGTTCTTTGTCCTTCTCAGCTATGATAGCGTCGATATCCTTGATAGCCTTCTCAACCTTCTTCTGGACTTCTTCGAGTTCATCCTTCAGATCATCCTCAGTAAGGTCTCCGTCTTTCTGCATCTTCTTGAGAGCGTCATTCTCGTCTCTTCTGAGATTTCTGACTGCTACCTTGGCATCCTCGCCGTAGTTCTTAACAACTTTGGTGAGCTCTTTACGTCTCTCCTCAGTCAGCTGAGGAATGGCCAGTCTGATCACTTTGCCGTCATTTGCAGGATTGATTCCGATGTTTGCTTCGTTGATAGCTCTTTCGATGTCGCTTACAGACTTAGGATCGAACGGCGAGATCATCAGGGTCCGAGGATCAGGAACAGAGATGTTTGCCAGAGCCTTGAGCGGTGTCGGTGAACCGTAATAGTTGACCATTACCTTGTCGAGAAGTGCAGGGTTAGCTCTTCCTGCTCTTACGGTATTCAGATTCTCCTTAAGATGAGATTTTGTGCTCTCAATTCTCTCGTCGAGTGATTTCTTGCCAGCCATAATGTGCCTCCTGTTAATAATTGTTATTGTATTATTCTGCTGTTGTTAACTGTATTGACTGCAATGCCGGATCAGCTGATAAGAGTTCCGACATTCTCACCGTTGATGACCTTCATCAGATTGCCTTCTTCAGCAAGTGCGAACACATAAATCTTGGTTCCTGTATCCTTGCAGAGAGTTGCTGCTGTAAGGTCCATGACTTTGAGATCTTTGTCAATGATATCCATGTAGGTCAGCTCAGTAAATCTCTCAGCGTCCGGATTTGTCCTCGGATCATCAGAGTATACTGCATCGATGTTCTTCGCAAGAAGAAGAACGTCAGCTCCGATCTCAGCGGCTCTGAGTGCAGCTGTTGTATCTGTTGTAAAGAACGGGCTTCCTGTACCGCCTCCGAAGACGACTACTTTGCCCTCATCGAGATAGTCGAGCGCTTTGCGTCTGGCATAGCCCTCAGCCATGTCTCTGATTTCGATTGCTGTCATCAGTTTGGCAGGACATCCGGCTGACAGAAGTGCATCCTGTACAGCGAGTCCGTTCATTACTGTAGCGAGCATTCCCATATAGTCAGCTGTCGGTCTGTCGATATTCTCGCCTGTTCTGCCGCGGAAGAAGTTTCCGCCTCCGCATACTACAGCCACTTCAACTCCGGCATCTCTGATTTCTTTGATCTGTTCAGCAACCTTAGCAAGCTCTTCAGCATTCACTCCGAATCTGTCTTCACCGGCAAGTGCCTCACCACTGATCTTGATAAGAACTCTCTTGTATTTTACGCTCATTGGCTATACCTCTCATTGTTATTAGTGCGCATCTGCATGATGTCCGGAAAAGAATCCGGACACCGTGCAGACCACCATTTGTAAGTATAACATTTTTATACAGATATCTCTACAGCAGAGGCATAATTCCGTCTTACTGATCCTTCTTCTCTATCTTGCGGATTTCCTTGGTGCGGATCTCCTCACAGAGAGCGCTTACGAACTCTCCGAGCGGCTTAACGCCCTCATCTCCGAGATATCTTGAACGTACTGATACTTTGCCCTCTTCAGCCTCCTTAGCGCCGAGTACGAGCATATAAGGCACCTTCTCGAGCTGTGCTTTACGTACTTTGTAGCCGATACGCTCACTGCTGT
>JBGUIG010000033.1:0-20976 GCA_045112795.1 Anaerovoracaceae bacterium | reverse complement strand
GAGAAGTTCGACATGATCATCACGATCGGCCCGCTGATCATGATGAAGTTCGTGACCCTGACAGCAAAGAAGTACGACGCGCCGATCACAGTCTCGATGAGTCCTATCATGATCGACGGAACAGGAATGTGCGGCGGCTGCAGACTGACACTGAACACAGAGGAAGGACCGAAGATGAAGTTCGCATGTGTAGACGGCCCGGACTTCAACGGCTACGAAGTAGACTTTGACGAAGCCATCTCAAGAGGCCGCATGTATTTCGATTATGAGAGACATGCACACGAAGAGACATGCAATCTGTTCAAAATGGCAGATAAGGCGTAGGCACTGAAAGGAGGAAATGAAATGGCACTTGACCCTAAAAAACACGAAATGCCTGCTCAGGATCCGCAGGTGCGTGCGCACAACTTCAATGAGGTAGCGCTCGGATATACAGAAGAGATAGCGATCGCAGAGGCCCAGAGATGCCTGAACTGCAAGAACAAGCCATGCGTGGCAGGCTGCCCTGTAAATGTAAACATCCCTGACTTCATCATGAAGATCAAGGACAGGGACTATGAAGGAGCATATCAGATCATAAACAAGACATCTACGCTTCCTGCAGTATGCGGAAGAGTATGTCCGCAGGAGACCCAGTGCGAAGCTAAGTGCACGATGGGCATCAAGTTCGAGCCGGTAGGCATCGGAAGACTTGAGAGATTCGTAGCAGACTGGCACAATGCGAACGCTACAGAGAAGGCAGTCGCACCGGAGAGCAACGGCCACAAGGTAGCTATCGTAGGCTCGGGTCCTGCAGGCCTGACATGCGCAGGCGACCTTGCAAAGAAGGGCTACAAGGTATCCGTATTCGAAGCACTGCATACAGCAGGCGGAGTACTGGTATACGGCATCCCTGAATTCAGACTTCCTAAGGCTATCGTAGCAAGAGAAGTAGAAGGCCTTAAGGACCTCGACGTAGACATCGAGACGAACGTCATCATCGGAAAGACCCTGACTGTAGACGAGCTCTTTGATGAGATGGGATTCGAAGCAGTATTCATCGGCTCCGGAGCAGGACTGCCGATGTTCATGAACATCCCGGGCGAGTCACTCAAGGGAGTATTCTCCGCAAACGAATACCTGACAAGATCCAACCTCATGAAGGCATACCTGGATGATCCTAAGACACCTATCATGAAGGGCGGCAAGGTAGCAGTAGTAGGCGGCGGAAACGTAGCGATGGACGCAGCGCGTACAGCACTCAGACTCGGAGCAGAGAAGGTCTACATCGTATACAGAAGATCGATGGAAGAGCTTCCTGCAAGAAAAGAGGAAGTCGAGCACGCTATCGAGGAAGGCATCGACTTCAGACTGCTGAACAATCCTGTAGAGATCCTGGGATTCAACAATCCTGATGATCCGAGAGATCCTAAGAACGGATTCGTCAAGGGCATCAAATGCATCAAGATGGAACTCGGCGAACCTGACGCATCAGGCAGAAGGAGACCTATCCCTGTCGAGGGAAGCGAGTTCGAACTGGATGTAGACGCAGTCATCATGGCACTCGGAACAAGACCTAACCCGCTGATCAAGAACACGACCAAGGGACTCGAAGTCAACCGCAAGGGCGGCTTCGTGGTCGACGAGGACGGACTGACAAGCCGTGAGGCAGTATATGCCGGCGGCGACGCAGTCACAGGAGCAGCTACGGTTATCTCGGCTATGGGCGCAGGCAAACTCGCTGCTGCTTCCATAGACAAATACCTCAGCAGCAAATAATATATCTTGCAATGAGGCGTTCTGACAGACAACCCATAAATAGTAATGAAAGGCCTGAAAGGATTTATCATCCTTTCGGGCCGCTTTATAATGAAGCCAGCCGGGTTCTGATACTCGGCTCCTTTCCTTCGGTCAAATCAAGGGAGCAGGAATTCTTCTACGGTCATCCGCAGAACAGGTTCTGGAAAGTCATTGCTGCCCTGACCGGCAGCCGGCAGCCCCAGACTATAGAAGAGAAGAAAGATCTGATCTTAAGTAACGGACTCGCCCTGTGGGATTCTATAGGGAGCTGTGAGATCACAGGCTCCTCAGATGCCAGCATCAGAAATGCTGAGCCGAATGATCTGAGAATTATTACTGATAACTGCGATATCCGGGCAATTTACTGCAATGGCAAGAAATCGCTGGAAGTCTACAATAAATACATAGAACCGGTCCTCGGACGCAGGGCTGAGGCACTTCCGTCTACAAGTCCTGCCAACGCATCGTGGAGTCTGGACCGGCTGATTGAAGCCTGGGCAGTTATCACTGAAGAATGTGCCCGCTGAAAATGATATACTTTTCGGTATAGAGAAGGCGGAAGAATATCAATGAGTAAAACTATTCCTGAAGAGTACAGACAATATACACTCGGACTTGCAGTGTTTGACGCGGTTCCGGTCCTGCTTTTCCTGATGAGCACCGTTGTCATATACAGCATGTACGTCAGCCCTGTGTTTCTTGCCGGGGCAATTGCATGTTTTCTGGGCGGTTCGAGCAAAGTCCTGTGGAAACTGATTGTGGCTCTGAAGAAGCAGGATACAGAGGTGCTGACCAAAGCGTTCAGGATTCTTATGTTCGGCGGTTTTGCTGTCATGCTGCTGGCTGTAGTAATCAGTGTGGTCACAGATATAATTAACGGCATTCCTCCCGGACCTGTTAAAGGGGCTCCCGGTGCCGGCGGAACACTTGCTGATCTGTGGGATGCGCTTACAATGATGCCTGCGGCATTGTTTTTCATAGCCGGAATTGCCGGGATGTGCTGCATGGGATACCTCGGTTCACATATGGACAACAGTGCGCGATCCAACTGGATCGAGGAACTGACCAACGCTGTTTCGCAGGCGGCAATTCTTATCGGAGTCATAATCGTATATTTCGGCATGTATTATCATGCGTCCGATGCAGCATTCAAAGCGCTTAAGAGCGATGAGAATGTAAATGTCACCGGAATAGAAGAAGGGTATTACTTCGATGGCGCAGGAACTGATGCTGCGCTGGTCTTCTATCCGGGTGCCAAAGTAGAGACGGAGGCTTATGCGCCTCTCATGCATATGCTTGCAGAAAAAGGCGTCGACTGTTACCTGTGCAGAATGCCGGGGAATTTCGCTTTGTTCGAAATGGATATGGCAGGAGAGATACAGGAAGAATTCCGTGAAGGTGATCAGGAATATACCGGCACAGATAACAATTATGACAGATGGTATATAGGAGGGCATTCGCTTGGCGGGGCTGCCGCATCAATGGTTGTTTCTGATGATTCAGAGGACTGGTACGGCCTTGCGCTGCTTGCGGCTTATCCGACGGAGAAGATCAGTATACCGGTTCTCTCAATCTACGGAACTGAAGATACTGTGCTTAATTCAGAAAAATACGGTAAAGTAGGCAGTAAAGGTTTATGGCCGGATGACTTTACGGAGCTCGTGATACAAGGCGGCAACCATGCTCAATTCGGATGCTACGGTGAGCAAAAAGGAGACGGAGCTGCGCAAATCACAAGTGACGATCAGCAGGCACAGACGGCAGCAGCAATTGAGGAGTGGTATAATGGCTTCAGAGAAGAGTGAAATTCTGTATGAACTGATGCTGCACAAAGGATATCCCGAAAGCTTTGCCGGGGTGATTGCGGCTGAAATGAGTACTGACTATACTGCTGAGCGCATGATAAGTTATATAGGCAGAAACGGAAAGCGGCCGCTTGAAGAGGTTGCTGATGAAATGCTCGCTATATTGAGTGACCGCGACCGGATCAGAGACAAACACATAACAGAGCACGCACAGCAGAAAATCAACATTCTGTACAGAGAATTCAACGAATAGATCAGGCAGTCTGATGGGGATTCTGATCTGTCCGCCTGAAATGGAGAGGAACAATATAATGGCTGACGGCAGATGGGTTATGACCGAAGAAGAACTGAATAATACGGTGTGCGGATTCGGAAGCAAGAAGCAGATCAACATGCGTGAACTGCCTAATTACGGCAGACATATGACAACAGATAACAGGCAGGGACAGGCACAGAGAGTTTGCGCATTCTGCGGATCAGATGACCTGATCACAGGTCTAGGCGGTTATGGCGAGGGCTATGGATACAGATCAGCGAGATGCAGAACCTGCGGAGGAACCACAGACTTCGTCTACAAAGATGAAGCCGGGAAATTCTTTAAATAGGATGAGAAAGGGAAGAAACGATGTCAATACTTGCAGGATTCATGGTACCGCATCCGCCTATGATCGTACCGGAAGTAGGCAGAGGCAGCGAGGAACAGATAGAAGAAACTACAGCAGCGTATGAGAGAGTCGCGGATGAGATCGCGTCGCTTCAGCCTGAGACGATTATCATAACAAGTCCGCACTCTATTATGTATGCGGATTATTTTCATATATCTCCGGGAGCAGGAGCAGCAGGCAGCTTTGCAGGATTCAGAGCTCCGGGTGTGAGATTCAATGAAGAATATGACGAGGAACTGGCGGAGGAGATCTGCAGACTGGCTGATGAAGAAGATTTCCCGGCAGGCTTTCTCGGAGAGAGAGACCGGAGCCTGGATCACGGCACTATGGTTCCGCTGTATTTTATAAGAAAGAAATATGACGGAGGCAGAATCATCCGCATCGGCTTGTCCGGACAGCCGCTTATCGATCACTACAGATTCGGAGAAATCATACAGACAGCAGTACGGAATACCGGAAGAAGAACGGTAATTGTTGCGAGCGGCGACCTCTCGCACAAACTGCAGGAATACGGACCTTATGGCTTTGCACCCGAAGGACCTGAATATGACAGACGGATAATGGATGTCATGGGCAAAGCGGATTTTGGCGAGCTTCTTGACTTCGGGACGGCATTCTGCGACAAGGCGGCAGAGTGCGGCCACAGATCATTTGTAATAATGGCGGGTGCTTTCGACGGTATGGCGGTAAAGGCTGAGCAGCTGTCGCATCAGGATGTAACCGGTGTAGGATACGGAATATGCACGTTCTATCCCGCCGGTGAGGATGACAGCAGACATTTTCTGAACAGGCATCTTGAGAGGATCAGGACTGAAATCAGCGTGCAAAATGAAAGCTCTGATGAATATGTCAAGCTGGCGCGCCTCTCGGTCGAGAGTTATGTAACAAAGCGCGAAAAAATCAGGGTTCCGGATGGTCTGCCGGAGGAGATGCTGACCCGGGCCGCAGGAGCATTCGTGTCCATTCATGAGCATGGGGAACTGAGAGGGTGTATCGGAACAATAGCACCGACTAAGAGCTGTGTGGCTGAGGAGATTATAGCCAATGCTGTAAGCGCCTCAACCAGAGACCCGAGATTTCCTGCGATTAAATCAGAAGAACTGCCATGGCTTGAGATCAGCGTTGATGTGCTCGGAGAGCCTGAAGATATTGACTCCATTGATGAACTGGATGTCAGGCGGTATGGAGTTATCGTATCGTCCGGCATGAAAAGAGGTCTGCTCCTTCCTGACCTTGACGGAGTGGACACACCGGAGCAGCAGGTGGACATTGCCATGAGGAAGGGCGGAATACGCGAAACTGACAGATATAAACTGCAGAGGTTCGAAGTAGTAAGGCATCACTAGTTATCAGCTGAACTCAGATATCAGCTGAATGGCAGCAGAGCATATAAAGTCATATAACAGGGACAGTCAGTACAGAAGCGGCAAAGGAGCAGATAAGATGGCTGAATGCAATGTGTGTTTCAGACAGTGTAATATTCCGGAGGGAGGACTTGGATTCTGCGGAGCCAGAACCTGCATTGACGGAACTGTAAGGGCTGCCAATTACGGCAGGATAACGTCACTCGCTCTGGATCCGATAGAGAAGAAGCCCCTTGCGAGATTTCATCCGGGCTCAATGATAATTTCAGCGGGCAGCTACGGATGCAATCTCAGATGTCCTTTCTGCCAGAATTATCAGATATCCTGGTCTGATGAGGCATACAGACTTGCTGACAAAGCAGAGTACGTATCTTCTGAAGAGCTGACAGATATCGCCGCATCATACAGAAACAAGGGCAATATCGGAGTGGCTTTTACATATAATGAGCCCCTCATCGGATATGAGTATATCCGCGATACCGCAAAGCTGGTTCACGAAGCAGGAATGTACAATGTAATCGTAAGCAACGGGACAGCAAGTATTGAGGTTCTGAATGAACTTATTCCATATATCGATGCGATGAATATAGACCTCAAGGGCTTCACTGACAGATACTACAATGATGTCCTCGGAGGAAGCAGGCAGATGGTAATGAAATTCATTGCAGAGGCTGTTAAGCACTGCCATGTCGAACTGACGACACTGATCGTTCCGGGTGAAAATGATTCTGAAGAAGAAATACGGGAAATGACCCGCTGGATTTCAGAACTGACAGATGCTGACGGAAGGTGCATCGGAGCGGATGTGCCTCTGCACATTTCGAGATTTTTCCCGAGGTTTCACATGACTGACAGGAAAGCGACTGATGTGGGGTGGATATACCATCTGGCGGACGTTGCGCGGGAAAAACTGAAGTATGTATACACCGGAAACTGCTGATCAGATACTGAAAAGTATAAATATGCAGGACGGAAATGACAGCCTGACGACTGGCGAAACATGGCGGAATATTGCCGAAAATACGGGAACTGATGAACAGCAGGGACTCAGCAAAAGAATGAGGCCCCGCTGTTTTGTTTGAAAAATATATTCAAGGTAATGAATAAAAATACTTGAAATGTAATAATCTTTCCTCTATTATAGTACCAATTAAATGGACACAAATCTGAAAAAACACGTATCTCATGAAAGTAAGGGAGAAAACTACTGTGCATAAAGTCTTTATAGATGGCGGACACGGAACTACAGGTCTGAAGATCAATGAATATCTTGCAGACAGAGATGATATACAGATCCTGCAAATAGATCCGGAAGAAAGAAAAAACAAAAGCGCCAGACTTGAGAAAATAAGTGAGGCAGATGTAAGTATTCTGTGCCTGCCTGATCAGGCTGCCCGGGAAATAGCTGCTGCAGCACCTGAAGATGCAGTACTGATCGATACTTCCAGCGCTCACCGCACGGCAGATGGATGGACGTACGGAATGCCCGAGCTTACATCAGGACAGAGAGACAGGATCAGAAACAGTACGAGAATAGCAAATCCGGGATGTCATGCAAGCGGATACATCCTTCTTGTAAGACCTCTGATTGAGGCAGGCCTCCTGAGCACAGATTCTCTGCTGACATGTTTCTGCATGACAGGCTACTCGGGTGGCGGAAAGAGTATGATCGGAAGATATGAGAGCAGCTGCAGACCTGCTGAACTGGACTCTCCTGCACAGTATGCACTGACACAGAGTCACAAGCATCTTCCGGAAATGGTTAAGATGACAGGAATGACAAGCGCGCCTTGTTTCAGCCCGGTGGTTGGTGATTTCTTCAGCGGAATGGTGATGACTGTGCCGCTTCACGCCGCACAGCTCAGCAAAAATGCGGCTCCGGCAGATGTGCTGGAAATACTGAAGGCCCGCTATGAAGGAGAGGCCCTGATACAGGTAATGGACGCAGCACCAGAGGACGGATTTATGTATTCGAATCCGATGTCCGGCAGCAACGGAATGCAGATATATGTGACAGGAAATTCAGACAGAATGCTGATGATGGCATCATACGATAATCTGGGCAAAGGTGCATCCGGAGCAGCAGTACAGAATCTGAATATAATCCTCGGAGCCGGAGAAACGACCGGACTGCTGTAGTATAGATAACGAAAAACAAAAGGGGGACAGACATAAATGATCAAGATAATCGAAGGCGGAGTAACAGCAGCAAAGGGATTCAAGGCAGGCGGTATTTTCAGCGGAATCAGGAGTAATGCTGATAAGACTGATCTGGCAATGATCGCAAGTGAAGTACAGTGCAATGCTTCCGCAGTATATACAAAAAACAAAGTCAAAGCGGCACATATCGCTGTAACAAAGAGGCATCTTGCTGACGGTAAAGCGCAGGCAATTATCTGCAACAGCGGCAACGCAAATACATGCACGCCAAATGGCGAAGAAATCGCGGAGAAAGCGACAGAAATCGCTGCATCATGTCTGGGCATCAGCAAGGATGATGTTCTGCCGGCAGCTACCGGTGTTATCGGAGTACCTCTTCCGATCGAGCCTTTTGAACAGGCACTTCCGGAACTGGCAGCTTCGATTTCCGAAAACGGATCAGCTGACGCAGCTCTGGCAATTCTGACTACAGATACATACATCAAGGAGTGTGCGGTTCAGTTTGAAGCAGGCGGTGTAACATGTACACTTGGAGGAATTGCCAAGGGAAGCGGAATGATTCACATCAACATGGGTACTATGCTGAGTTTCATTTCAACTGACTGCGCTATATCACAGGAACTCGTAGATAAAGCTCTTCATGAAGAAATTGCCGACAGCTACAACCAGGTCAGCGTAGACGGAGACACTTCGACAAACGACACTGTCGTTTTGCTCGCGAACGGACTTGCTGGAAATGCTGAAATCACTGAAGCCGGCCCTGACTACGATGCATTCTGCGAAGCTCTTCATGCAGTAAGTGTTGATCTGTCCAAGAAGATTGCAGGTGACGGTGAAGGCTGCACTAAGCTGCTCGAAGCTCACGTCGCGGGTGCTCCTGACAAAGAGACAGCAAGACTTGTATCCAAGAGCATCATCTGCTCATCGCTCTTTAAAGCCGCAGTTTTCGCTTCTGACGCAAACTGGGGCAGAATCCTCTGCGCTATAGGCTACACCGATGCTGAATTTGACGCGTCGAATATAGATGTAAGCGTTAAGTCGGAAGCAGGGGAAGTTCAGGTGTGCAAAGCATCAGCATCAGTTCCGTTTGATGATGACTTTGCAACAGAGATACTGTCGAAAGAATATGTTACCGTCGAGGTCGACCTGCATGACGGCAGTGAAGATGCATATGCATGGGGCTGCGACCTGACTTATGACTATGTAAAGATTAACGGATCGTACCGTTCATAGAACTGATACGGAAGGGAAGCATTGAGATAATGATTAACGATAAATATGTTGAAAAAGCGAATGTCCTCATAGAGGCGCTTCCTTATATTCAGAGATTCAACCGCAAGATAATCGTCATTAAATACGGCGGCAGCGCAATGCTCGACAATGAGCTGATGAAACACGTAATTGAGGACGCTGTACTGCTCAAGCTGGTCGGATTCAAGCCGGTAATCGTGCATGGAGGCGGAAAGGAAATCAGCAACTGGGTCAGAAAGACGGGAATTGAACCAAGGTTTGTCAACGGTCTGAGAGTGACAGACGCGGATACACTTGAACTGGCTGAGATGGTTCTCGGAAAGGTTAACAGTGATCTGGTCACGCTGGCGCAGCAGCTCGGAGTACGTGCCTGCGGCATCAGCGGAAAAGACGGCAGACTGCTGACTGTGAAGAAATTCATGCCGGATGGAGAGGATATAGGTTACGTCGGCGAGGTAGTGAAAGTTGATACCAAGATTATCACGGATCTTCTGAACGATGACTTCCTGCCTGTGATATATCCTATTGGAATGGATGAGAACGGACAGTCATATAATATCAACGGCGATCATGCGGCTGCAGAAATTGCGCAGGCGCTGAACGCAGACAAACTTGCATATCTTACAGATACATATGGTGTACTGACAGATCCTGATGATCCGGAGTCGTTTATTTCGGAACTGAGGGTTGATGAAGCCGAGGAACTGATTGCTGACGGGACTATTTCGGGAGGCATGATTCCTAAAGTCAAAAACTGCTGCCATTCTGTAATGAATGGGGTCAACAGAGTTCACATTCTTAACGGCAAGATACCTCACTGCGTTCTGCTTGAGATATTCACAGACCGTGGTGTCGGAACTGTAATACTGAATTCCGGAGAGAAGTATTATCAGAGTGCGGATGCAAGAAACTGACACAAGCCGTAACTTATCGGAAATTCGCAGGGAGGGAGAAATGGATCGCGAACAGATCAAATCAAAAGATTCCCAGTATATAGTCCATACTTACAATCGCTACGATATTGTTGTGGACCATGCGGAAGGCGCGACTGTAACAGACGCAAACGGTAAAGAATACATAGACATGTGCAGCGGATACGGTGCCAACTCACTCGGTTACCAGAACCCGGCATGGCTTGAAGCAGTGACTGAGCAGCTTCACAAAGTGCAGCATACGTCCAATCTGTATTATTCAGAGCCGGGAGTTATGGTTGCTGAGAAGCTTGTAACGCGGAGCGGCCTGTGCAAAGTCTGGTTTGCGAATTCCGGCGGCGAGGCCAATGAGGCGGCTATCAAAACAGCCAGAAAGTATGGAAATACTCTCGCTGATCATAAGAAAAATACAATCATTTCGTTGAAAAAGTCGTTCCACGGAAGAACAATGGCAACAGTCACCGCTACAGGTCTTGCGGAAGCACAGGAAGTTTTCGCGCCGCTTGTTCCGGGCTTTGTGCATGCAGAAGTAGACGACATAGAGCAGCTCAGAGCTCTGACGGAGGAATATGATCCTTGTGCTTTTCTGATGGAGCTTGTGCAGGGCGAAGGCGGAGTTCATGCGCTGGATAAGGAGTTTGTGAATGCTGCAGCAGAGCTGTGCGCGGAGAAAGACATTCTGTTTATCGATGACGAGGTGCAGGTAGGCATAGGAAGAAGCGGTACACTTTTTGCGTTTGAGCAGTACGGGATCAAACCGGATATTGTTTCGTTCGCCAAAGGAATCGGCGCAGGACTCCCAATCGGAGGAATAATCTGCGGTCCTAAGACATGCGAAGTGCTCGTGCCGGGGGATCACGGATCAACATTCGGCATGAACCCTGTTGCGTGTGCAGGCGCATGTGTCGTTCTTGACACATTGGACGAGGAATTCCTTGAGCTGGTGAATATCAAGGCGAACTTCATAAGAGAAAAACTCCTTGAAATGAAAAAGGTTACAGGCCTGGACGGACTCGGCCTTATGATCGGCATCGATCTGGATGGCATGACCGGTGCTGAAGCGGTAAAGCAGCTGATGGAAGCGGGTGTAATGGCAATACCTGCCGGAAACAGGCTCAGACTGCTGCCTCCTCTTACAATCAGTGCAGAGGAGATCATCAAAGCACTGATTGCAATGAAAGAAGTTCTGGATTAGACTCAGTAACAGAACAGACATGCATAGCTGAGTGAAGCATAATTCTGAAAAGAGAAAAAGGGGACAAGGAAATGGGAATCAGTCTTAAAGGAAGGAACTTCCTGACACTAATGGATTTTACGCCTGAAGAAATCAGGTATCTGCTTGATCTGGCTAAGGAGCTCAAAGCGAAGAAAAAAGCAGGAATCAGGGGAACCTCTCTGACTGGGAAAAACATAGTGCTGCTGTTTGAGAAGACATCGACACGTACAAGATGCTCATTCGAAGTTGCAGCTGCCGATGAGGGCGGATATGCTACGTTCCTTGATCCGAAGAGCTCGCAGATGGGCAAAAAAGAAAGCATTGCAGATACTGCGAAAGTTCTCGGGCGCTTTTACGATGGTATTGAATACAGAGGATTCAGTCAGGCAACGGTCGAAGAACTTGCTGCCAATGCAGGGGTTCCGGTCTGGAACGGCCTTACAGACGTAGACCATCCAACGCAGATACTTGCAGACATAATGACGATTGAAGAACACATAGACAAGCCTCTTAATGAGGTCAAAGTTGTTTTCGTGGGAGATATAAGAAACAATATGGCATATGCCTGGATGTACGGCTGTGCCAAAATGGGCATGAAGTTCGCTGCATACGGGCCGAAGGAATTAGCGGATCAGGTAGATGCTGATGTACTTGCCAGAGCAGAGGCTGTTGCTGATGAAACCGGCGCTGAGATCACAGTCAGTTCAGAGCCTGAATGCCTGGAAGGTGCGGATGTAATATATACAGACATATGGGCATCGATGGGCGAGGAAGATCAGATTCCTGAGAGAGTCAGACTGCTCACACCGTATAAGGTAACAGAAGAGCTGATGGCTGAGACCGGAAATCCGGATTGCCTGTTCATGCACTGCCTGCCATCGTTCCATGATTTCAGGACAACCATGGCTTCTGAGCAGCTGAAACTCGGGTACGACATCCGTGAAGTCACAGACGAAGTCTTCTCGGGACCTAATTCAGTGGTCTTTGATGAGGCTGAAAACAGAATGCATTCGATCAAAGCGGTAATAGTTGCGACTATCGGTGAAAATATGTAGCTGTAAATCTGTTTAACGGTGACACTGATGGTCATTGCAGGCGAGCTTCTTCCAGTTTGCGTGCTATGTATGCAAATTTGTTCCGCGAGAAGTTGCCAGTGAGGATCTTGCGGATACATGGAGGCGGATCAGAGAAACAAAGTAGAACGAATTGAAAGTGAGGTTTAGTATGATACGCAGAGCTGATGAATGCAAAGTAGAATATCGTGAACATATGCGCGATGGCGACGGAACAGTCAAGCTGACCGGCTTTATAGAAGGACCGGCTGAGCTGAATGACAAGGGACGCATGTTTTCAAAGATAACACTGGAGCCGGGGTGCAGCATAGGATTTCACATTCATGAAAAGGACTCAGAACTGTTCTATTTTCTCAGCGGTACAGGAGAGTACAGTGACAACGGAGAGATCTGCACGGTAAAGGCAGGCGATGTTACTATCTGCCCGGCAGGAACAGGTCATTCGATTGCAAATAAAGGTGACGATACACTGGAACTGATTGCTGTAATCGTATATGCATAGTTCGCTGTCATTCGACTGAGGGGGAAGAAGTAATGGCCAGGACACACAAAATCGGGATCAGCTCGTTTACTTATTGTTTTGCCTGCGGATCCAGACCGGATCTGAAGCCTGAACATGTCATGACGCCGTTCGGCCTGATCGATAAGGCGGTTGAACTTGGTGCTGAGGTTGTCCAGTTCGGAGACAATATGCCGCTGGAAGCATATGACGACAGAGAACTGGAGAGAATCCGTAAATACGCTGAAGAGCAAGGAATAGAAGTTGAAGCCGGAATGCGCAAAGCAACCGTGGAAAGGTTGTCTGAATATATCCGCATCACACAGAAGATCGGCGCGCGTGTTCTCAGACTGATTACCGACGGAGTTGATTTCAGACCGGAATTCGGGGAATTCTGCGGGATACTTGAATCCATGATTCCTGTGCTCGAAGAAAGCGGAGTTGTTCTCGGCATAGAAAACCATGACAGATTCAAGACTCATGAATACGCGGAAATGGTTCAGGCAGTCAACCACCCTCAGATCGGGCTGACCGTCGATTCTGTAAATTCTCTGTCTCTGGAAGAGCCGTTAGATGAGGTGGTCAGAAATATGGCTCAGTACTGTGTATGCCTGCATTTAAAAGATTATGTGATCAAACGGTATAATGGCGGAGGCGGTCTCAAGATAACCGGAGCATGCCTCGGCACAGGCAGGCTGAACATTCAATGGTACTATGATGAATGCTGCCGGAAATCTGAATATGACTTCAATGTAATCCTTGAGTCATGGATGGAGCCATGCGGTACTATCGTAGAGACGCTTCAGAAGGAAGAAGAATGGGCCAGAGAAGGCGTCAGACTGCTTAAAGAACTGATACCATCAGCTTAGATTATCTGCCGTGTGCAGGAAAAGCGCGCAGTACTGATAATAACTGACACAAAAACAAAAGTCCGCACATTCCGTGCGGACTTTTATGGTGTCCCAGAGTCGAGTGTAATAGAACTGGAGCTTGGATTATTGTTGAAATACTTTTCGATGTCGGCAACTTCGTGGTTTGAGACCTTGCCTTTCCGGCCTGAATGGTTCAGAAATATGCTGAAGTGATCATCATATAGATATATACGGTCTATGAGCGTGTTCACCAATAGCTTCTGATACTCAAGGTCATCACGACTTCCAAGTTTTATTGATCTCATAAAGATACGAATGAGATCAGGCTCTATAATCCTTTGCTTTGCTTGTTCTTTCTGCAACAGCCTATTTAGCTCTTCGAGCTCATCCTCTCGTTGCTTCAGTCTGTTTACTATTCTTGCGGAATTCACACCTTCTTCGAGCTGATCCAGCAGGACTTCTATTTTACTTTCAATAGATTTGATCTTTTCGCGCAAGCTGATTGTAGTAGGACTTTCCTGATCCATATGGTTTTGTTCTTCAACCGCTTTTATGATATTATCTATCATTTCCTCGGATATGAGGTCGCGACAGGCGTCAAGAACAAGCGGCTCTATGACATCCTTTCTGACATTCTTCTTGTTACATTTCTTAGGAGAGTTCAGACACTTATAGTACCGATAGGTCTTGCCTGTACTTGAGGTACCTGAGACGCCATCCATAGGATCTTTGCAATGTCCACAGAACAACTTCCCGGAAAGAAGATAATCTTCAATAGCAGGTCGATGCCCGTGCTTACGTTTTCGTGTGATCTCCTGAACTTCTTCAAAGAGTTCATCGCTGATTATACGAGGGACACCGCCCGGGATACGTACATCTTTGTAAATGTAGATACCTTTGTACATTTCGTTATGAAGGACGGTGGATAACGAGCCTCGTTTAAACTGATTCCCAAGCTGGGTTTTGATGCCTCTGTCATTGAGATCATCCATTACAGATTTTATTGTTTCACCTGAAGCTACACGCTCATATATCTCGAGCACTATCGGAGCTCTTTGCTCATCCAGAATAAAGTGGTCATTTTCATCGACGGCATATCCCAATGGGACAGTGCTGCCGTTGTATTTACATTGCGCTGCTCTCTGGAGCATTCCACGAGTTACTTTTTCGGAAAGCTGAGCACTGAACCACTGGCTGATAGTCTCAAGCATACCCTCTGTGATGATGCCGGAGCTATCTGAGGCAATGTTCTCTTTGGCAGATATAACTCTTACTCCGTTGTCGGCAAGTATCTTCTTGTAGTAACCGGAATCATTCTTGTTGCGAGCAAAGCGATCCAGCTGGTATACAAGTATGACTTCAAAGTTGCCAAATTCGCTGTCAGCGATCATACGCAAAAATTCCGGTCGCCTGTCGGTCTTCGCACTCTGCGCCCGGTCGATATATTCCTGAACGATAAGAAGATCATTGGAAGCCGCATAGCGCTGGCATTCCTCAATCTGTCCCTCGATGGACATCTCATTCTGCTTATCTGAACTGTATCTTGCGTATATTACTGCGTTTTTCATAGAAACCTTTCTGCAAATGGTCATTTAGTCAGTTTCTTTTCATCATTTTTTATTCTGCGCTCAATTTTCTTTGTGTCTTCCGCAGGAGGCAATTCTTCAGGTAATATGCCTCGCTCGCCCAGCATCTTCCTGACGCTAGTGTTGTTGTCAACATGCTCTGCAGTTATAGGAGCTTCTCCATAAAGATCATTTCGCTCAACATTGAGATTAGTCATTTCTGTAGCAAGATTTTTCGCAGCCAATGTAACATCAGGGAGTCGATCAGCAAGCGGGCCACTCTTGATACCGTATTTGTCTTTCATATCTTGAGTTGTATGACCCCCAAACAATGCCGTGTCACCCTTAGAGCGAATTCTGCCGAAGCCTTTCTCATCCACACCACGTTCGTATATGTTCTTGGATAAACGAGCTTCTGATGCTTTAAGCTCACCTCTTAGACGAATTCTTTCAAGATCGGCTATTCGTTGTGCTATCACCTCAGCTTCTCGAGTTTTTACCGCAAAATAGCTTTGGGCAAAAGCAATCTCTTCCTTCCGGGGATCGCCGTTTTGAGCAATCAGATAACAAGCATAGCGCGTTAGCATAACATCTTTTTTAGGTACATCTGCTACACCACCTTTGACCATTTTACTGACGTCAGTAAAATGGGATTCTTCAAGGGATCCAGAAGTTACACAAGATATTTTGGCTTTGTTTATTACTTCTTCGAAATTCTGCCATTTAGAATATCCGAGCAAGGGCTGTAGTTCTCTGCCATACCAGAACTCAACACCATCTTCATCAACATGCATAATGCTGTCAAAACTGCTCTTCATTGATTCGATTAGATGTTTTTCCATATATGATGATTACTCCTTATCTAAGAGCTTGAGTAAAGGCCTATTTGTCGTCTGTTTTTTCCTTTAATTGGTCTTTGTAAAATTGCAGGATTTTTACTACATCACTTTCGCTATAAATGGCGGTGTTATCTCGTACTTCCATTGCTGGTGGCTGAACACCGGAATTCTGATTGTAATAATAGCCTTCTTTGCTTCCCGCATCCTCTCTGAGCATAGGATATTTATATCTCCACTCATCATACTCGTTTTTGGATATGCTGCCTGTCGTAAGCTTGTTCTTCATGACATACCATGCACGGAGGTCGTCAGCTAATTCCTTGTTGTACTTCGGATGGTTGATATCCTGCTTTAAGCATATATATCCGTCTAGGACAGTAACAGTTAGTCCGTATAGGTCTTCCATCTGAAAAAGGGTGTGCATAAATCCAATCTTTGTATCGATTTCCGGGCTCTGAATAGCTTCCGGTGCAACATCAAAGATTTCTGCGAATTGCTCTATTACATCTCTCTTCGGTTCACGTCTATTCCATTCATACTGAGCCACTCTGACATTTGTCGATTTCCCGGCAAACCCCATAGCCTCTCCGAGTTCTGCCTGTGTCAAACCCTTGCGCCGCCTGAAAAAACGTATCCTTTCGCCTATTGACATGTTAGTCACCTCTCTTTCTGGAAGGATTGTATCATATTGTTGAAACATATACAATAAAAATATAGCAAAAAAGATTATTTTATCACTTGACTATGTCAGAAAAAGTTATATAATAATGTACTTCCCAAAAACGACTGTATAAAAACAGAAATACATGGAGAGGCTAACGCCTTCCAATAACGATACAAGTTATCACTTTAGAATGATCGAAAGGAGGTTTTATGGAGCTAAGCGAAAGACAGATCAAGCAAATTGTCAGAGTGATAATGCCGGAGCTGTATGAGATGCAAGCAGGATGTGACAAATGGTATGACATAATCGCAGAGCTTTGCAGAGGTAGTGAGAGCAGCAACGCTTCTGAACAGCAAGAGGCATAGAGCTATTGGCATGAATGTGGTGACAAGTAATAGGGAAAGGAGGATGAGAGTGACGAAGATAACACCTATGAAAGCAATCAGAGCTAAATGCATCGACTGCAGCTGCGGCGAAAAGAAAGAAGTGAGGCTGTGCCCAATCGAATGGTGCCCGCTTTGGCCGTACAGGATGGGAAAACGTCCAATAAAGGATGCTAACGTCGATAAGGAAAAATGAGAATGAAAAAATCGAGATAGCTAGCAGGTTTTTCGAAAAAACACCCCCTGAGATAGCAGTTTTGAATAGGGGTGTGGAAAAGGTAGGAATGATTATATGGAGGGTACTGAATGGCAGAAAACAATTACAAACTTATCAATATGGACGACATAGAAGCAGAAGAGATCGAATGGCTCTGGGAAGGGTTTATACCAGTAGGGAAGCTGACAATTCTTCAGGGGGATCCGGGCAAGGGCAAAACAATGGCTATGCTCAACCTGATTGCAGCCTTCACAACAGGCAGAGGTTTGCTGGAGCCACCGGGAAGTCCAATGATCAGAGAGCCCATCAATGTCATATATCAGACTGCAGAAGACGGACTCGCCGATACTATCAAGCCAAGACTCGTTGCTGCCGGGGCAGACTGCAGAAGAGTCTCGGTCATTGATGAGAGAGAGGAGATGCTTAGCATGACAGACGAGAGACTGGTCTGGGCAATCAGGGAGACAGAAGCCGGCTTGGTGGTCCTTGATCCGATCCAGGCATATCTTGGAGAAAAGGTCGATATGCACAGAGCAAATGAAGTCAGGCCTAGACTTAAACATCTTGGAGATATCGCTGCAGAGAATAGATGCGGCATGGTGCTGATCGGGCACCTGAACAAGAAGGAAACTTCAAAAGCTGAGTACAGAGGTCTTGGCTCAATGGATTTCACTGCTGCAGCCCGCAGCGTGATCCTGTGCGCAGAGCTACCGCGCGACAAGGATGTGAGAGTGCTCGCATCTACTAAGTGCTCCCTTACTTATCCGCCGGAGCCTGTGGCATTCCGTCTTAGCAAGGAGCGAGGCTTCGAGTGGGAAGGCAGCTACAGTATCACTGCTGAAGAATTGCTGCAGGGCACAGGTGTTAAAGGACAGAAGACAATCGAAGCGAAGGCGTTTCTTGCGGCAGAGCTTCCTGCTCCCGGAGAGTATATCCCAAGCACATTGCTGATGGAGAAAGCGAAGGAGCAAAAGATAGCTGAGAAGACATTACGCAATGCCATGAAGGATCTTGGGATTAAATCCCATAAAGAAGCAGACAGATGGTTCACAGGATATGCTGTCTGATATCAAAGAAGAAGGTGGCAAGATGGTAAGACGGTAATTCTGCAAAGAGTGCGGCCAACCTACTATCTTCATAACAGTTATAGCATTGCCATGTTGCTATCTTGCCATCTTGGAATAGGCCTCGCCGACTGAGAGCGAAATACACCCATCGCACAAACCTTACGGTTCGTTCTCTGTGTATTTCGCCTCGCGGGGCGGTACCAATGAATACAAGGCACTCAGGAAAAGGGGGTGACGCCTATAAAAAATGTGACATTTATACAGCACGGAAAGCTGACTAATGTAGTCGGCAGGATCAGATATATCAGCGATGAGAAGAAACAGGAGAACCTATATGCGGTCTATGAAACAGTGCCGAGGAAGTACTGGCGGGATCTTGCAAAGGAGAATCAGTCGGACTTCAGGCGCAGTGGGACGAGTGGAAACTGCATCGAGGCCAGAGAACTGATAATAGCTTTGCCGAAAGAAATGACCAGATATGATCCGGATGAACTGCTAAGATACTTCGTTGAATCCTACCGAAAAGAATATGGCACCGAGTGCATCGCAGCTCTCCACCATAACAAGAGAAAGACGAATTATCATATCCATCTGATCTTTTCGGAGCGGCAGCAGCTGGAAGAACCGATGAGAAAGATAGCAACTCGCAACATGTATTTTGATCCTGAAGGCAGGCATGTCCGGACGAAAAAGGAAGCGACTGCTGATGGAAAACTGCTTTCTGGCTACAGCATGATTCCCAAAGGTGAAGTGTATGAGGAGCATCTATTCGATAAAAAGAATCCGCTCTTCAAGCAGAAAACATTCACAGAAGATGTAAAAGTTTTCTTCACAGATCTCATGAACAGGCAGCTGTCCGAACCAAATCAGATGCAGGTATTCCCGAAGAACAGTCCATTCCTGCCGACCAAGAAGATCGGCAAGAACAATCCTAATGCTGGATTTATTGAAGAGACCAACAGACTAAAGGATGAATGGAACAAAAAGATGTGGACAGCATACCGTAATGGGGCACCCAAAGAGAGCCTGATAACGGTAAAGAAGGAACTGATATCCAAGCCGGCAGCAGAGTCGATCAGGGAAGCCGGCGGCAAAAGTAATCCCGGTAAATACAACAGCATACTTGTAAGAGCGGTAGCGATAGTAGCTGAAATGTGCAGACTCCTTAGCAGACAGGGAAGAGAGACCTGGGCAGAAGAATGGGGCAATGCTCTTGAAAAACTGATGCAGTATGCTATTGAGAGAATTGGACTTAGGATAAATGATCCAGTCAAAGAGTTACGAACTGATAGAGGCGCAAGATAGTCAGCCAAGCCTCGTCATGATGAAAAGTACCGAGGACAAAACAATCCCCGGTACTTTTGTATGAGAAGGCGCGAATCAAATACTTTCGTCAACAACCAAACTGTCGATGATTGAATGGATCTGTTCCATTGAGAGCTGCCCGGTTATGGCAATGTATGTACCGTTCTTCTCCATGTATACAACAATAAGAGGGCTGGTCTGATCACGGAAGACAATGAGTTCATACTCGCCATATGTTTCTTTGTTGATATCAAAGCCATCGTTGTCTGCATATACGATACCATCTTTACTGATGCTTTCCTCTATCGTATATTCCAGGCCGTTATCGTCATTTGTATATGTGTAGAAAACAATTGAATCATTTAGATTCTTCTAATGAGTAATATGGTAAGATTATTAGAGCACGGAGAGGTGCTTATTTTTACAAATCGGAATTGACGGGGTGATAACACATAATGGAAAAAGAGACAAGAAACAGTATCATTTTGTTTTTGATATTATCTTTCGTACCGATGTGGGTGCTTAGCTACATTTATTACATTATGAAATCTGATACTATCCTCTTGGTAATGATGCTGTTACCAGCGGTTGCTTCTGTAATTACCAGAGTCGTCAGAAATGAGGGCTTTGAAAGAATGCTGCTTCGCCCTCATTTAAGGAGAAACTTAAAGTGGTATTTCACAGCATATTTTGCTCCGCCTTTTATCGCTTATTTCGGCGCAGCGGTATATTTCCTTATCTTTGGAAGTGACTTTTCGCCATTGCAATCTGCTTTTGCAATACAGGAATCAATCATATCGACTAGCGAATTATTGAAAACGCTGTGCATTTTGATTCCTCTTGCAATCATAGTGAATCCTATTATGGGAATGATACAATGTTTTGGCGAGGAGTTGGGATGGCGAGGGTATCTGCTACCAAAAATCGGAGAAAAACTTTCTCCACTTTCTGCATCTATTTTTACTGGAGTGATTTGGGGACTGTGGCACGCACCGATTATAGCAATGGGCTATAATTACGGCACAAATAATCCGATTGCCGGTATTTTTGCAATGACAGTTTTCTGTACTGTTTTGGGGATTATATCTGGATTTTTGACCTATAAAGTGCGCTCTATATGGCCTGCTGTTTTGTTTCACGCCTCTATAAATGGAATGGATCGTTGGGCTCCATCTACGCTTTTTATGTCTAAAAAACCAAATATGTTTTTGGGGCCAGATCTTTTGGGCTTTATCGGTGGACTCGGTTTCATAATTATAGATGTGGTCTTAATTATGAATATGAGAAAATGGAAGAAAGGTGAGATTTAATAACAAATTC
>JBGUIG010000032.1:0-9117 GCA_045112795.1 Anaerovoracaceae bacterium | reverse complement strand
GGCAGTACCTAAGAGGAAAACATCACAGGCTAAGACAAGCGGCAGAAAGGCTGCTAACATGAAGAAGAGCATTACCGGACTTTCGATCTGTCCTCAGTGCCATGAGCCAAAGCTTCCACACAGAGTTTGCCCTAACTGCGGTTACTATGACGGCAAAGACGTTGTAAACGCTGAATAATTCAGGGAACAATTTAAAATCTATTCAGATGGAAGGGTGCAAGCGTAATGCTTGCACTATTATTTTATTCGTTTTTGTACAAAAACACAGTATATTGTAGTATAATAACTTGATTTAGTATGCATATCCGCATCATGTTGTGGTTGGTGCATTTCAATAATACAGACTTAGTCCGGCCCTTATGGACCGATTCGCTGAAAGTTTGATTGCAGGAGAATTATCATGGCAACAAATAATCAGAATAACAATACACAGAAGAGAGGACCGGGAAGGCCGCCGGGGAGCAAGAACAAACCTAAGACTTCAGGTTCCTCTTCCGGCAATACCGGATCCAGAAGCAGCTCACAGAAGACCGTACAGGCTGCAGCTGAGGAAGCTAAGCTCAAGAAGATAAGAGCTATGCAGGAACAGTATGATCATGACAGACGCAATGTCGATATCATATGGAGTATTACACTGTTCGCACTCAGCCTGTTTCTGTTCTTCACTGTTGTAATGGATTCAACAGGTTCTTTCGGAAGCAAGGTCCACGATTTCTGCATGGGCCTGTTCGGAATAATGGCATATGTGCTGCCGTTTTTCGTGCTTATTTTCGCAATACTGCTTCTCGGACGCAAGATGCAGCATATAGGCGGCAGGACGATCTTTTTCACTGTACTTATCTTTATTAATATGTGCATGCTGAATTCTTACAGATTTATTGATGAGGCTCTGCCTCTGTTCGGATTCAGCGATATCGCGCAATATTACGTTGACGGTGTAAACGGCCTTGGCGGAGGCGCAATCGGAATGGAATTCGGCTCGATAATTGTAAAATTCTTCGGAATGCCGGGTCTTCTCATTATAGCATCCGCCGTTCTGCTCATATCAGTATTCCTGGTTGCAAACACACCGATCTCGAGATTCTTCGACAATATGTTCAGAAAACATGAACAGAACAAGATCTTCAAAGAGATGCAGGAAGCAGAAACCGCCAAAGTCCAGATGACGGTTGCAAGAACCGCCACTCCGGGAGCTGATCCGCAGACAGGTATAGTCGAAGGCGGCGTTGAGCCCGAGATCAAAGAATCAGTACTTGCAGGATCCGCCAAGTCGATATGGAAATCGATCCTGAACGGTATTTCCAAGGTTGATGAAGAGCCGCAGAGTGTTCCGACTCAGCAGGATCAGTACGCTGCATTAAGAAACAGCGAGCCTAAGATATCTGAACGCATCGAGCCTCTTGAAGCTCCTGCGCACAGAATCAACAACCTCACAGACGAAAGCGAGATTGAATACACTAAAGTGTTTGGCAAAGACACTTTCTTCAACCGCATTTCCAGAAGATTCACAGGTCCGCTCAAACAGGCTGATACAGATTCCGGCGAGAGACCGGTTTCGAGAGATATCAGCTTTGAGGGGGTTGATGACGGTGACTATGGATATCCGGGAAGAAAGTCTCCGGGTCCTGCTTCTCAGAGTCAGAGCAGACCTTCTGACAAGCCGAGAGGAATGGATGGCGGAGAGACTCCTGCATACAAGGGCAAGCCGGGCAGACAGTACGGCCTTGGTGACCCTGATGACTACGGCCATTCCGGCGGATACGGACTTGACGGTCACAGCAGAACCTCCAGGTCCGCTGCTGCTGAGAATGATATCGGTTTTGCAGGCGGAAATGCAGCTGGCGCGGGAATCGCTTCCAATATGAAACGTG
Source organism: Anaerovoracaceae bacterium (assembly GCA_045112795.1). Classification (GTDB taxonomy): domain Bacteria; phylum Bacillota; class Clostridia; order Peptostreptococcales; family Anaerovoracaceae; genus Crickella. Next base: position 7,246 of record JBGUIG010000032.1, on the reverse strand, counting down.
AGATGAGAGATTTCGGTGTTTCCGGAAGCGGTCTTGACAGCAGCTACGAGCAGGAAAATGCGCGCAGAAAGAAAGCCGCAGGTATCCAGACCGGTCCTGCCAAAGGCCTCGGCGACGCAGAGCAGGAAAACGTATCAAAACGCAAAAAAGGCAAGCATGGACTTGATGAAGAGCCTAAGAGATCAGCTGAGGACGACGCGCTTGCTGAGAGCTTTAACACTCAGTCCGAGGACAAGTCCTACGTACTGCCGGGTCCTGAGCTCCTCAAGAAGAGCGCAGGCTCCAAGCAGATGATGACTGACTATCAGCTTGAGGAAAAGGCTGAGCTTCTGGAGAAGACTCTTAACGACTTCGGTGTTGACGCCAAGGTCCTCAAAGTCACACAGGGCGCATCTGTCACCAGATATGAGGTTCAGCCGGCAACCGGTGTCAAGGTTTCAAGCATAACCAGACTTGAAAGTGATATCGCGCTGAATCTCAGAGCAAAGACTATCCGTATCGAGGCTCCGATTCCGGGCAAAGCGGCAGTTGGTATTGAGGTCGAAAATGACAAGCCGTCGCCGGTTTTCGTCAGAGAGTTGATCGAATCTGATGAGTTTGCCAAGTCTGAGTCCAAAATCACATTTGTTGTCGGCAAGGACATCTCCGGCAATAATATTGTGGCTGACCTCAAGAGCATGCCGCATCTTCTCATCGCAGGCGCGACAGGTTCAGGAAAGTCAGTATGTATCAATACAATAATCGCCAGCTTCCTCTATAAGGCTAAGCCTTCTGAGCTGAAGCTGATCATGATAGACCCTAAGGTCGTAGAACTTGCCAATTACAACGGAATTCCGCATCTTCTGACTCCTGTAGTCACAGACGCCAGAAAAGCCTCCAGAGCGCTTGCAATCGCTGTTGAGGAGATGGATAAGAGATACGAGCTCTTCGCCAAGGAAGGTGTCAAAGACCTTGAGTCATACAATGAGCTGATGAAGGCCAATCATGACTTCGCTATGATCAAGCCGCAGGTTGTAATTATCATTGATGAGCTTGCTGACCTTATGATGGCAGCTCCGTCTGAAGTTGAAAACTCAATCTGCAGACTGGCTCAGAAAGCAAGAGCTGCCGGAATGCACCTGATAGTAGCTACTCAGAGGCCTTCAGTCGATGTAGTAACCGGACTTATCAAGGCGAATATCCCTTCAAGAATCGCGTTCAGCGTTGCTTCACAGGTCGACTCGAGAACTATTCTTGATATGGCAGGTGCTGAGAAGCTGCTCGGAAAGGGCGACATGCTCTTCTCGCCGGTCGGCACCAGCAAGCCGTTCAGAGTTCAGGGACCGTATATTTCTGACGCAGAGACTGAAAACCTCATCAAGTTCGTCAAGAAAGAAGGCGGGACGCCTGAATACGATGAGGAACTCAAAAACGCCATTGAAAATGCTGACAAGCGCGGCAGCTCAGAACCTCAGGACGAACTGACAGAAGATGCTATCGCTTTCATTCTTAAATCCAAGCAGGCTTCTGTATCCATGCTGCAGAGAAGATTCCGCATCGGATACAACCGGGCCGCAAGAATCATTGATGAGATTGAGGAAAAGGGTATCATCGGTCCTTCTGACGGTTCCCGCCCGAGACAGGTTCTGATAACTGAGGATGAGTATTATAATGGCGGCCCGAATGCTGCGGCAGCTGATGAAGAGATCAGCGAGATTTCTCCTCAGGAGAAGGCTGAGCTCGAGGCCAAAGTAACCGGAAAGCCTCACATGAATCTTATGTCTTCAAGGCGCGAAGAACCTGAACCTGAGCCTGACTATGATGATGAGGATCCGGAAGCTGACATGGTTGCCCCTACAGAGTACTCTGACGCAGTGGATTATTTCAATTCACTGCCTGAAAGTGTAAGAAAAATGATATTGAATTCGGATGACTGATTGATTTCATCCTGATTCGGACAGGAAAATAATATGAATGTATATATAGACACGCTTGGCTGCGCCAAGAATGAATATGATTCACAGATGCTTGCGGCTGCTCTCGTTGAGAGGGGCTGCAGCATTGTGTTTGAGCCTGAGGATGCTGACATCATGATCGTCAATACCTGCGGCTTTATTGAGGATGCCAAGAAGGAATCTATTGAGAGGATCTTCGAGCTTGCTGAGGAAAAAGGCAGGGATATGAAGCTGGTTGTAACCGGCTGCCTGTCTGAGAGATATCACAGGGAGCTGTCTGAAGAGATGCCTGAAGTAGATATGTTCTTCGGTGTCAATGATTATGACAGGCTGCCGGATATCCTGCTGGCAGGCGCTGATGATTCGTCTGAGGACGGCGGTAATAATGTCGCGGCTGACAGCACTGCTGCTGAGGACGGCACGGCTAAGGTTGCTGCCGGTAAGGATGCCGCTGCAAAAGATTCTGCTGCTAAGGATTCTGCTGCACGCCGCGGATCTGATATGGTCGGCGATGTGATCGATGATCTCAGATACAGAAAAAGGGAATTCGATGAGGGCGCTTACAGCGGGTATCTCAAGATCGCCGAGGGCTGCAATAATGCGTGCAGCTTCTGTGCGATCCCGTCGATACGCGGGCACTTCAGGTCTAAGCGTATCGAGGACTGCGTCCGCGAGGCGCAGGACATGGCGGACGCAGGGATCAGGGAACTGATCCTGATCGCACAGGATACGTCCCAGTACGGCCGCGACCTGTACGGAAAGCTCTGCCTGCCTGAACTTCTCAGAGAACTCTGCAAGATTGACGGCATTGAATGGATCAGACTTATGTATGTTTACGATAATTCTATTACCGACGAACTGGTTGAGACTATCGCAAACGAGCCTAAGGTATGCAAATACATAGACATGCCTATCCAGCACGTATCCGACAGAGTACTGCACCGCATGAGAAGACAGTCAACAGGCGCTTCAATCAGAGCAGCTATCAACATGCTGAGAGACAGAATCCCTGATGTACATATCAGGACAACACTTCTTGTCGGCTTCCCGGGCGAGACAGATGAAGACATAGCAGAACTTCTCGACTTCATCGACACAATGAAAATTGACCGCCTCGGAGCTTTTGCTTTCTCAGATGAAGAAGGAACCCCTTCCTTTGAGCTTGACGGCAAGCTGGACGAAGAGACCAAGCAGGAGAGAAGAAACCTGGTCATGGAGCATCAGCTGAGAGTCAGCGAAGAACTCAACGAGAAGACTATCGGCAAAATCTACGAAGTAATTGTTGATGAGATAGTAGATGAAGGTGTATATTCCGGCAGAACACGCTATGATTCGCCTGAAATCGACTGTAACGTTACATTTGAAAGTGCTAATGAGCTTTACCCGGGAGATATCGTAAATGTCCGCATTATTAATGCTTACGAGTACGATCTCGAGGGCGAAGAAGTATAGTAATCCGCTATTTTTCAAGATAATTAAGGAGCTGTCACATGAATCTTCCAAACAAACTGACACTGGCGAGAATGATCGCTGTACCGTTTTTCATCGTAGCTTTTCTGCTCGGTGCTTATCCTGTAGCATTGGTGCTGTTTATTGCTGCTTCGGTAACTGACTATTTCGACGGCAAGATAGCAAGGTCGCAGAATCTTGTAACAAATTTCGGCAAAATAATGGACCCGCTTGCTGACAAGATTCTCGTCTATTCGGCTCTCTGCCTCTTCATCGAGACAGATTCCATCGAGGCATGGATGCTGATCATCATCCTGGCAAGAGAATTTATCGTTGCCGGAATGAGAACAGTTGCTGCATCTGAAGGCAGAGTTCTTGCAGCCGGAATGTCGGGCAAAATCAAGACAGTTCTTCAGATGATCGCTGTAATTGTGATGATGGCAGGCCTCTGGTTCAGCGAAATCACACCTATTTTTACAGTCGGTTATTATATATTCATCGCATCCCTGATCATGACAATTTACTCAGGCTGCGAATATGTTTACCAGAACAGAGACGTATTCTCAATGTAGACCGGTAGAAAAACGGGGAATTATACATGAAAACTTCGATTATTTGCGTTGGCACTGAGCTGCTGTTCGGTCAGACTGTAAACACGAATGCCACTTATCTGTCCCAGAACCTCAATCTGATGGGATTTGATGTCATGTACCACTTTGTCGTCGGGGACAATCCGGACAGACTGAGACAGAAAATCGCACAGGCATATGAGGACACCGACCTGATCCTTCTGACAGGCGGACTCGGACCTACACAGGACGACCTGACCAAGGAAATAGTTGCGGATTATTTCGGTGCAGAGATGTATTTTGACGAAAAAGCAGCCGCACAATTTCGCTCATTTTATGAAAAGCGCGGCAGAAATATGCCGGAAAACAACATGAAGCAGGCCTATCTTCCTGTCGGATGTACGCCGCTTTACAATGAATCCGGAACGGCACCCGGCTTTGCATATGAAAAGAACGGCAAAGTCGTCATGTGCTTCCCTGGACCTCCGCGCGAACTGAAATGGCTGTTTGAGAACGGCGGACGCCAGTATCTCGAACAGTTCATCGACAAGAAGATGTACTACAGGGTTATCAGGACTATCGGAAGAGGCGAATCCGACCTCGAGATGGATCTGATGCCGCTTATCGACGGACAGACTGATCCGACAATCGCAACTTATGCCAAGGAAGGCGAATGCACTTTCCGGATCGCTTCGCAGAGAGACACAATCGAGGAAGCCAAAGCAGCAGTTGATGAGATGACATGCAAAGTCAGAGAGCTTGTCGGCCAGTATATCTACAGTTACGACGATGAGGAACTTGAAAATGTAGTCGTAAGACTTCTCAAAGAAAAGCATCTGACAATCACCTCTGCAGAATCTGCAACAAGCGGTCTGTTCGCATCATCAATCACCGAAGTACCCGGTGCTTCTGAGGTGCTGAAATATGCATATGTTACATATAGTAATGAAGCCAAGATAGCACTGGGCGTTCCGGCAGAGACGATCGACACTTACGGAGTAGTAAGTCCGCAGACAGCAGAAGCAATGGCAATTGCTGCCAGAGCAGCGTGCGGCGCGGATATGGCGATTTCCGTAACGGGATATGCCGGACCGGAAGCGGATGAAGGTCATCAGGCAGGTGAAGCATATGTCGGGTATGCATTCAGAGACAGGACCGGTTCTGTAGCGGTCAACACATCCAGAAATTTCAGACACTGGAACAGAAACTATTTCAGACTCAGAATGCTGAGAACTGCTTATCAGCTGCTGACCGCAGAATAACGCATTATTCATTCAGAATTCGCACATAACAGAAATTGAACAGCACCTTGTACTTTTTATAGAAATGCTCAGAATGGAGTATTTCATGCGTGCTTTGTTCGACAAAAATTCTGCAGACAATATAATTATCAGTACAGGGAAAATCCTTCGTAATTATTGACAAAGCGGGAAAAGAGAAGTAATATAAACGCGAACACTTGTTCTGACTAATATCAGGAGGAATTATGGCTACAAATAATACAGATAATGCTGCTAAACAGAAAGCCTTAAATCAGGCTCTCGAACAGATACAGAAACAATACGGTAAGGGCGCAATCATGAAACTCGGCGACGCAGGCCCGGCAATCAGCCTTGATGTAATCTCAACCGGTTCAATCAGTCTTGACCTCGCGACAGGTGTAGGCGGATATCCTAAGGGAAGAATCATCGAGATATACGGACCTGAATCATCCGGTAAGACAACCCTGACGCTTCATGCCATCGCCGAAGCTCAGAAGAACGGCGGTCAGGCTGCCTTCATCGATGCTGAGCACGCACTTGATCCTGTATATGCAAGAAACCTCGGTGTCAACGTAGATGAACTTCTCGTTTCTCAGCCGGATACCGGTGAACAGGCTCTAGAAATCTGCGAGATGCTCGCACGCAGCGGAGCGCTTGATATCATCGTTATCGACTCTGTTGCTGCTCTCGTACCTAAGGCAGAGATTCAGGGAGAGATGGGCGATTCTCATGTAGGTCTTCAGGCAAGACTGATGTCCCAGGCTCTCCGTAAGATTGCAGGTGCAGTCAACAAGTCCAACACATGCGTTATTTTCATTAACCAGCTCAGAGAGAAAATCGGCATCATGTTCGGTAACCCTGAGACAACAACCGGCGGACGCGCTCTTAAGTTCTATGCTTCCATGAGACTTGATGTCAGAAGAGTCGAGACAATCAAGAAGGGCGAAGACATGCTCGGTAACAGAACCCGTGTCAAGATCGTCAAGAACAAAGTCGCGCCTCCGTTCAAGAAGGCTGAATTCGACATCATGTACGGTACAGGAATTTCCCTGGCCGGAGACATCCTTGATACAGCTGCCGAAATCGGCATCATCGAGAAGGCCGGCTCATGGTACAGCTACAATGGTGAGAGAATAGGACAGGGCAGAGAGAATGTGAAGAACTATCTCGAAGACCATCCGGAAGTACTTGAGGACGTCAGATCCAGGGTTATGGCTCATTTCGATGAGAGCAAACAGCCTGCAACCGGTGATAACGGCATCAAGGTTGATGAAGACGGCGTAGTTATTGAATAATATCAAAATAATGCTTGACGTACATATTCCGTTGTGCTAGACTTGAACGCGGTCAACCGCACGAAAAGGGTTGTTGTTAAGCATCGCACAGCATTGAATTTAAGCGGTGCGCCCTCAACGGCGAGTCTGGTTTAAGGAGGAAAATCAATAATGTACGCAATTATCAGAACAGGCGGCAAGCAGTACAGAGTTCAGGAGAATGATGAATTCAGAGTTGAGAAGCTTGACGCACAGGTTGGTGACAAGGTTGTTTTCGACGAAGTAGTAGCAGTAGGCGGAGACGAGCTTGTAGTAGGAACACCTCTTGTAGAGGGATACGCAGTAGAGGCTGAGGTTCTCGAGCAGGGCAAAGCTGACAAGGTTATCATCTACAAGTACAAGGCTAAGAAAGATTACAGACGTAAGAACGGTCACAGACAGCCATACACACTCGTTAAGGTTACAGGTATCGGCGCTGCTAAGGCCGTTAAGGAATCCGCAGCTGAGGCTGAGGCTCCTGAAGCAGAAGCAACAAAGGCAAACGCATCCATGAAGAAGGATGAGCTGCTTGCTATCGCTAAGGAAATGGGCATCGAGGTTGCTGCTAAGGCAACAAAGGCTGAAATCCTTGCAGCTATCGAGGCTAACTAATAAGGAACAGGAGGTAATATTCGATGTCAAGTAAAAAGGGAGTAGGAAGTTCCAAGAACGGCAGAGATTCCGAGTCCAAGAGACTTGGACTTAAGGTAGGTGCCGGT
>JBGUIG010000031.1:0-2760 GCA_045112795.1 Anaerovoracaceae bacterium | reverse complement strand
CCAGTAAAATCAAGGGGTTGAGCGATGTAACATTTCGCCGTAAACCGCCAGTTATCGCCTTTTGAGGACCGTGCGGACATGGTGGCTCAGCCATTTATTATGCAATTGTTATTGCACAATCTACCATTTACTATTATGCGAAAGGAGGCAGAGGCAATTCCTCCCCCACTTACAGAAGAGAGGGTATCCTTGCCTATTATTTGATGTTAAATTTTACCACAACTCGCGTCGCAGGGCCTTGATAATAAGGTTGACGAGCGGTAGTGCGTAAATGTATATGGCGTATGGAACTGCGGCGTGTGATACGCCGAATATCGCCAGTGGTACGGTTATCAGGATACACCACGGTACCAGCGCCGGAATCGTAATTGACGAATTCTCGATATCCATCGCAAGATCAAAATGACTTTTGCCCCTGGATTCATAACTGCTTTTCATCAGCTCATTACTCATAATGATGCCGACGACCTGGTTGCAGAATACGCAGGCACAAGCCATGGAAATCAGAATCACACACGGGAAAAGCCCGATCTTCTCTTCAAGCCTGCCCGTCACTGAGCGCAGATGATCTATCATGCCTGTCCCGTTCATTATCCCGGTGTAACTGCATGCGATGCCGACAATCACAACCGTACTTAGCATGGAGATCATGCCGCCTCCGTCGATAATGGCGGATAATTCAGGATTTGGTGAGTGATAGCCAAGAACCAGTGAATACAGCAATGTCGTGAGAGGCATGTGCTGAAGCACCACTGAAATGACTGACGCTGCGGCTATGCTGGATATGAGTGTTGCCAGAATCGGTATGTGAAGCAGCGGAAAAATCAGAATTACTGCGGCCGGCAGCAGGCACCACTTTGAGATCACAAATGTCGACTCGAAAGCCGCAATGGCTGCGGGATCGACCGCCGACAGAGGATTCTTCCATGACAGGAAGGCATAAACCGCAAAGCATATCATCCACGGTACAAAGCCCGTACGCAGCATACCCCTGACATTTTCGTACAGGTCGGTATTGGTTACCGATGCCACTGTGAATGCCGTTGACGATGCAGGAGATGTGCGGTCGCCGAAATAGATTCCGGACAAAATAACACCGGCTGCGACAGTCGGGTTGACTGCCCCGCTGCGCGCCAGTGTCATGAATATTACGCCTGCTGTACCTGCTACACCGAATGAAGTTCCGAGCGCATAGCTCATCAGACAAGTCAGCAGAAATACAATTATGAGGAACAGGTGCGGACGGATCAGCTGAATGCCGTAGTAAACGAATGTCACAATGGAGCCAGAGCACCTCCAGCTTCCCGTCAGAACGCCGATCAGCAGCAGAATAGCCATTAATGCTCCGGCCGTTTTGAGCCCATTCAGGCTCATTTTAGCGACTTCTGCGGGCTTGTGCCCCATCCGCATTCCGATTGCCGCGAAGACAAAATACCCTATTATCAGTGCAATAATTATGTACTTCAATCCCGATCCCTTATTAAGGCCTGAAAGGAATCTCTCTCAAGGCCATACTCTATGCGATTCATTTTCAAGGCCTTACAGAATTCCCTCACAAGGTCATACCAATAATTAATCCGCTCTAGAATTCAAATTCTACGTCAACAATGCATCTCTCGAAGAAATCAATGATTCCCTCTTCAACATCGTCCTTAAGATCCTCATAGTTGTGGATCTCGTGGCGATAGCCGGAATACAGCAGTGTCTCAACATCACAGCCTGCATCTGCCAGCCAGTTGCTGACCTGATATACACCTGCGCCATACTGGCCGACAGGGTCCTGGTCACCCGCAATGTTGTAAATCGGCAGATCCTTAGGAACTTTGGCGGCCCACTCAGGTCCGGTGATGACCTCGATCATCTTGCAGAAATCCATGAATGAGCGGTTGCTGGTAGGTTTTGTGAAAGCGTCAAACGGGTCAGCCGCGTGGTCTTTCTGTACATATTCGTCGTGGCAGATCCACTCATTGCCCAGCTTTACGCCTTCGTCGCATCTCGCGAACATCCAGCCCATCATAACAGCACCTACATCAGGATCAGCCTCTTTACCTTTGCCCTCATCGAGAAGCTTCTGAATATATGCCATGCTGTTGTCGAGTCCCGGGAAAACGCCTGAGGTCCCGCAAAGGGTTACGCCGTCAAGCTCGTCACCGTAAGTGGCGATGTAGTCGCGGGCGATGAACGAACCCATGCTGTGTCCGAACATGAAGTACGGCAGATCAGGATACATCTCCTTGACGAGTTTTGTCAGAGTGTGTTCATCTTCCATCATAGTGTGGACTCCGGTGCCGCCCCAATCGCCCCAGCAGTTGTTCTCCATAGCTGTTTTGCCGTGTCCTACGTGGTCATCAGCGGCTACGATGAAGCCTGCATCCATAAACTTGACGATCATGTGCAGATATCTGCGGGAGTGCTCGCCGAATCCGTGGATCAGCTGAATGATTCCTGCCGGCTCTGCTGCAGGCACATATACCCAGCCGTAAACGGTGTCTCTCTTGTTGTACGAGTCAAAAGTGATTTCGTGAAGCATAGTGTTCCTCGCTTTCCGGGCATCGCCCATGTGTTAAGATCTCTAGCGGACAGTTACCATTATGAAGTTTTCACGCGCAGGCACAGCATCATTATTGACAGCACAAAACAGACAGCAAACCCGGCTGCCCTGTTCATAATCGTTTTCACATCGTGCTTTGTCTTACTGTTCCGCATACCCTTATATTTGTCTGCGCATGCTCAGGATAATTGTGCATAATCAGCATATTT
>JBGUIG010000030.1:0-16283 GCA_045112795.1 Anaerovoracaceae bacterium | reverse complement strand
TCGAACAGCGGCTCTACTTTTACCTTGCTGAAATCGATCTCTACGCGCTCCTTTTTGGCGCCTGCGCCCTTTCCTTCCGGCTTCATTACAGGGAAGAGCTGGACGTCTCTGATTGTAGCGCTGTCTGTCAGCAGCATTACGAGTCTGTCGACACCGATTCCGATTCCGCCTGTAGGAGGCATACCTACCTCGAGAGCGTTGACGAAGTCTGTGTCCATAGGATGTGCTTCATCGTCGATACCGAGGTCGAGCTGTCTCTGCTGTTCAGCAAATCTCTCGTACTGGTCGATCGGGTCGTTGAGCTCGGAGAATGCATTGGACATTTCCCAGCCGTTGATATAAGACTCGAATCTTCTGGTGATTCTCGGATCCTTAGGGTCCTTCTTAGCCAGCGGGGATACTTCGAGAGGATGTCCGCATACGAAACATGGTCCGTCAAGGAATCCAGGGATATCTTCGCAGTAGTCTTCGAACATCTCAGCGATGATCTTGCCGCGACTCCAGTCAGCCTCGTTCTCGAATGTCATGCCGTACTTCTTAGCTGCCTCGATTGCCTCTTCATCACTGTCGATCTTGTCGAACGGGATGCCTGTAGCATCGATTACAGCCTGAGTCATGTCGATCTTTCTCCATGGCGGAGTTACGTCGAATTCCTTGTCGCCGTACTTAACGATAGGAGTACCGTTAACAGCCATAGCGCACTTGTATGTAACCTGCTCCATGAGGTCCATCATTGTCTCGAGGTTGACATATGCCTTGTAAGCCTCCATTGATGTGAACTCAGGGCTGTGGTTTTTGTCCATACCTTCGTTACGGAAAACCTTGCCAATCTCATATACGCCGTCAAGTCCGCCGACGATAAGTCTCTTGAGGTGCAGCTCGAGAGAAATTCTCAGAGTCATGTCTATATCAAGAGTGTTGTGGTGTGTCCAGAAAGGTCTTGCAGCAGCGCCGCCTGCGATGTTGCCGAGTACCGGTGTCTCGACTTCCATCAGATCGTATTCTTCTTCGAGAACCTTACGCATTGTGCTGATGATCTTAGCTCTCTTGCGGAATGTATCTCTTACATCCTCATTCATGATGAGGTCAACGTATCTCTGACGGTATCTGAGGTCCATGTCCTTGAGGCCGTGCCACTTGTTCGGCAGTACCTGGATGGACTTGCACAGGAGTCTGACTTCCATAGCTCTGACACTGATCTCACCGGTCTTGGTCTTGAATACGATACCGGTAACACCGATGATGTCGCCAACGTCATAAGTCTTGAAAACGTTGTATTCTTCCTGTCCGATATTGTCCCTTGCTACGAAGATCTGGATTCTTCCCTGCTTGTCCTGCATGTCGACGAAAGCGACCTTGCCCATGCGGCGGAATGCCATGATTCTTCCTGCAACTCTGACTTCCTGGTCTTCCATTGCGTCAAAAGTTTCTTTGATATCGCCGGAATGAGCCGACACATCAAAAGTCTCCTCCAGGAAAGGGTCTCTTCCCATTGCGCGGAGTTCTTCGAGCTTCTTTCTCTTGATCTGTCTCTGTTCGCCGATTTCCTTTTCGGTCAGTTCTCTTTCTTCTGCCTGATTAGGATTCTGGTTCGCATTATTCTCTGACATTATCTTCTGACCTCCAGTATTTCATACTTTGCCATTCCATCCGGTACCATGAACTCAACTACATCGCCGGCCTTGTTTCCGATCAGGTGCTCACCTACGAGTGAAGCGTTCGAAAGTTTGCCATTCAGAGGATCAGCCTCAGTTGTACCTACGATTTTGTAAGTTGCAGTGATTCCGAGAACGAGATCCTTGACTGTTACAGTACGTCCGGTCTGAACAGTGTCATCACCTTCATCATTCTCGTCAACAATTACTGCGGTACGGAGAATCTCTTCGATTTCAGTAATTCTCTCTTCGGTTTCAGCCTGTGCGTCCTTGGCTGCATCGTACTCAGCGTTCTCGCTGATATCTCCGAGAGCGATCGCTTCCTTAAGTCTGAGAGCGTTCTCTTTACGAACTACGGTAATAAGATGTTCGAGTTCGGCATTAAGGTTATCATAACCTTCTCTTGTCATTTCATGGGAATTGTTAGTCGCCATTTCTTTTCCTTTCAGTGCAAAACAATTGCGTTTATTAGTAATGAATTGATTATCTATTTATCATAACAGCATATTGCTGATTATTACCTTATTATGATTATTACAGCAGACACCCGATTTCTCCGGTCTCATACTTAGTCACATTCTCGCTGTATGAGAGGTGCATAATAGCTGAGTAGTGGAGCTTGAATCTGATCACATCGCCGACATTGATGATTTCCTTACAGTCTTCTACATCAAGTATAGTGTGATCTCCCGAGCATCCGAGGACTTCAGCGCCTTCGAGCTGCGGCAGTATGTCCGCCGGGTCGCTGAAATCTGCTCCGCCGATTGCGAGCAAAGCGCGTCTTCTGTTGCCTCTGTCCTTGTATACTCCCTTGACGCCAAATGCGTTGACGCCGAGTTTTCCGACAGGGTGTGAAGGTTTGGTTCTGACCTCGATGACTTCAGCCTCGAGCGTGAATACATCGTCATAGAGCTGAAGAGGCTCTTCTCTGCCATAGCATCTGCGTATATCTTCAAGCGCTCCGCAGAATGGAAGAGCACCGACTCTCAGCATGTTGATTTTGCCCGGCATTTCTCCATCGAACATCGGCATCAGGCTGGAAGTTGCGCCGCCCGATACTACCTCAAGAGGCCTTCCGATTGCTTCCTCAACAGCCTCTGCATAAGATGCGAGCTGCTCCATTTTCTCCTTAGTCGGGACAATTGATCCGTAGCAGCCGAGGTTGGTCCCGATACCGGCCAGGTGAAGACCTGTCAGAGTTTCCTCGGTATATCTGGCTACATCGACCAGTTCATCCTTGTCGTAGAAGCCTTCTCTAAGATCTCCGAGATCTGCCATCAGGATGACATTGTGAATCCTGCCGTTCCTGATAGCGGCGTCATCGAGTGCCTTGAGAGTTTTGAACTCGCTCTGCAGACTGTAATCGCAGACCTTTACCATCTCATCGAGCTCTGACAGCATCGGCACTCTGATCATCAGCAGAGGAAGTTTGACACCTGCTGCTTTGGCCCTTTCCAGCTGCTCGAGTCTTGACGACGCAATCCATTTCGCTCCGCACGCCTCATAGTCAAGCGCGGCAGAAGCCAGCCCGCCGGACACCTTGATGACGCCTGCAACATCTATGCCTGCATCACTGCACCATCCGATGACTTTCTTCATATTAGAGCGGAGTTTCTCGTGGTCAATAATTAGCGAAGGTCTTTTCTTCATGTCTTCCCTCCTTCTCAGTCCCGGGAATCACTAGTCTGCGTGCTTGTTCTCCTCGACAAATCTGCGGATCTTCATTCCTGTTGTCTTGTTGAACTCACTCTTCTTGAGAACGATGTGTTTTACTCTCTTCCAGTCAGGCCACTGAGCATTGAGCTTGTCAATCTCGCTGCTGACAAGCGCCAGTACAGCACTGTCATCATCTGCATTGTCGCCGAGTGCGTCTCTTACGTTTTCCTTGTCAGGTCTCAGAGTGACATAGATGCCGCGGAGCATTCTGTCTTCATTGTCCTCGTCAGCCCAGACCATGCATTCTTCAATGTAAGGGCTGCGCGCGATTTTCTCTTCGAGTTCCTCAGGGAAAACGTTCTTGCCGTTAGCTGCGATGATGACGTTCTTCTTGCGGCCTGTAATATATACATAGTTATCAGCGTCGAGATAGCCGATATCTCCTGTGTGGAACCAGCCGTTCTCCATGCATGCTTCCGTAGCTTCCGGATTCTTGTAGTAACCCATCATGACCATAGGTCCTCTGAAGCAGATCTCACCGTTTCCGTCTGAATCCTTGTCAACGATCTTGCACTCAGTGAACTGGAACAGCTTGCCTGCGCTGTCATTGCGCATGTATTTCCACTGGTCAGGATTGAGTGCTACCATCGGCGAAGTCTCAGTCAGTCCGTATCCCTGCAGACACGGAATTCCCATGCTGCGGAAGAATGCGAGAACCTTCGGATCAACCCTTGCGCCGCCTGCGATGAACATATCGATGCATCCGCCGAACTGAGCCATGATTTTCTTAGCAATAGGCTTAGCCACATTGATGCCGATTTTGCTGGTTACGTTATTGATCGCGAAGAGCGTGTTGACCAGCTTGTCCTGGCCCTGCTTCTTCAGCGTCTTCTGTATAGTATTGTAGAATTTCTCGTAAATCAGAGGGACTGCGAGCAGGAATGTAGGGTGAACAGCCTGCATGTCCTTGGTGATATATTTGAGTCCTCTGCAGAATGCCATGGAAGCTCCCATGAACATTCCTTCGAGCATTGTGCATGTGCACTCATAAGTATGATGAATAGGCAGTACACTGAAGAAAATGTCCTCAGGACAAACCTCAAGATAAGTCTGAGCAATCAGGATGTCTGTGCAGAGATTGCGGTGTGAAAGCATAACGCCCTTGCTGACTCCTGTTGTTCCGGATGTAAAGATAATCGAGACCATATCTGAAGCTCTCACTCTTGCATCCAGGAAAGATCTGTCTCCTGCTTCTACCTTAGCTATTCCCTCGGCTCTGAGTACATTCCAGGAATACAGTCCGTTCTTCTCATCCTCATGTGCCTCTTTATTGACACCTATGACCATTTTCAGTCTGCTTTTGCCCGACTCCTTGATAGCCTTGAAGATATCGTAGTACTTGTCCTGGCAGCAGATAACTGCATCAATGTCACCCATATCAACCAGATTTTCGAGTTCTGCAGGTGAAAGCTCCTTGTCCAGCGGAACAACAACTCCTGTGCCGCCTGTGATGGCAAAATAGGATTCAGCCCATTCGTAGCAGTTCGCACCGATGACACCGATGTGAGCTCCTCTGAGGCCGAGTCCGAGAAGTGATGTTCCGAGGCCTCTTACGTCTCTTCTTACATCATTATATGTAAACTCAGTGAACTCTTTGTCGCCCGGCATGATCTGATGATACAGAACTTTGCCTCCCCAGATATCCGCGCTTGATTCCAGCAGATACTTGAGATCAGGAACCGCTCTTCCGATCCTGTACATTACCTCAGGTACATTGCTGTCAGTGATGGCATCGACATAACTCTGCATGTCAGCCATCTCAGCTTCTTTGAGTTCTCTGTATTCTTCTTCACTCATCGCATACAGATCAGCATCTGCATACTTTTCCAGAATCTTTTTGTACTCTTTTTCCATTAAATAAACTCCTCCGGTGCCCGTTAATATTCAGGCACCATGCTGCATCCTGTAAGGCCATAAAACATGATGCCTAAGGACACAAATTCTTAAAATACATAACTGATAAATTTTATCACGCTTCAGGAAGCTTGACAACATCGATCCATGCAAGTGCGCCGGATATATCGAAGAGTTCATCCGGTGTGAACTCTGCAGCAGAATTGCCGGAACCGCAGGCAGGAAAAACTGTCTCGAATCTCTTCATGGACTCATCGCAGTATATGCGCACGTCGTCTCTCGTGACTCCGAACGCGCACACGCCGCCTATCTCATGATTCGTATACTGAGGCACTTCTTCAGGTGAAAGCATTTTGGCCTTTTCCCCGAAGAAATCCTTGTACTTCTTGTTGTCTACTCTTGCGTCTCCTGCAACCTGGATCAGAATCCCGGTGCCATCCTTGAGCTTGAAGCTTAGAGTTTTGCATATTCTCGCCGGCTCAGTGCCTACAGCCTTGGCAGCGAGTTCAACAGTAGCGCTGGATACGTCGAATTCCCGTATCCTGTCCTCATACCCCTTCTCTTTGAGATATGCCCTTGCGATCTCTATTGACATGTTGTCTTTCCTCCCAAATCCTTATTTATGTGAACAACACACGTCGTGTAAACAATACTGCCGAAAACAGCCCCGCTTCTCCGGCTGATAATTTACACCTCCCTGGTATCACTGGTGATGATAATTTACACCGCCCTGCTCTCTCTTGTTTTATACAATATCAGACCTGCAGCCAGCCCGATAAGCGATGGCACAACCCATCCCAGACCGATGTCAAAGAACGGGAATACTTTGCTGCCGAAAGCCGTCATAGCCGGTATGTTTGCTGCAGTCTGTACGCTTTCCGGCAAAGTCTTGGCAAAGTCAAATATCGCAGGGATAAATGCTCCAACCGCCACACAGCGGTAAACGTATTTGCTGCCGCCAAAGCTTTTCTCAAACAATGCAGTAAGAACAAGCGTGATAACGAGCGGATACAGCAGCATCAGCACAGGTACTGCGTAATTAATAATTGCAGTCAGTCCGACATTGGAAACTGCAAATGAAAACAGTGTGAATGCAATTGCCCAGCCTCTGTAGCTGAGCTTGCCCGGGAACATTACTACGAACATTTCAGAGCAGCTTGTTACAAGTCCCAGCGCAGTCTTGAGGCAGGCAAAGGTAATAGTTACTGCAAGCACAAAGCTGCCCAGGCCGCCCAGATAATGCGAGGAAATCTGTGTCAAAGCGATAGCTCCGTTATCCGAAGTTTCGAACAGACCTCTTGACTGAGCTCCCATCAATATTGTCAGGACATATATGATTGCCATCAGAATTCCGGTGCATATTCCGGATTTCAGGGTTGCTTTGGCGACATCACTGTCGTCTTTAATACCCATATCTCTGACTACACGTATGATTACGATTCCGAAAGCAAGTCCGGCAATCGCGTCCATTGTTCCGTATCCTTCAACGAATCCGTTGAAGAGAGCTCCGCTCTGATACGCTTCTTCAGGCTGAACATCAGCAAGTGATGCGCCCGGATGGAGCATGGCAACAATCACGAGTATTGCCAGAAAAGTCAGGAAAATCGGGTTGATTATTCTTCCGATCCATGTTGTTATCCCGCTTGGCTTCAGCGAGAAGAACAATACGATTGCAAAGAATATGAATGTAAAAATCAGCTGTCCCAGTCTGAAAGCAGATTCGCTGATCATTGGCGCAATACCGGTTGTGAAGGAAACCGTAGCGCATCTCGGAATAGCAAAAAACGGCCCGATAGTCAGATACAGCACCGTCGTAAACAGAACGCCGTACCAACCTGTTACTTTACCCGAAAGATGCAGTAAATCATCACTATGTGTATTGCCGATGGCTGCAACTGCAAGAATAGGAATTCCTACAGCTGTGATTATAAAGCCGATTATTGCCGGCCAGGAGTTACTGCCTGCCATCTGACCCAGATGGACCGGAAAAATCAGATTCCCGGCGCCGAAAAACATGCCAAACAGCGTACTAGCTACAATGACAGTTTCCTTTACTGACAGTTTGCTTTTCATTTATGGATCCTCTTTTCTTATGAGTATCTCCGGATCCCTCACCCTTATACTATAATTCCCGTCTGCCCTCGATTGCCTTGAGCAGAGTGACCTCATCAGCATACTCGAGATCCCCGCCAACAGGTATGCCGTGAGCAATTCTTGTAACCTTGATTCCTGCAGGCTTCAGCAGTCTGGAAATATACATAGCCGTTGCCTCACCTTCAATATTCGGATTGGTTGCTATGATTACTTCCCGGACGTCGTCGTTTGCCTGCAGCCTGGTAATGAGTGACTTCAGATTGATATCGTTAGGACCGATTCCCTCAGCAGGAGAAATAGCTCCGTGCAGTACGTGATAAAGCCCCTTGTATTCTCTGATACGCTCCATAGCCATTACGTCCTGAGGAGTCTCCACTACACAGATGACAGATCTGTCCCGCGCAGGATCAGAACAGATCAGGCACTTCTCCTGATCGGTAAGGTTCCCGCACTCAGTGCAGTATCTCAGATTTTTCTTGGCGCTTACTATGGCTTCTGCCAAAGCCTCAGCTTCGCGGTCACTCAGGCTGAGAATATGAAAAGCGAGCCTCTGGGCAGTTTTTCCGCCGATGCCCGGAAGCTTGCTTAACTCATTTATTAATTTGTTTAATGGTCTTGGGTATTGTCTCATACTATTAGCCCCGGAACCGTCTGCGTCTCACTTACTGTGTCTCACTTACAGTCCAGGGAATCCCATTCCGCCGAATCCTCCGGTGATCTTATTCATCTCGGACTCAGTCAGTTCTTCCATCTGTCTCATTGCTTCGTTAACAGCAGCCATAACGAGATCCTGCAGCATTTCAACATCATCAGGATCAACTACATCCCTGTCGATGACGAGCTTGGTGATCTCCTTGTTGCCGTTAACTGTTACTTCGATAGCTCCGCCGCCGGCAGTTGTTGTGATCTCTTTCTCAGCAAGTTCTGCCTGAGTCTTCTCCATCTCAGCCTGCATCTGCTGAAGCTGCTTGAGCTGCTTCTGCATATCTCCGCCGCCAGGTCTGTTCATCTTAGGCTTCTTGCCTGCTCTCATACCTTTTCCCATGATTAATCCTTCTCCTTATGTTTAAATGCTAATTGAATGAAAAAACGTGCTTATTCAGTGCGCAATGTGCTATCAGCATATTACGATTATTATAAATTTATTGCAAAGTGCTGTTCAGCTGTTTGCCTTACATCAGCCTGTAATCTCAGGCTTCATGCCGAACAGGCTCTCAACATCAGCAGCCAGGTCACTGACATTCTTATCATCTTCAATAATCCTAGCAGTTTCCTGCTCAGAAACAGCCTCTGCCCTGGCAGGTTCAGCCGGATCGCCGGCCTTGAGGCTTACGAATATATCTGAACCGTAAAGTCCGCGGGCAGCCCTTGTGATATCTCCGAGTTTGTCCTCAGCCATCTTGATCTTGTTAGGTCTGACCGTAATCGTCAGTTCGCCGGCATCAAACCCCGTTCCGCGGGAAGCTCTTCCGATAAGGCTGACAAAGCTCCTGTCTGTCCTGGCAATTGTGTCTACTATCATGTTCCACATGACATCAGGGCTGCCGACCTGCTCACGAGGCGCCGGAGCGATTATAAGTTCCGGCTCTTCATCATGAGATGATGAAGGCACTTCCTCACGTACTGATTTATTCTCCGGGAAAGCCGGTTCTCTGCCCATGTCTGCAGCGGCATGTGAACCCGCGCCTGAAGCTGCTTGCTGACCGCCAGCTGATGAAACGGAGTTTCTTACTGCAGGTGATGTTCCGTATCCGGATACAGCAGGTCTTGCTGTCCGCATAACCGGCTCAAATCCTCCTGCGGATAACCCTCCTGCGATGCGTACTGCCGCAGTCTCAAGAAGTATCCTTGGTCTGTCTGAATATCTTCCTATATTAATGTACTCAGAAAGCAGTCTGATTGCGGCCTCTATTGTACCAATGTCAATTGTGTCTGCCTGAGCCTTGAGCCTTGAAGCATTCTCAGCGGAAGATCCTATAATCCTTCCCGGTTTGGCTACATACTTGACTACCATCAGGTTGCGGTAGTGCATCAGCCAGTCCTTGAGAATCTGTTTCGCATCCTTGCCGCGTTTCGCAATCTCATCAATATATATAAGCGCTTTGCCTATATCTCCTGCAGCGACGGCTCCGGTCAGCGCGAGGAAGAAGTCTTCTCCGGCCGCGCCTGTGTACTCGAGGACCAGATTTCTGTCGAGTTTCCGGTCTCCTGCTGCAATGCACTGCTCCAGAATACTCAGAGCATCTCTGACAGATCCATCAGCCCTCGACGCAATAGTCACCAAAGCATCCTGTGTCACCTCTATACCGCGCTTATCGCAGATGCGCTGCATTCCGGCAGCCAGCTCGCTCTCTGTTACACGCTTGAAATTGAGCTGCATGCATCTTGAACGAATCGTGGATCTGACCTTCTGCGGGTCAGTAGTAGCAAGGATGAAAATGGCGTGTTCAGGCGGCTCTTCAAGAGTTTTGAGGAAAGCGTTCTCTGCAGCCTGGCTCAGCATGTGCACTTCGTCGATAATGTAGACTTTGTACCGGCCAACAGTCGGCGGATACTTGACCATCTCAATAATTGCGCGAAGATCGTCAACACCGTTGTTAGAAGCAGCATCGAGCTCAATTACATCGACAAAGCGGCCCTCTCGTATAGCCTCACAGTTTGCACAGTGTCCGCACGGAATAGTCCTGTTCCCGCCAAGATCAGCACCCGGTGTCCCTGGCTCGCCTTCCATGCAGTTAACCGCTTTGGCGAGGATTCTTGCGGTACTTGTCTTTCCTGTACCGTGGGTGCCGGAGAACAGATAGGCCTGGCTGACAGTTCCTGTGCGAATCTGGTTCTGCAGAATCCTGACAATGTGTTTCTGTCCTATTATGTCTTCAAATACTTCAGGTCTCTCAGACCTGTACAAAGCTAGCTGCATATCCAGTCCTTACCTTCGATTTTATCGAATAAAACGCCAATAGTGTCGAATAATACACCAAAACCAGCCGTTCACCTGCCCCGGGATATCTCTGATGCGATTCTGCAGAGCATCCCATTCACGGTCCAGATGAATAGCCGCCTCTTACTATTTAATACTATTACAGTTAATGCTATTGAAAACGGCGGGCAGTCTGCAGTACGCAGAGGCTTGTCTGCGGCACACAGTACGGGCCGCTTAATGCTGCTACCTCTCGGTCCTGACATGATTCACGGTGTCCTGTTGCGCAGGGCCCCCGCGCACTGCAGGCCGCCCGCCGGCATTTCTGATTTCATTTAAGAATGTATGCGGCAACGCCGTACATTCGCGGAGACATTCTATCGGAGGAGCCTGGCCTCCGGAGATCAATGGTCTCCACATTGCGGCAACGCCGTACATTCGCGGAGACCATTATAACACAACTCCCCTCACTGCTCAAGCTATTATATATTACTGTAAAAAGATAAAGACAATTAACCTTATATGTGATACAATAACTGCGGACTGAGCAATATGCTCTGCCGCAGAATAAGTTGAACCAAAGGGAATACGAATCACAAGCCTCATGGTAATGATTCTGTTTCCCTTATTTTTTTACACTAAGGAGGATGTATTTAATATGAACACTAATAAGAGATGGCTGTACCTCGGAACTGCTACTCTGACGCTGCTGTTCCTCGGACTGATCTATGCATGGTCTATCTTCAGGACTCCGCTTGGTGAGATTTTCCCTGACTGGTCAATCTCCCAGATGTCTCTGACATTCACAATTTCAATGATCTTCTTCTGCCTCGGCGGATTTGCCGGCGGTCTTATGAGCAAGAAGTTCAGTGTCAGAGTCAGATTCCTGATCTCAGCCGTTATGCTTTTCGTCGGTTTCTTTGCTGTATCTACAGTAAATCCTGAAAATCCTGCAGGAAGCCTGACAATGCTCTACATTTTCTACGGAGTATTCGGCGGAGGCGGTGTAGGATTTGCCTACAATGCAGTAATCGGAACGCTGAATAAATGGTTCCCTGACAAAGTCGGTCTTGCATCAGGTATCATGCTGATGGGCTTCGGCCTTGGCGGACTCATTCTCGGATCAGTTGTTAACAGCATGATTGGATCCATGGGCATCCTTCCGGTGTTCAAAGTGCTGGGTATTGTTATCGCAGTAATATGTGTCCTTGCTGCACTTATTATCAAATCCCCTACTTCAGAGGATAACGAAGAGCTCGCGAAGCTTGCTGCTTCAGTCAAAACAGCAGGTGCAAGCAAAAAGCCTGCTGTAATCAAGGACTACACAGCAGGTGAAATGCTCAAGACCGGAAGGTTCTGGTTCTTCACATTATGGGCTATCCTGCTGAACTCTGCAGGTCTTCTGGTTATCAACAGCGCAGCAAACATCTCTGTAGCATTCGGAGGTACTGCAGTACTCGGAATGATCGTCTCTCTCTTCAACGGAGCAGGCCGTATCATCGCAGGAAACAACTTCGATAAATTCGGCCGCAAGATGGCTACTATCGTTAACAACTCCTTCATGCTTGCTGCAGGACTTTTCCTGACACTGGGCGGCATGACAGGAAAATACATTTTCATACTGGTTGGACTTATCTTTGTAGGCCTTGCATACGGCGGATGCCCGACAATCACATCAGCTTATATCAACAAAGCATTCGGACCGGCTAACTTCCCTACAAACTTCAGTATTGCGAACTTCAGCCTGATTCCGGCAGCGACAATCGGGCCAATGATTTCATCCGCACTGCTTGAATCTGCCGGCGGCAGCTACAATACCAACTTCTATGCAATCATCGGCTTCTCCGCAGGAGCCCTCGTAATGTGGGTACTCCTCAACATGTCCAGCAAAGACGAAGCTTAATACTGTACTAGCAAAATTCGCTATCAAAAAGGAGCTGATTCATTTGAATCAGCTTTTTTTAAGTAAACGGTAAACCATCCGTCCTTCGTTTAAAATAGCCCGGTGCTTGTTCAGCATCGGGCTTGCGTGTTAGTTTGATGCCTTTTTCTTACGGCATTCCGGCGGCAGGGTCTTTGACCAAGGCAGCAGATCTTCAATGAAGTCCGTACTTGTCTCGTCCATATGCTGCGGGATCTCCGTAAGCAGGTATTTAAGATATTTGTATATGTTAAGATCATTAGCCTTAGCCGTCTCGACTATGCTGTATATGATCGCACTCGCATTAGCACCACCCACCGTATCGATGAGTTTCCAGTTGTTCCTGCCTACACAGAAAGGTCTGATCGCCTGCTCAGCGATGTTGTTGTCCAGCGGCAGTGCAGGATCATCAAGGAAAGCACGCAAATACTTCTCCTGGTTCAGGCAGTACTGGATACCTTTCTTAGTTTTATCGCTGCCAGCTGCAGCATACTGTGCTTTTCTCGCCCAATCGAAGAATCCATCGACCAGCGGCTTCACCAGTTTCTTCCGTTTCTTTTTCCTCTCGGACGGAGGCAGTTTTTTCAGAGAATTATCCGTATGGTAGATGTTCTGTATCTGCACATACGCTTCGCATGCCAGAGTACCGACTGCCTTCTCCTCGCCAAGGCTCTTGATCACATCTGCGAATGGTCTCCTCGCATGGATCCAGCACCCTGCAACGGTGAAGTCTGTTCCGGATTCATTCTCAAGTGTGTGGTACACCTGGTATCCGTCACAGACCAGCTTGCCTTTGAATCCTTCGAGGAATGTTCTCGGTGCATCCGCTTTTCTGGTCGTCTGGTAGTCATAGACTATCGCCGGGTGAGCCTTGCATATGCTGCCGGTCCGGTATACCCACATGTAACTCTTATGTACGCCTTCACGGCCGTCATTCGTTACCTGTACCGGAGTCTCATCTGCATGTGCGACAGGGCTGCTGACGATCTCTTCTTTCAGCCTGTCATAGATCAGGGACAGATATCTTTCAGCAGTAGTGATCATCCAGTTCGCCATGACCTGACGAGAGATATTCACGTCATTCCTTAAGAATTCCTGCTCCTGCCTGTACAGAGGTACTGCGTTCACATACTTTGCATTCATGATGAATGCTGTAAGGGAAGGTGTGGCTATGCTGTTGTTCAGCATCTCTTTTGGATGCTTCCCTTTGATGATCGTTCCGTTCCTGCCCTTGTAGACCTTGATGTGATGCTCGATCACCTTGAATACAGCTGGCTCAACTTCCAGCTTTCTGTATACTTCATCATCAAGTTCGTAATAACCTTCAGGGAATTTCTCTTTGAGCTCTTCATCACTGAGGCCATGCTCTACAGGGATAGCTTCAAAGCCGGAAAGATCTTCGTCACGTTTGCCTTTGCGCTTCTTGCGGTGGATGACTACTTCTTCCATTTCCGGCTCTTCGATGATCCTGCCCTGAACTGTTTCCTCAGCTTCATTGAAGCCAAAGTCGTAAATGCTGAGCTGATCACTTGGAGCAAGGCTCTTCTCTGAAGACTTTCCGAACATTCTGGTGTTCATGATCCGAATCTGTTCATTGAGCTTTTCTACAGTTGCTCTCAGAGCATCGATCGTCTCGTTCGATCGCTCAAGCTGTTCCTGCATGCCCATAAGGAGCGTCACCAGAACTTCCTTATCCATCTTATTCAGTTCTTCTCTGCTGATGGTCTCTTTCATACTCAAATTATACTTTAATTCGAGATGCAAAAAAAGACCTGCAGCTAAAGAAAATCGCTGTTTTTCCTTGAAATTTCGGGCTTTGTGCCAATTTTTCAAAGCGCATATTCAGGTGCTTTGATCTGTTTGATCCCGGGATCAATCGTGAAGCCGTCAAGCAGTCTTGAAAGCTGTTCAGGAGTCAGATCTCTCAGGTCAGAGCTCTTTCTGGGCCAGTTGAATCTGCCTTCAGCCGCTCTCTTGTACAGCAGAAGGAATCCATCTCCTTCCCATACGAGTGCTTTTATCCTGTCGTTCTTCCTACCGCAAAACAGGAAGATAGCTCCTGTTCTGTGTGGGTTCAGGTCGAACTGCTGCTGTATCCACGCAGCGAGTCCGTCTATCCCTTTGCGTAGATCTGTATATCCGCACGCTATATATATCTCACTGTAGGAGGCTTCCTTAAGCATGTGCTATCGCCTCCAGCACCATGCGCACATGTTCATTGCTCGCATCAGGCGAGATGCTTATCTCTGCGCTGTCCAGTTTGATCCTGATCCCGGATGCGTTCACCGCATTTGGAAAGCCGACTCTGACAAACTCCGGCTCCGGTTTGACTGCAGATTTATTCGATTCTAGATTCATGAGGCTGCAGGCTTCTTCACGCAAGACTTTCAATCTGTAGTAGAAGGTCTTTTGTGTGATCCCGTTCTCCTGACACCAAGCCTTGACTGTGAGGCCGCTGTCCTGTTGCCGGGCATAATCCTCCATCCAGGATCTATGCCTCATCTGTGTTGCTACTAGCTGTGTATCCATACTGATTCCTTTCCAGTCCAGATTGGTCTAAATTACTCCAATGGACTAATTTAGACTTTTTCGACTTTTTAGAGTATTTCAGTATGGATTATCTCATTTTCCAAGATGTCCAACTACGCACGGATGGTTTACCGTTTACTTTTTTAATGCGAATTACTCCTGTAAAAAAACAGCGCAAGGATGAATAATGTCATCCTTGCGCATTATATGCCTACGCGGGCACGGCCGGATACGGCCTGATTGTAATTGCAGATCTTGCGATCTTAAATGCTTGATTAAACGAGCTCGAGATATACAACCTCAGCATTGTCTCCCTGTCTAGGTCCAAGCTTGAGTGTTCTTGTATATCCGCCGTTGCGATCCTGATACTTAGGTGCGATCTCGTCGAAGAGCTTTGTTACAACGTCCTCATCGAATACGTACTCGAGTACCTGTCTTCTTGCGTGAAGGTCGCCCTTCTTAGCAATAGTGATCAGTTTCTCAGCCTGACGGCCTGCTTCCTTAGCTCTCATATCAGTAGTTGTGATTCTACCTTCTCTGAAAAGATCGGTTACCAGGTTTCTCAGCATGGATTTTCTGTGTGCAGAATTTCTGCCCAGCTTCTTATAACCCTTCATCGATACTAACTCCTTTCGATTATTCTTCTTCACTTGGCTTGAGGGAAAGTCCCAGCTCAGCCAGCTTGTTCTTGACTTCTACCAGCGATTTCATACCGAGGTTTCTGACCTTCATCATGTCCTCTTCAGTGCGCTGAGTGAGCTCCTCTACAGTGTTGATGGATGCTCTCTTCAGGCAGTTGAATGAACGTACAGACAGTTCAAGTTCCTCGATAGCCATAACCAGAGCTTTTTCCTTGCGGTCCTCGTCCTTTTCGATCATGAACTTCATGCCTTCAACCTCTGATCCGAGGCCAATGAACAGTTCGAGGTGCTCCTGGATGATTTTGGCACCGATAGAAACTCCCTCTTCAGGTGAGATAGAACCGTCAGTCCAGATTTCCAGAACCAGTCTGTCAAAATCTGTAACCTGTCCGACTCTTGTGTTCTCTACCGTGAAGTTCACCTTCTTAACCGGTGTGTAGATGGAGTCTACAGGGATTACTGCAATAGGTGTATCAGGTGTCTTGTTCTGCTCAGCAGGAACATAACCCTTACCTGTTGCAATATTCATCTCCATTACCAGAGTTGCATTATCAGCGAGTGTTGCGATATGCAGATCCGGATTGAAGATCTCTGTGTCTGAATCGATGATGATATCTGCAGCTGTGACCTCTTTAGGTCCTACAGCGTTGATAATCGCTCTCTTGTCCTCATTGCCGTCAATCTTGACAGCAAGTCTTTTGAGGTTGAGGATGATTTCTGTTACGTCTTCTTTGACACCCGGTATTGTCGAGAATTCGTGAAGAATACCGTCGATTTTAACCGAAGTGATAGCTGCTCCCGGAAGAGAACTGAGAAGGACTCTTCTCATGCAGTTACCGAGAGTTGTTCCGTAACCTCTTTCAAGCGGTTCGATTACGAATTTACCATACTGACCGTTTGCATCAACTTCCTTGGTAATTGTTGGCTTAATAATCTCGATCATTCTCTTCCTC
>JBGUIG010000029.1:0-16956 GCA_045112795.1 Anaerovoracaceae bacterium | reverse complement strand
TCATGCTGCTTAAGTCCTTCAACCGGCTCGCATACCATGCAGAGATTGAGTGTCTTCGAGAATGGTGTGTACTCGGCACCGATTCCTGTCATGTCGATGATTCCTTCCTGGAATCCGACAATCTTTCCGGCAGTTACTATTGCCATACCCTTAAGAGCAAGTGTTTTTCCGGAGCCAACAGTATCAACCTTAGCTACCATTCCAGGGAAAACTCCTCCCTTTCCTTCGACCTTGACTCTAGGCTCGATGACGTCCTTGACAGGTGTGATTCTTACAGACTCACCTGGTTTTGCGATGTCGAATTTAACATCTTTCAGTTTGTCGTCTTCAAGCACTACAGGCTTCAGATCCTCAGGATTTACGTAGAGGATTCCCTTCTCGATCTTGGATTCTTCCGCAAACCGGATATCAGTAATATTGATTTTTCCGATTTCCAATCTCATTTCTGATCGCCTCCTTTTTGCTATAATAGTGATGCAGATATATAACTATTTGCCGGAGCCCGGCCACGCATAGGGGCAGCATGGTCCGGAACTCCGTATAAGATTGAATGTCACCGGTCTGCTGACTCCACAGCGCTTCTGAGAAGACTCAGGTCTACGACTCTGAAATCATCGAGAAGCTGAGGATCGGTGACTTCCTTCTTATCAATGAATTTTTCGAACGCACTGACTGCGTTCCCGATAAGTCTCACAGATTCAGGATCCGGTGATGGCGGCAGTTCTCCCTGCCGTGACTTACCTTGTTGCAGCAGAAGGGATCTGAACGGAGTCTCATTAGGCTTGACACTGCCATACAGCGGATGGTTCAGCAGAACCGCTCCGTTATTAATCAGATCTCTCGCATTGATCAGAACATCTATTAGTTTCCCGTCTACCAGATGAACCTCGTGCGTTTGTCCAAACTCCTCTGCTACTAGTGAATTATTTGTCAGGATGAAGTATTTCATCGCGCTTTCTCCATATAGAAAAAGAGAATGCCGCGCGTAAAAACGCTTACAGCATTCTCTCTGTTTCATCGATATTTATGATTCAGAAATAGGTAGCCTATCCGGTCCTTTTGCTTGAAAGTTTCGTTCCTGAAATTGCCATATAACAGGAATTTGCCTCTTCAGCGACTGTTTTGGAGCATATGTTACAAGACGTTTGAATAAACAAACGCCTGAAAAAGCATCCTTCCAGTTCTCTCCCGGGAGGTATAAGCCCTTTATTCAATAAGCCCCTATTTCTTGTTAATAGAATATCAATATTTATAGATTTATTCAATACAAATCATGTGTTTTTTAAATACACACTCTGGTTATTATTGCTATCATCTATATTACTTGATTGTTTCATATGGTATTTCATGCTTCTCAGCAAAGCGCTGAGCATATGAGCCGTTTTTGACCTTTAATTTCAGATTATGGCATGACAGGAATGCTTCAGCCGCAATCTCTGAAACACTTTCAGGAATAATAAGTGTTTCAAGTGATCTGCAGTTCCGGAATGCCCATTCACCAATTGTCAATGTGCCGGATGGAACCGTTATTTCTCTGAGTGCTGTGCAGCCAGAAAACAGCTCTTTTTTGATTCTTCTGATTCCGGCAGGCAGCGTGATTTTCTCAAGAGATGTACAGTCAGCAAATGCCCCTGCACCAAGTTCCTGCACGCTGTCCGGGAGTATCACTTCCACGATATCGTCCCGCCCGGAAAAGCATCTGTTCTTAACAGATATTGTACCTTCAGGTATCTTAATTCTCAGTTTTTCCATAGTCTCATTGTCAGCTGAATTGTACAGCAATGGTTTTGTAAGATACAAAAAATATGTCTTTGAGTTGAACGAGCAAATATAGTCTTAATTCGCTCTGTTGTATATATTTGCAACAGGTTCTTTGTTGCCGCCGATAATAATCAGTGCCATTACAGCGCTTATAAGCATGGCAGTCATGATGACACGTCTCTCCGGCATCACCTGGCTGGCAAGTCCTCCGCCAAGTTCTCCAAGCAGTGACCCTCCCATCATAAGCATGTTGAAAGCGCCATTGAACCGGCCTTTTTTCTCATCAGGGACATAGCTTTGCGTTGCTGAAATTCTTATCGTATATGTCGTAACACCTCCGACACCGGTCATAAAGCACATAAGCATCATTACCGGTACAGGGAAGAAAAGATAGAATCCCTCGGCAAGTGCATTAAATATGTATATAGACAAAGCAAGCTTATATCGGGATGACGGAGGTATTACAGTTTTGTAATGCACGCCTCCTCCGATCGCCCGCCCTGCGAGAGCGCATCCCCAGACGAGCATGTATATATACTCGCCATTGTTGAATGTGTTCTTGAAGTAAGGGAGTGTTATTACATTAGATACTCCGCCTGTAATGAAGAGAACCGTGAAATATGCAGTTATTGCAAGAAGGCCCTTTTCTTCAGCAAGATATCTTAATCCTTCTCTTGTATCAACAACTGCCTGCCGTATTTTCCCGGCGCCGCTGATACGGGTCAGTTTCTGCTTTTCAATATAATCTTCTTCTTTTTCTATTCTTGTCTCCATTACAGCTGCGATGAAGAAGCATACTGCATTGCCTGCCAGCAGAGGCGCCACTCCTATTCCCTTGTACAGAAAAGCAGAAACCGGAATCATCACCGCCGAAGTAGTTTCAAGAATACTTGCTATCGAGTATGCCTTCTGGTAATTTCCTTCTGTTATGAGAAGCGGATAAAAGCTCTCATATGCGACCATATAAGCGCTCTCAATCGATCCCAGGATAAAACAGTATAAGGCAAATGCCGGGAATGAAAACCAGCCGGTTGCCATAATGATCGCCGCAATAAGATATAGAGCAGCTGAAATGAAATCCAGAGTATAGATGGTTTTCTTCCTGGAATAACGGTCAAGGAAAGCTCCGGAAATGATAGGTGCGAATAATTGCGGCGCAGTGTAGGCTGCAATATAGATAGCGTAAAGTAAAGTGGATTTTGAGATGTCGAGCACCATCAGGCTTACAGCAAAACCCGACATGGCATTTCCGAACATCGAAATGACCGTGCCGATGGTAATTATCGTAAAATCATGCGTCCACAGAGGATTATTCAGTTTCTTCTCATTCTCACTACACATGTAAAATCAGAGCAGCAATCGTCAGTAATAATAATAAAATTAATACTGCAGTTGCTGCGCCTAAACCTATCCTAAAATACTCAACAATCCTTTTTGATGTTTTGATCCATGGAAAACGGTCTCTGACACCAAGGTAATTGCCAAGGTATAATGTCGGCACAATGAAAAGTAAAAATGTTGCTATATTATAGAATTTGTTCTGTAACGGTGTGTACTCCGGATTTTTCGCTAATGCAAAGAAACCTAAGGATATTAGCAGCGCATACCATGCTAAGGCTGTCCAAAAGGCCAAAAGATTCCCCGACCTGAATCCAGGTAATTCTCTTATTGGATATGGCAAGTGAGACAATAATCTCTTGAGCAGTCCATCCGAATCAGGATGTGATTCTGTATATATCTCAACTTCAACATTATCTTCTTTAGCCTCATTACAATTCCCAACAGCAAGCTTGAACCTCTGTACGTTCTGATATCTGTTTTCCGGATCAATCGCCGTAGCATGCTTAATAACCCGGGATAATGCCCCGCTACACATACTCTCAGATGGAAAAGCCCCTGTAAGCATTTTATTCATGAGAACACCGAGTGCATAAATATCAGTACGTTGGTCTGATTGTCCGAATCCATACTGCTCAGGAGCAGCGTACTCTTCTGTGCCAATTAGATCAGTATCGCGTTTGCGTCCTTGAACAACTATTTTAGACGCATCAAAATCTATAAGGTATACTTTGCCCTCATTATCAATGATAACATTTGAAGCCTTAATATCACGATGAACTATTTGAGGGATGTGTGAGTGAAACGGCCAGAGTATATCACACAAATCAGATATGACATCTATAGTTTCTTTCTCTGTGAATGTCTTTTTCTCCAGAAGTTCCTCGACACTATGCCCGCTTACATAGTCTTCGATGACAATCAGAGAATCATCTGCTTCAATCAATTCATTTATTACAGGTACTCCTGGATACTGGTTCTCCTTAATCAGGGTAAAGACTGTGCGGTCATAGTGACTCAAAGTTTTTTTAACATAAACTTTGCCGGTGTCAATATGTTGCACCAGCTTCACTCCATGCCGCTCATTTACAGATGCTATTTCATTGTAAAATGATAATCTCAGTTCTTCTTCCAGTTTCATAAGGATATTAGGTTCTCAAATATATTTGCATGGAACGATACAATCACTTCTGTTATTATCATAACATAATCACATCCTGCGAGGTGAACAATGGATCAAGACACAACAAGATCATTATCAAAAAAACTGCAGAGCATCAGGGATGACTGCAGTGGTGAAAAATTCATAAGAGACCATTCAACAACTCAAACACTTCACGGATTCCTGAACAATCTTATGGCCGAGCAAGAGCTGACCATTCCGGAATTGATTGACAGAAGCGGAGTCAGCAGGAATTATATCTATAATATCCTGAGCGGAGAGAGAGCAAAGCCAAGTCGGGATAAAGTCATTGCTATCTGTATTGGTCTGAGAGCTTCTTTTTCTCAAATCAACAGAGCACTTGAACTCGTCAAATACTCAGCTCTGTATCCTCGCCATGAAAGAGATGCAAGGATAGCACTAGCTGTTAATCAAGGAGTCAGATCTGTTACTGAAGTGAATCTGATACTTGAAAAGAATGGATTAAAACCTCTTGATGTATGAATGAAAGGCATTTAAGGGTAATTACAGGCGCGGTGAGACATACCGCGCTTTTTTTCGTGCTGTCAGCACACCAACTTTGAGTAGAAAAAATTAGAATTATTTGCAGGTGTGCTTTTCTCTGTCTTGAAGAAAAGCTGAGAGACAGCAACTATTTTATTTTTTAGAAAGAGAGGTAATTATATGGCAAAAGATAAAATGACAATATGCAAGCATTGCGGAGCAGAGATAGCTGCCAGTGCAAAAACATGCCCGAAATGCGGAGGCAAGAATACAAAACCAATCTATAAGAGAGTCTGGTTCTGGATCCTGATTGCGATACTTATATTAGCCATAGCTGGCGCAGCCGGTGGTTCTGGCAAATCAGATGACTCTAGTACCGCAAGTAGCTCTCAGCAGGCTGAAGCTGCAACTGAAGAAAAGCAGGAAGAGCCTGCAATTGAATATCAGGAAACATCAGTAGAAAAGTTGTTTGATGAATTAGATAATAATGCGATGAATGCGAGTGATACGTACAAGGGACAGTACCTTTCAATAAAAGGCGTCCTCGGTACAATAGATTCTAACGGATCATATTTCGCACTTGAGTCGGATAATGATAACTACATGTTCCAAAGTGTCACATGCACCATCAAAACTGATGAACAGCTAGAAAAAGTAAAGACGCTCTCAAAAGGTGATACTATTACTGTTAAGGGCAAAGTAACAGATGTTGGTGAAGTGCTTGGGTATTACCTTGATATAGATTCAATTGAATAGTTACTAAGATCTTTATTTAAAAAAACGCTGAAGCCTGAGCTTCAGCGTTTGTCTTGGTAGCGCATCAGGGAATCGAACCCTGGATTCCGCCGTGAGAGGGCGACGTCTTGACCTCTTGACCAATGCGCCACATTTTCATGCGCAAGTGATATTATAGAGGATATGGTTCGATTTGTCCAGCACTTTTTGGAAAAAGTTTATGCCGTATTGATTATTGATATATCGTCCGGTCCGGCAGATATAAAATGCTATTCATGGAAGGCTATTGTTGCCTTTACAGCTCTGTGCCAGCCTGCAAGTCTTTCTTTTCTTGTCTTCTCACCAAGGCTAGGTTTGAATGTTCTCGAAATCTCCTTGCTTGCTATGATGTCTGCAAGGCTTTCATAGTATCCGACTGCAAGACCCGCAAGATATGCTGCTCCGAGTGAAGTCGATTCTATGGAGGCGTATCTGACAATATCTACATCCGATACATCAGCCTGGAACTGCATCAGCAGATTATTGAGTGCTGCTCCGCCGTCGACCTTCAGCACTGATATGTCTTTGCCAGTATCTGCTCTCATTGCTGTCAGCAGATCCTCATTCTGATAAGCCAATGACTGGAGTGTAGCTCTGACAATGTGCTCACGGGTCGTTCCTCTTGTGATGCCGAACATAGCGCCTCTTGCCTCCGGATCCCAGTAAGGTGCTCCGAGGCCTACAAATGCCGGTACGACATAAACACCGCCGGCATCATCGACCATCTTGGCCATGTCTTCAGACTCAGGTGCTGATGCGAAAAATTTCATCTGATCTCTTAGCCACTGCACTGCTGCGCCGCATACGAATACTGATCCTTCAAGAGCATATGTGACTTTGCCATTGAGGCCCCATGCTATTGTCGTAAGAAGACCGTTTTGGGATGGTACTGGTTTGTCTCCGGTGTTGAGTAACAGGAAGTTTCCTGTTCCGTAAGTGCTCTTGACATCGCCTTCGTTAAAGCATGTTTCACCGAACAGAGCTGCCTGCTGGTCTCCTGCAGATCCGGTGATTGGAATCGGCCCGCCGAACAGTTCGCTTATTGTGTCTCCGTAATGAGCTGAGCACTCAACCGGCTCAGGCAGCATGCACATCGGAATGCCCAGAAGATCGCACAGCTCCTCATCCCACTTCAGCGTGTTGATGTCAAAGAGCATTGTTCTGCATGCATTTGAGTAATCGGAGACATGTACTTTGCCTCCGGTCATCTTCCATATCAGCCAGCTCTCAATAGTTCCGAAGAGGAGTTCTCCGCGCTTTGCTCTCTCTCTTACTCCGGGTACGTTGTCGAGTATCCACGCAAGCTTGGTACCGCTGAAATACGGGTCTGCCAGCAGACCAGTTTTGGCTCTGATCATATCTTCATGAGGTTTGAGCCTTGCTGCATAGTCGGCTGTTCTTCTGCACTGCCATACAATGGCATTATATACAGGTGTACCTGTCTCCTTGTCCCAGACTACGGTAGTCTCTCTCTGGTTGGTAATTCCGATTGCAGCAATATTATTGTATGTCAGGCCGGCTTTCAGTAATGCCTCCTGAGCGGTTCCCATCTGTGATGCCCAGATTTCCATAGGGTCATGTTCTACCCAGCCTTCATGAGGAAAAATCTGAGTGAACTCTCTCTGAACCACACTGATAATCTCCCCGCTCTTGTCGTAGATGATTGTTCTTGAGCTCGTAGTTCCCTGATCGAGCGCCATAATGTACTGCTTCATTAGGTTCTCTCCTTTTCGGTTATTGTATGTCCGCAAGCCCGCGCATTAAGTCTGCTTCCGCGGTCTGTCTGACGTGATGTAATCATTTTACCACAGAACAATGTAATGGCGAACTTCCGCAATCTGACATTTTCTCATACAAACAGCGACATAATGCCGTTGCTTATGTCTATTCCCTTTTCCGTGAGTTTCAGGCCGTTTTCATCTATTATGAGAAGCCCATGTTTCTCATATTCACAGGCTTCCTTACGCGCCTCACTGAACACTTTCCAGAAAAGTTTATCAGCCGGCATTCCGGCGTCTTCCGCATAATCAGAACTACTGCCGCTTTGCCCTGCGTTCAGAAGATATGCTGCCTTAGCCTCTTCATAAGTTATTCCTTCACGTCTTCTGAGTCCTGTGAAAACAGCTTCGCTGATGTTGTCAAAAGCAGTGTTTGTGCTCTTTTCCATCACAGGGAGTCTGTCTGATAAAACTGCATCGTGATAATCCTCAATATCTGTCAGGTTGCGGTATCTTGCTGCGTTCACAAACCCGCTGGCTCCGAGGCCGAGTCCTATGTAGCTGTCCAGATTCCAGTACAGCGAGTTATGCCGCGAACGGTACTTGCCTGCCGCACCGTCGTCACCGGGCTCATCGTCGTCACCGGACGCGCCAGCAAAACCCGGTGCTTTGCCCGCTGTTACTGTCCTGGCAAAATTGCTGATTTCGTAATGCTCATAGCCGGAATCGCGCAGATAATCGCAGATGCGGTGATAAGTGAGTCTGTCCTCTTCATCCGGAACCTCTGTCAGCCTGCCCTGCTCTGCCATTTCATAGAAAGGCGTGCCCTCTTCAAGCTGCAGGCTGTAGCACGAAATGTGCTCAGGTCCGAGTTCGACGATCTTCTCCGCATCGCTCAGGGCATCCTCTGTGCTCTCGCCCGGAACTGAGAAAATCAAGTCAAGATTGATATTGTCAAAACCAAGTTCTCTTGCAATAGCGACATCTCTGACTACATTCTCAGCAGTATGAATCCTTCCGAGCATGTGAAGTCTGTCGTTATCCATTGACTGGACACCCATAGACAGTCTGTTGATACCCATAGATCTGTACGCTATGAGCTTTGCTCTGACTACCCTGTCTTTGATTCCAAGCGTCCCCGGATTTGCCTCAATCGTGATTTCAGCATCCGGAAGTATGTCAAAGTTCCGCCTGACTGCTTTCATGATAAGAGACATAAGCGATATGTCCATGATTGAAGGAGTTCCTCCGCCAAGGTAGACCGTGCTGATTCTGCCTGTGAAATTTCTGCCCGCCAGTTCGATTTCTTTCATTAGATCATTTGCATAATCTCTCCTTACGCTTTCATCAGCATTAAAAGAAAGAAAAGCGCAGTAATTGCACTTTTGCACGCAAAATGGGAAATGTATATACAGGCCTGTTTTTGTGTTCAATTCTATTCTGTTCCTCCGCGTCTGTAGGTTTCTCTGTCATAGTAGTTGTTGATTCGTCTTAGAAGAGCTCCCGTAAGCCATGTGATCGTGCAAAGCCCGGCGAATATAACCAGCCCCACAGGCAGACCCCAGTTAAGAAATCCATACCAGTCATTAGTGTCAGGCCATTCGCCGGTTCCGTTAATGAGATTGTTGGCGATATATACGGCGCCGTAAACCAGCATTGGAACAACAGCAAGTCTGTTATCATGGTGCGTATAAATCGTGGTTGACATGAAAATGCACTCAGCAAGCGCGGCGACCGGAACTGCAAGGTGCAGGAAGAAGTTCACTCCGGCAAGCATTTCCGGATAGCCGTACAGAGGGCCGAGGAAAATCATTACTGTCATGAATGTCAGAGCAACAGAGACAGCTGCTGCGTACTTGATTTTCTCTGCTTTGATGAGGCGCTTTTCGGCACCATCATCTGTCCTGGCCGCTGCAATAAGCCATATAACGGAAGCAGTGCCCTCGAAGAGGTTCGAGAGCACTGTAAAATACTTGAGGCTTCTGAAGCCTGTATCGGTCAGCATGCCTCCCTTGGCGAATACCATGACAAGCCATGCTCCGATCGAGCCCAGTATAATAAGAATATTCAGTATTTTTCTGAAACCGCTGATGCCTGATTTGTCCTTTTTCATACTGTAATCTGCGATTTTCTTATGTATGTTGTTACGGTCTATCTGCCGTCGTCAAGCTTGAGAACTTCTGTGAAAGCTTCCTGCGGAACGGTTACTGTACCGAACTGACGCATTCTCTTCTTACCGGCTTTCTGCTTCTCAAGGAGTTTCTTCTTACGGGATACGTCTCCGCCGTAGCATTTTGCAAGTACATCCTTGCGGTATGCTCTAACGGTTTCACGTGCAATGATTTTCTGTCCGATAGCTGCCTGGATCGGTACCTCGAACTGATGTCTCGGAATGATGTCTTTGAGTTTCTCGCAGATTCCGCGGCCTTTCGCCATTGCTTCCTCTTCCGGAACGATGGTGCTGAGAGCATCGATCAGTTCACGGTTCAGGAGAATGTCCAGCTTGACCAGCTTTGCAGGCTGGTATCTTATGAATTCATAATCCAGGGAAGCGTAGCCGCGTGTCCTGGACTTGAGCGCGTCGAAAAAGTCGTAAATAACTTCATTGAGCGGCATCTCATAGTGCAGCTGAACTCTGGTCTTGGTCAGGTACTCCATGTGGATCATGGTCCCTCTCCGGTTCTGGCAAAGCGACATGATGCTTCCTACGTATTCGTTAGGTGTCATGATGTCGGCCTTGACTATCGGCTCTTCTATGCGCGCGATGTCGACCGGATTCGGCAGGTTGGACGGGTTCTGGATGTCAAGGACTGTGCCGTCTTTCATTACTACTTTGTATACTACTGAAGGAAGGGTCGTGATGACATCGAGGTCGAATTCGCGCGCCAGTCTCTCAGTAATTACATCCATGTGCAGCAGTCCGAGGAAGCCGCAGCGGAAACCGTATCCAAGTGCAGCTGAATTCTCAGGCTCGAAATTGAAAGCTGCATCATTGACCTGGAGCTTTTCCAGAGCATCTTTGACGTTCTCGTATTTCTCGCCTTCTGCAGGGAAAATGCCGCAGTATACCATTGACTGGGCTTTTTTGTATCCCTTGAGCGGTGCATCTGTAGGAGCTGAAGCGAGTGTGATGGTATCACCGACTCTGGCATCTGCTACCTGTTTAATGCTGCCGCATATGTATCCTACTTCGCCGGCCTTGAGTTCATCTGCAGGTACGGTGCCCGGAATGCAGTATCCTACTTCAGTTACTTCGTAGTTCTTGCCGGTATTCATCATGCGTATGATGTCACCTTTTCTGACTCGCCCGTCGAAGATTCTTGTATAGATTATGACGCCCTTGTAGCTGTCATAGTATGAGTCAAATATAAGTGCCTTGAGGCGTCCGTCCGGGTCGCCCTGTGGCGCAGGGATTGTCTCAACCAGTTTCTCGAGCATCTCATCGATACCCATGCCTGTCTTTGCGGATATCTCCGGAGCCTCGGACGCGTCCAGCCCGATAATGTCCTCAATCTCAGCCCTCGCGTCGTCAGGACGCGCCGAGTCGAGATCCATCTTGTTCAGCACCGGGAGGATCTCGAGGTCCTCGTCCAGAGCAAGATAAACATTGCCCAGAGTCTGAGCCTCAACACCCTGAGTAGCGTCAACGACGAGGACCGCTCCGTCGCATGCCGCGAGCGATCTTGACACCTCATAATTGAAATCCACATGACCCGGAGTATCAATAAGATTGAGAATATAATCCTGACCATCCTTCGCCTTGTACTGAAGCCTGGTGGTCTGGAGCTTAATTGTAATACCGCGCTCGCGCTCGATATCCATATTGTCCAGATACTGCTCCTTCATATCACGCTTATCAACCAGTCCGGTCTTCTCGATAAGACGGTCAGCAAGTGTAGATTTGCCGTGATCAATATGAGCAATAATACTGAAATTTCTGATATTGTCTAAATAACTCATTATGTCCTCATTTGTATATTATTCGCTAATGGCTTCAAAGCATTGATATTTACGCAATTTCATGCTGACGCCATACATAGTTATTTTCGCACGCGGCCCGCAGGCTTGTCAACTTTACCTGCCCAATTAGATGCTTCTCAATAATATAAGCAACATAAAAGACAGCCGGGAGACACTCCGGCTGCCTGGCGTATTTAACTTATACGCGGTGTGGGGACGGGTGAGATTACTTTGACATCTC
This sequence comes from Anaerovoracaceae bacterium, assembly GCA_045112795.1. Classification (GTDB taxonomy): domain Bacteria; phylum Bacillota; class Clostridia; order Peptostreptococcales; family Anaerovoracaceae; genus Crickella. The sequence goes on along the minus strand of JBGUIG010000029.1, from coordinate 5,498 downwards.
GTTAAGTTTCTTAGCGAATCTGGCTACCTTTCTGGAAGCAGTGTTCTTGTGGTATGTACCCTTTGCAGCTGCCTGCATGAACTTCTTCTCTGCAACTTCGAAAGCCTTCTTAGCTTCCTCAACATTGCCAGCCTCTACTGCAGCAAGGAATGCCTTCTCAGCTTCCTTAACGTGTCCTCTGACTCTGATGTTGCGAGCAGTCTTCTTGTCGATAACTTTGATTCTCTTCTTTGCGGATTTAATATTTGCCATTAAATTTTACCCCACTTTCATCTGTAATGTATTAATTCGCAACCGCTATTATACGTTATAGTTTCGGGTAACACAAGCCCTTTTCTGTTTTTTCTTTTTTTATTTCTGTAACGGGCCTGCCCTGTTCACATTCAGGATGCGGACATGCAATGAAAATGCTGCATCCGGTTATGAATGCAGCATTTATTTCTTAAGTAAACTGAAATATCAGCGACTTACTTGCCGTACTTCTCAATAAGTCTCTTGAAGCCAGGCATTGAATTTTTGATCATTTCGTTGGATACGCAGTATGAAAGTCTGAGATATCCAGGGCAGTGGAATCCGGTGCCCGGTACGATCAGGATGTTCTCTTCGAGCTTAGCAGCTTCTGAAAATGCCATATCATCACCGTTAGGAGCCTTCATGAAGAGATAGAAAGCACCGTCAGGCTTAGCGCACTCATAACCCATTGCAGTCAGACCATTGTAGAGGTCATTTCTGTTCTCGTCATAAGCTACGAGGTCAGGCATGCAGCCTACGCACTCCTGAACAACTCTCTGAATGAGTGTCGGAGGGCAAACTGATCCGATTTCTCTTGCTGCACCGGCAACAGAAGCGTAAACAGCCTTACCGTCTTCGCACTTAGCAGGTACATATACATAACCGATACGCTCACCAGGCAGAGACAGGCTCTTTGACCATGAGTAGCATACGATAGTGTTGTCGTAAACTTCAGGGATGAATGTAACCTTGGCATCTCCGTAAACGAGCTCTCTGTAAGGCTCGTCAGCGATGATGTAGATCGGATGTCCGTACTCAGCCTCTTTCTTCTTGAGGAAATCGCCGATCTTGACCAGAGTTTCCTTAGTGTAAACTACTCCGGACGGATTGTTAGGCGAGTTGATTACTACAGCAACTGAATTCTCATCTACTGTAGCTTCGAGAGCCTCGAGGTTGATCTGGAAGTGTGGAACATCGGCTTCAACAACTTTGACCTTGCCGCCGCCGGCTGTGAAGAATACATTGTATTCAGGGAAGTAAGGTGCAATGCAGACGAAGTTGTCTTCCGGCTTGCAAGTAAGAGCGCACGCAACTGATACAAGTGCAGGTGCACATCCGCATGTCATGAAGATTTCATTAGCCTGGGCATTTGTTGTAAATCTCTCTCTGAGATTTGCAGCGATGGCTTCACGTGTGCCTTCGAATCCAGGTGCCATTGAATATCCATGCAGAAGGATGGAACTTTCTTCATCAACGAGTTTTTTAATTGTCTCGTTTACTTTTTCAGGAGCAGGTATACTCGGGTTCCCCAGGGAATAGTCATAGACTTTGTCCTTGCCGATTTTCTTGGCCTGCTCCAGTCCGTAGGCGAACAGTTCGCGGATGATGCTTGGCGCTGTGCCATAGCCGTAATACTTCTCATTTACCATAACGTTGTCTCCTTTTGAAAAATGTTATTCGCAAATGCGATCTACTGATTGAACAAAGGTATGCATATCAATCAGCAGTCAGAAAATGCCGGCTTGCAAGATAATTGTGTGTAGTTAGGCTCGTTCAGCATCGTCAGCAAGATGCAGATGATGCAAGTCAGCATGATAGTCCTCATACCTGATAAAATTATAACACTATTATACCTAGCCGAATGTATTTATTTCATAAAATATGTTTTTCGAATACTTTCAGCCGGATTTATTGGCAAAATAAGTACCCATTTAGTGTCTGCGGATCAATACTGTCAGACCGGATATATCACAGGTCCATAACCGCAGTTACCGGGCAGTGATCACTTCCCATAATATCCGTCAGAATCTCTGCGTTTTTCAGTCTGTCTCTGAGTCTGTCCGAAATGATAAAGTAATCGATTCTCCACCCCGCGTTCTTCTCACGCGCGCGGAATCTGTAAGACCACCATGAGTAAGTGACCTGCTCAGGATACAGATACCGGAAAGTGTCTGTGAATCCGGCATCAAGCAGTTCGGTCATCTTGCCGCGCTCTTCGTCGGAAAAGCCTGCGTTGCCGCGGTTGGTTTTCGGGTTCTTGAGATCTATCTCATTATGCGCGACGTTGAGGTCACCGCAGTAGATGACCGGCTTTTTCTGATCCAGCTCCGTCATATAGTCTCTCATGGCATCCTCGAACTCGCATCTGTAGTCAATCCTTGCCAGTCCGTCCTTGGCATTAGGAACGTAGCAGCAGATCAGGTAAAACGCAGGATACTCCAATGTGATAACCCGCCCTTCGTCGTCATGCTCACCGTGAATGCCATACTTTACAGAAACAGGCTCACCAAGCGTTTTGCGCGCAAAAACAGCAGTCCCTGAGTATCCTTTCTTTTCAGCGTAGTTGTAGAATTCATAGTATCCTTCCGGATGGAAGTCCGCCTGGCCCTCCTGCATTTTGGTCTCCTGCAGGCAGAAGAAATCAGCATCGAGGCTGCTGAAAACATCCTCAAATCCTTTGTTAAGCACAGCTCTGAAGCCATTGACATTCCAGCTAACGAATTTCATATTTTCTCCTTTGCACAGTTAAGGCGGCCCTGCAGGCCGCCCTGATTTATTCAATAGTGAACGGGAACATTATCCAGTCTTTGTATTTTCCGATTCCCCGTATAATAACATACCCTGTTCCTGATTGTGTATTGTGAACAACAGAACTTATATAGTCTCTTCCTTCAGACATTCTCTGCCCGTCATTTGTCAGCGAGTACTTAGGCTCCGCGCGGAAGTTGCGGATCTTATATGACTGCTTGTTGAAATAGATATGGCAGTCGCCTACAGAAACCGCGCTCTTTTTGTGCTTTGCTCTCGTCGGATAAGCCTTTCCCGGCTCAAGATACCAGAAGTCTTTGTCAACACTACCGTCAATTCCGCCTGCTTTGCCCTCATCCGAGCACTGCCAGAACCAGAAGTCCGCATTCAGATTAGGAGTTTTGTCATATCTGGCCAGCCAGATATTGGCCATATCGTCAATCAGATCCTCCTGCATGTAGTTCGTCAGCATATCTTTGCTTGCATATACTGCAGATTCGTATCCGGCAGCTTCTACGGTATTGGTAAAGCCAAGGACTATATCATGATAGAAAGATGCGGCATACAGTTCTCCGGCCTGGATCTTCTTGTCAAGCCTGCCGTCCTTGTATATTTCGTAATCTATTACAATAGGCATAGTCAGGTCATATTTTTTGACCATATCCAGCACGAACTCTGCTTCTTCTTTGCCTTCCTCAGGTGTAAGAGCCTGCGAATAGAAGTAAGCTCCTACCATCAGTCCGGCATTCAGCGCGTCCCTGACGTTTTCGTCAAAGTTCTCGTCCGCATGCAGGCTTCCGTCATCAGCGGCTCTGTAGCCTGCACGTATAAACACAAAGTCAACTCCGCTGGACTTAACCTGTTTCCACTTGATATCCCCTTTCTGGTGCTGCGAGATATCAATTCCGTTGAGAGGGACACATTTTTCATGCCTGATTGCATGTTCATAACCTGCATCACTGACAATCACATCAGTCTTCTTGCTTAAGTAGTCCTGAACTTCGACAAGACCGTATATTATACCGATAATAACTGCCAGCACGACCAAAAACTTGATTATGGTCTCAGGCGGATACTTTCTTATATTGGTCGGTTTGAGCTCTTTGAGGTATTCCTTCAGACCATGCGCTCCTTTTTTTGCGGACGCAGAAAGCTGTTTTTTGACCTTTTCTGCTGTTTCACTGCTCTTCTTTTCCTTCGCCGCAGGAACACCCTTACTTACAGCAGGAACTCCCTTACTTACAGCAGGAGCGCCCTTCTGCGGTGACTCTGCAATCTTATTCTCAGAAGAAGCTGTTTTTTCCGCCTTTTTCTTTTCAGCAGAAGCAGCTATACTCTCAGCCTCTTCTTCAGGAATAATCAGACGCATTTTTTTGTTTGCGCTGTCAGAGGTTACCGGTCTTGCGGCCGCGTTATCATTTTCACTCTGTTTTCCTGCCGCGGCAGCAGCGGCTGCAGCTTTGTTCGCCCTCTGCTCAGCCAGTTTTTTTCTTTTTGCTTCTATCTTCGCGTCACGCTTCGCATCTTTTTTACTTGTTTTGCCGGCATCACGACTGTTATCTGCCATACAGACTCCTTTAGCATTTTGCCTTTCCAATACCCCTCGGGAACCCTACTGACGGATTCCTGCAATTATTGCCTATATGTAGTAATTGTAGCACACTTTTCCCCTCACTACATCCTATATATTGTGTCTGTCCAGATAAGTTTGAAAAATAACCGAGTTCTGGTGTTTTTTGAATCCATATGGTCTATAATTACTATGTATTATTTCAGCTAATAACGGAGGAGTTATACCATGATTAACAGCTTACTTGTAGCAGCATCACTTAAGTCTGTAGAAGCTATTCTTCAGGACAACAATATTCCTTATGAGATCTATAATGACGAAGAATCTGTCAAGTACAGAGAACTGTGGGACAAAGCAGACGCTGATGAGAAGGCGCTAAAGATGAGACAGGCAAGACCTGCTATTGAACGTGTACTTCAGAAAGAGCCTTTTGTTTTCAAAAAAGGCGGTGATCCGCTCGTCATTAAATTTAACGATGAAACACGCCAGATGAAAGACTCTTTCGGTGAGATGCTTCTTGAGCGTGCAGATCTGGACTGGCACATAGCATTCTCACTCAAGAATAACGCAAGGATCATTGCTTCCACTGCAGTTGCAGACCGTCAGGATGCAGAATACGAAGATCACGCAGTAAATGTTTATAACGTAATAGATGATTTCGGAGACAGAATTTTCGGAGTGCCTTGCTCCAATGATTACTTCCAGGAAATGAATGCCATTCTTGAGCAGGTATCTCATAATGACCGCGATGCATGGATTGAACTTTTCAAAGACGATGATTATATTTACAGCAAAATGATCACGCCAATGCTCGCTGCAATTGCAAGAGAGATTCCGAGAATCTGCGAAGATCACCCTGAAGCTCCTGAAAAGCTCCTCGACTTCTTCTACAGCAAGTACGATTATTACTTCTTCAATCCTATTGATGAACTCGAGGTCACACGTATCGGCGCAATCAATGTTCACCACGGTCTCGGCCGCATCCCTAACAACAGGCACCACTACACACCAACAGTCGACTTCCCGACTGAGCTGCTTGATGTAAGATTTGCAACCGGACCTCACGGCGAGATTTCAAAAGATACCATCCAGCTTTCCTTCGACGGAGGCTGGGCTGTGTGCCTGACAGTACTCCGCAACCAGAATGAGAAGTACGGACGATTCTTCG
>JBGUIG010000028.1:0-16547 GCA_045112795.1 Anaerovoracaceae bacterium | reverse complement strand
ATCGAAAGTCCGGTAATGCTCTTCTTCATGTTAGCAGCCTTTCTGCCGCTTGTCTTAGCCTGTGATGTTTTCCTCTTAGGTACTGCCACTGTCGACACCTCCTTATATGTAAATTCTGTTTAATAACTAATTCATCGTGCAGACAAAACTCTCGTCGCACCCGCTTATTATATTCATCGGAATGTTGCTTGTCAACGATTTTTCAAAGTTTTTACAGTTTTGTCATAATTAAAGGGACTGCTGCACTGCAGTCCCTTAAGTGGTCGGGGTGACGAGATTTGAACACGCGACCTCTTCGTCCCGAACGAAGCGCTCTACCAAGCTGAGCCACACCCCGGCGTGCATTAATAAAATAACTCTTTTGATGAACTAATGCAACACTTTTTTTATTTTAGTACAATTTCAGCCTGATGTAAAGAAGAATGCAGCAGCAGGACAGATCTGCCCTGCTGCCGTCGAAACTGCAATAAAGCTGCTGCAACTATATGCTGTGACTGTTTTTCTGCTTAGCTTTATATCCGTATCCGCCGTACTCAATAAGGTACTCGTCAAGCAGATCTGTAATAATCTCCTGAGCCAGTGAAGTTACGTTGAATTCATTTTTGTAACGTTCAGACTGATTGGTGAGATATTCCTGGATTTTCGGCATGTCAGCAGTTTTGAATCTGTACATATTATGTCCCTTGTATCCGACCCAGCCTTCTCCTGTCGGCGGATAATCGTACTGGAAAGTGAGGACATTGCCAAGCTCTTTCATGATTTCTTCTCTTGTCTGTTTAGTCATGTCGTCCTCCTCTGTTACTTATCTCTGTATCTCAGGATTTCTTCACCGTCTTTGATAATCATGTCCATCTTGTTTACATCGATATCGTAGATGCTCTTGAGCGGATCTCCGTCAATTACGATCATGTCCGCATTCTTGCCTCTTGTGATCGAACCTGTCAGATGGTAGCAGCCGAGAGCTTTGGCTCCGTTTGCTGTGGCAGCGATGATCGCGTCCATCTCAGACATACCGCAGCTGTCAACAAATCTGTGGATCTCACCGATAGATGTAATGCCGTATGGTGTTGAGTCACAGTTGAAGCTGTCAGATCCGACGGTGATCATGACACCGAGTTTATATGCCTTGTTGACATTGTCATACAGCCTTGCGAGTTCCTTATCTATCAGAGTATTTCCCGGATACTTATCATGAACGCCCGGGATATACTGAGGCGGATATGTCGAAAGCCATGCAGGCAGGAAGTTTATTGTCGGGCAGAAGAATATTCCTTTGTCTCTCATTGTCTCAAGAGCTTCATCATCAACTTCGAATCCGTGGATGATGAAATCAACTCCTGCTCTGATTGAAGGCCAGACGTCTCCGTATGTATGGGACCATACAGGTACATGTCTGAGAGCGCATTCGTCAACTACTGCCTTGATTTCTTCTTCAGAGTAATGGTGATCTCTTGAAGTATCCCATCTGTATATACCGCCGCCGGTAGCCCAGATCTTGATAGCATCCGGACACTCCCTGAGTCTGCGCCTTACAGCCTTGCGAAGTTCCCAAGGCCCGTCTACAGCTTCAGCCCATGGATGCCCTTCGTACACTTCGCTGATTGAGCAGTTGTGGGAATCTCCGTGCGAAGCAGTCGCGCAGAATCCTCTGCCTGTACCAATAACTCTCGGTCCCTGCATCTGTCCTGAGTTAACCATGTCTCTGATAGGAAGGCCAAAGCGGGAAATCTCTCCTACTGTAGTAAGTCCGTTCTCAATGCAGTCACGCGCCTGCTGAACCGCCATAACCTGTTTCTGCAGGACAGGCTCTCTTACCCAGTCTGAGTCATTATCATTAAGGTTGCCGCTGAAGTGCAGATGTGTATCGATGATACCCGGCATCAGAGTCTTGCCGGTAACGTCGATCACTTCATAATCGTCAAGAATTGACGGTGCATGTTCACCTTCTCTTGGGCCGGCATAAGTGAATCCACCGTTTTCAACAATAACCAGAGAATCCTGAATGGCCGGCTTATTCCTTCCGGTAATCAGCTGGCCGCCGACAAAAGCAGTTTTCAGATAATGTCTTTTTCTCATACTCCTGTAGCTCCTTATTTTTGATCATACTGACTTAAGGCATGTTTTGACTGCCTCAGTCAGCAGCATATTGTGGTTATTATACTCCAATTCCGGCTTAGTCAGACAATTACCGGATTGATCCTGTGATCTGAATAAGCTGACATATCTCTGCCCGTGATCAGGTTGTATATATCGGCAGCATGTAAGTCGAGTTCCAGCTGTCTGACAGCGTCCTCGCCAAGCTGTTCTTTTTCTTTGTTGATATTTGTAATGACAGGCAAAGCAGCTTTTTCGTTTTTTCTGATCTCGCTGAGCAGCTCTCTGCCTGTACTGTTGAATCCCAGCACTCTTATGTATCCCGGCATAATACCTGAATACTTTTCACGGGTTATTCCGAGAAGAACCTGCATGCAAAGCCTTGATATCCTGGTAAATGTATATCTTTTCGACTTGACCCGGAGAACAAAATGCCCCCAGGAATCGGCTTTCATGATCTCTGTTTTCATCAGGTTGGCAAGCCCCTCACCGCCTGAAGGACAGTCCTCGATCACTTCAGCCGGAGTCGTCAGAACCGCATATCTCAGCATATCAAACCACTCGTGCTGACCCGGTCCTGTCAGATGCGTCCTGATGTCTGTCCTGTCATTTTTTTCGGTCAGGCAAAGCGCACGTGCCGTGCATTCAGGTACGTATTTTGAAATGTTGCGGCCGTCGAAAAACTGTGTTCTCAGTGCGGAAGCACTCTGATAGTCAAATTTGATATCATACGGATCACTGTATCCTGCTCCCTCGCGCTTAACAGCCACAGGCTCAGCCTTTTTCATTGCCCGCATATACTCCATAGCGAGAATATCATTTGAACTTTCGAGAATATGCAGTTCCCTGGTAATCTGTTCTTCCCGGGCGGCTGAATAAATCTGTGGCCAATCTCTACCTGATGCAGGTTTATACGAGTCAGAAGACATAATGTCAGGGTTTTGCCTGAGTGCTGTATATGCTCTGGCTCTGGCAACCGGGTAATTGTACCCATTTTTCAGAAGCAGCCGGACAGCCTGATCGAGTTCAATCCTGTACTGATCAAGAAAGTCTGCAACACTTCTCAGAAGCTCTATATCACCGCATTCACTTCCGAACGAAATGGATTCCACGCATCCGAGGGACTCAAGAAGCCTTACACTTGCTCCGGCATACTGTCCTGCGTTTCCGAGGCAGTACAAAGCAGGGATCTCGATTACAAGATCCGCCCCGCTCCTGAGTGCAAGCTCTGTCCTCGTCCATTTGTCCATTATCGCAGGCTCGCCGCGCTGCACATAGTCGCCGCTCATCGCGGCTACGATAGCGTCGCATCCGGTAACCTGACGCGTTTTGTCTATGTGATATACATGGCCGTTATGAAGAGGATTGTATTCTGCTGTAATTCCTGCTGCTTTCATTATTTGTATATTTAATATAAGAAAAAGCCCATGCTCAAAGCACAGGCTCCTCACAATCTACCTAGCAATTTCTATTCTTCTGTTGTATTTTCAGGCATTGGTGCAGCTTCGCCCAGCTGTACTCTTTCAGCGAGTGTCTTCATCTCCTGACGGTTCTGGTTAACTCTGCTGTTGATGTTGTTAAGCATCTCGCCGAAGTATTCAGTCATTGGCTGGATATAAGAAGCGCTGACACTTGCGATATCATTCTGCATATCATAGAGCAGCTGGTCAATGTACTCATAAGATCTGTACTTCATGTAATTTGCATGATTTTCAGCTTCCTTCATGAGCGCGTCAGCTCTCTTCTGTGCATCTTTGTAAATGCTGTTGTTGTTTACAAGATATTCAACCTGATCCTTAGCTTCATTGATCATACGGTTGTACTCTCTCTTGGCATCGCTGATGATCCTGTCTTTTTCCTGTCCGAGCCATTTTGCCTGCTGAATATCTCTAGGGAGATTCAGTCTCATGTCCTCGATTATTTTCTGTGCTACATCGAGATCTATGATTCCCTTTTCAGAGAATGGCATCTTGCCTGAAGAAGCGATCAGCTCTTCAAGTTCATCAAGAAGTGACATGATTTTGATGCTGTCATCGTTCATAATTATTCCTCCTCCAATTTTGATCTGATCCTCGAAACGACATATTCCGGTACAAGCCCGTCAACACTTCCGCCAAGAGAAGCGACTTCCTTGACAATACTCGAGCTTATGAATGAATACTCGGGGTCAGTCATGAGGAAAACAATCTCTGTGTCCCCTCTGAACAGCCTGGCATTCATCTGTGTCATCTGCACTTCGTTCTCAAAATCAGTAGTAGATCTCAGTCCCCTGATTAAAGCTGCAAATCCGTTGCTGTTAACGTAATCTGCGAGAAGACCATTAAATTTATCAACTGAAACATTAGGAAGATGCTCTGTAACCTTCTTAACTATCTCAATACGTTCATCAATAGTGAAAAACCCCTTCTTATTAGGGTTGACCACGACTGCAACAGTGAGAGAGTCAAACATTCTGGATGCTCTTTCAATGATATTGAGATGTCCACTGGTAATAGGATCAAATGATCCGGCATACAGAGCTTTTCTTTCCATATTTTTAATCTTCCTTCACAGCAAAGTGTAGCAGAGTTAGAATGTTTTCGCAATAATCACGGTGATTTAAATCCCAAAACCGCTTTAAGTTCGGGTTTATTATTCGAAAATATATACATCCACTCCAATAGATCCGTACTTTTTCTCTTTGATTCTGACTAGTCTGCCGTAATTATCGGATAATTTATTATCGTAAAGATGCTCTGCCACCACGATACTTCCCTCGTCAAGCAGGTCCCTTTCCTGCAGAATCTCCATAGCCTGCGGGTAATAGTCCAGCTGATCGTAAGGCGGATCCATGATAACCACATCAAGAGTGGTGTTGATTCTCGCAAGAGCAGATTTAAAGTCGGAATTCATAGCTACAGACTTCTCTCCGGCCTTGCAGTTATCAATATTTCCGAGCAGAATCCTGAAATTCTGCCTGTTCAGCTCGCAGAACCAGCACTTTTCTGCTCCTCTCGAAAGCGCTTCGAGTCCCATTGCACCGCTTCCCGCAAACAGGTCACATACTGCGGCACCCGGTATCCACTCTCTGATCATGCTGAAAACAGCCTCACGCACCTTCTCTGTCGTAGGCCTGATTCCTCTTGGAACCTCTATGTTTCTGTATTTATAATCTCCGGATGTAATTTTCATATTGTATTTTACCTGGAATTTCAGTTACTGATTATCTACTTATTTATATTATGTGTTGGTTTATTAAATGTTCTGTATCTGCATAATGATCTGTATATGCATATTTTACAGGATATCTGAATTGTCACTTTCTGCGCTTGCCTGCATGTAATCCTCTACATGCCCGAGGTCAGTTCCGGCAGGATCGGTCATGATGCTGTCTGCATCTCTGATTGCAGCTTCAAGTATATCAGTGTACCTGCAGAGTGCAAGTATATCTCTCCTGTAATTACCGGACTGCATGGTTCCCATTACATCACCCGGTCCTCTCAGCCTGTAGTCAACCTCGCTGATCTCAAATCCGTCGCTGATCTCAGCCATAGCTTTGGCTCTTGCGACCGCTGTTTCTGATTTGCTGTAGTTTATGAGAAAGCAATAAGACTGTTTCGAACTTCTGCCGACGCGTCCTCTCAGCTGGTGAAGCTGAGCAAGGCCGAATCTCTCTGAGTTCTCAATCACAATTACCGTAGCATCAGGCACATCGATTCCGACCTCAATTACGACAGTTGCGACAAGAATGTGTATCTTGTGAGCTTTGAAATCGTCCATAATGGATTCTTTCTCTTCTTTACTCAGCCTGCCATGCAACAGTTCTGCCCTGTGATCAGGGTATCTGTGACGGATCTCTTCAAACAGCTGAATCACTGACGACAGATCCTCGTCGTCGCTGTCAATGCTTGGAGCGATTATGTATGCAAGGTTTCCCTGATCAAGCTCATCTCTGACAGCTCTGTAGGCTCGTTCTCTGCTCGTCTTGTCAAAAGCCCTGGTGATAATCTCGCGTCTTCCGGCAGGTCTCGATCTGATGATACTGAAATCCATATCGCCGAAAACCGTAGCAGCGAGTGTTCGTGGAATCGGAGTAGCCGACATAACCAGCACATTTACGCCTCTTCCTTTGCGAACCAGCGTTTTGCGCTGATTAACGCCGAATCTGTGCTGCTCATCAGTAATAACCAGAGCAAGGTCTGCAAACTCAACATCCTTCTGTATTACCGCATGAGTGCCTACAACAATTCCGGTTTCACCGCTTGCGATACTCTCGAGAGTCTCTCTTCTCTCCGCGGCTTTCATACCGCTTATAAGCAGGCAGACTTTGATTCCGAAAGGCGCAAAATCCGCGCTTAACCGCTCATAATGCTGACGTGCGAGTATTTCAGTCGGTGCCATCATGGCTGACTGGTGACCGCTCAGAGCGCATTTATAGATGGCAGCTTCAGCAACTACAGTCTTGCCGCATCCTACATCTCCCTGTACCAGCCTGTTCATCGGTCTTGGTGACACAAGGTCTTTCTCGATTTCTCTTATGCAGCTGAGCTGTCCGTCTGTCAGCTTGAAAGGCATGCTGTCAATGAACCTGTCTACCGGATTGTCAGCAATTGAGGCGTCGTCCGATGCATATTCGAGTTTCCGGCGGCTCATACGGATAGCAAGCTGATAAGTAAGAAGCTGATCATAGATCAGCCTGTATCTGGCTGTCTTGTAATGCTGCTCGCTCTCAGGAAAATGGATGTTTCTGAAGGCAAAGCCTCTTCCGCAAAGCCTGCGTTCTGCTGCTAAGCTGCTTCCGATCCAGTCTGTCTCAAGATCGGCAGTTTCGAGTGCTGTTCTGATCCACTTAGTAAAATTAGCGCCTGTTATTCCCGGAACATTCCTGTAAACCGGCACGATTCCTCTGGTATCACGCTCGCTTCCGGCCTGAGACATCTCCGGATTTGTCCAGACTCTCATGCCGTTTCGCAGCTTCATTTTGCCGAACAGAACATATCTGGTCCCGATATTCAGGGATTTTCTCAGATACGGCATGTTGAAAAACGCTGCGGTGAATACAGTGCTTTCATCTCTGAGTGTGCACTCAACTATAGTGCGGTGATTTGAAAGCGGTCTGACATGCATGCGGATCAGTTCTCCGCATACCAAAGAATCCCGGTCCTCCTGGGCCCGGGCTGCTGGAATCAGGGTTCTCCTGTCCTTGTATCTGACAGGAGTGTAAGAAAGCAGATCTTCTACAGTATTAATTCCGATTCCTGCGAGTGTCTGCTTTTTCTTTCCCCCAATGCCTTTTATTCTGGAAACGTCGTCGTTAAGCCTCAGCTTTTCAGACATTTTTTCTGATAACCTCGATGTTTCTCTTAATTATCTGGTCATCGGACATTACGCCTTTGATATTAACAGTAATAATGCCCGGCGCATCAAGCCTCAGGATAGCAAAATCATTCTCGATCCGGCTGAAAATATTTTCAGACAGTTCAGATATACTGCTGCCGAATGTCGTGATGATGAAAACCTTTACTCTTACATGCTGCTTCTTCTCATAGACTTCAACTGCATCAAAATAGTCAGGATCCGTAAATCTCGAAGGATCATAGAATCTGGACGGCTTATCCTTGATTGGTTTGCCTTTTTTTGTGCACAGAATGACATCATCTCCCATTTCGAGGAGATCATCAATTATCATTCTTTCGATTACGCCTTTGTTGACGGCAATAGCACCGTAGTCATTTCTGAGAATAACAGACATTGATTCGGTTCCCTTCTTAACCAAAAAGAAAAGCCTTAAGCTTTCGCTTAAGACTTCCGGTTCGATATGCTATCAGACGGCACGGTTTACCTTGCCCGATCTGAGGCAGCTTGTGCATACGGATGCTTTTCTTACTCTGCCGTTGTCATTGATCCTTACAGTCTGGATATTAGCATTCCATTTTCTTCTTGTATGGATATTAGAGTGAGAAACTGCATTGCCAGAAGTCTGACCCTTGCCGCATACTTCACATTTTCTGGACATTTGCCGCACCTCCTTCATTGTTGAAATTTAGCCGTGTTTTTTCACACGCTCGAATAATATACCACAACGCATATACTAAATGCAAGAACTTTTTTATTCTTTAACTTATCACAATTGAGTAGTATAATATCTCGTCGACTTAATTAACGAGAGGCAATTATTATGTTGGATTTTATCAGAAAACACCGCATACTGACCATATTGTTCATCATTTTGATTGGCGCAGTGATTGCTTTTTCAATGTATACCACTTCCAGGGTCAAAATTCTGAACAAATCTGAGTTCAGTGCGCTTACCAAACAATTCAAAGAAGCCGCAGAAAGCGGCACTTTTACAAGTCAGGAAGCTTTATCTGACTATATTACTGCATGGGCAGATGAGAATGATCTCGAATACTCGGTTGATAAAGCAGGCAATATCATCTTCATCAGCGAAGGTGTCGAACGCAAGAAGAAGGTTTCTCCTACTGTTGTATGTGTAAGCTATAATTTCGAGAACGCAGAAGAGAACTCCAGACTCCTTGCCTCAGCAGCCATGATAGCCAAAACTGATGTCAGCGCCGGGCGCAAGACAGTGGTATTTGTAAACGATGAGCAGAACAACGGCACCGGCTACCGCAAACTCAGCAAGAAACTGCTTAAGAACAAAGCCAAAGTCATCTATATGGATTACGGCAGTTCAGCATACATGTCGAACTCATCATTCGGCAAGAAGTACTCGACAATATCTGTCAAAGCAGGCAGATACGATCCTGAGTGTGATTCAGCAGTCAAAGTACATATATCCGGCATCGATTCAGCAATTGTCGGAACGGGAATCAGCAAGCATCCTGATCCGGTCAATGCGCTGAGCCTTCTCCTTACAAGGCTCAAGAGCAGATCTGCTATCTACCAGCTTGCAGATTTTGAGATCGGAACCAACGGCAGCATGACTCCTGTATCGATGGATGCGACAATTATGCTGAACTCATACGCACTCCCGTCTTTTACCAAATATATAGACAAGCGTATCAAAGCATGGGAAAAGGCTTATGGTGGAGACTACGAGAATCTTGAATATACATATGAGGTAATTGATGACCCTGAAGCTATGCCAACCAGCACATATTCGCGCAAAGCAACAGAAAGGCTTACCAACGTCCTCTACACTCTCAAAAGCGGTATATATAAATATGAAGCAAATGACAGTATACCCGAGGGCAGAAAAGAAGGCGATATTTACGGAATCAATGCTGTAACCGGCATACGCGCTGAAGACGGATGGATCTGCGTAGACCTTATAACACAGGCATATGATGACAGCTACATGCAGAAGATCATGGATGATAATACTGCTGCTGCAGAACTCTTCGGCTGCACTATCAAGGACAGATCTGAAGTAGCAAGATTCCTCAACGAGAAAGATTCTCTGTACCGCACATTCAACAGCACTTTCTCCAAGGTCAACGATCTGACCAACACTAATTCCGTCCTCAGGACAGAAAGTGACAACTACTTTACACCTTGTTCCTACCTGGCAGCCAGGAACGAAAATGCGGATATCATTCATCTGAGGCTCAACTCAGATCAGGCTAATATAATAACAAATACAATACTCTGTTATATCGCATACAAAGGCAATTTCCTCTTCTGACATTATGGTTTACACACTTATGTCATATTCTGTTGAGAGGTAATTATTGATGTGATAGAATAACTTTGTATGTGTTCACTTTTGAACGTTTATCAGGAGGCATAAATTAAATGAGATCAGACAGAGATAAGAGAACTGACAGTGAGCGTGAAATCGACGACTTTCTGTCTCAGTTCGAAACTCCTGTTGATGAGCTGTCTGCAGATATAAATTCATATCTGGAAACAGCAGATACAACCAAAATGACTGCTGCACGTACATTCTACGGCGCAAAATACAGGGAAGTTATCAGCGAACTTGCGCAGCCTTCCCCTTCTTCTGCTGCAAAGACTTCAGAACAGTCTGCTCCGGCAGTTCAGGATGCTGCAGAATTAAAAGTTGCAGATATAAAGCCTGCTGCAGATAAGATGGCTGCCGCAGATAAAAAACCTGCTGCAAAGACTGTTAACACAGCCGCAGCCGCAGCGGGATCTGCAAAGAATGCTCCTTCCGGCAAGAAGCCGGCTAAGAAGAAACCTGCAAAATCCAAAAAGACTTCAGCCGCCAAAAGCGAACTCAAGAAAGCCGAAGCTGCAGTTGCTTCAGGCGCAAAAAAAGTCAAAACCGCCGATAAGACCAAGCTCAAACATGAGCTGTTCTTCAAGGCTAACAAAGCATATGATCCTAATTCTGATGCAGAATTTGTAGAGTACAAAGGCAAGAAAGTCAAGAACAAGCCTTACTTCTTCAGTATCGGCAAACTGTTCCGTGACTGTGTAGTTCTCGGCGTTGTGATGGTCCTCTGCTTCATGCTTTACGCACTCGGATGCATCACTCTTGCCCCTCATATCGACCCTAAGGACATCTACGCAGCTGTAGATACATCCTCAATGATCTATGACGATCAGGGCAAAGAGATTGACAGTGTCTACTACACGCAGAACAGACAGGTCGTCAAATACGAAGACATGCCTGAAGACCTCATAAACTCGTTCATCGCTATCGAGGATAAGACCTTCTGGAAACACCACGGATTCAACTGGACAAGAATGGTGGGTGCTATTCTCTCCTCTTTCATGGGAGAAGGCCGAATCAGCGGTACCAGTACTATTACACAGCAGCTTGCGCGTAACGTATATCTGTCGGATATCAAGAGCCAGCGAAGCATCCGCCGTAAGATCATAGAGATGCACTACGCAAGCCAAATCGAGCGTGCTTTGTCCAAAGAAGAAATAATCGAAGCATATCTGAACTCGATTTACCTTGGTTACGGCTGCTACGGTGTTGACGCGGCTGCAAGAACCTACTTCTCCAAGGATGTAGAAGATCTTGATCTCATTGAGTGCGCTGCTCTTGCGGCACTGCCTCAGGCACCGGAAGACTACGCCCTGCTCAAGATGGTCGATGAGAATTATCAGGCATCTGATGACGCCAAGATCGTTCAGAAGGATCCTGACACAATCGTTACCAACGATACAGCCAAGAACCGTCGTAATCTGACACTTGCGCTGATGAAGGATCAGGGATACATCACTGAGGATGAATATTCAAGCCTGGTTGACACATCACTGAACTCATTTATCAATCCTACTATCAAGTCAGGCAACGGCAATTACTCATACTTCCACGAATATCTCGTTGATACTGTAATTAACGATCTCATGGAAAAGTATGGTATGGAATACGCAGATGCTGAGCGTACCGTCTACACCAAGGGTCTGAAGATCTACTCGACTATGGACAGCACTGCTCAGAATGTAGTTGCGACAGAGTTCAAGGATGCTGAGAACTTCCCAAGCATCTCTGCTATCAATAAGACAGACGAAGACGGCAACATGCTGAACAACGATGATGAGATAGCTCTGTACAACTTTGATCATTACTTCAACGACAACGGAGACTTTACACTCGGACCTGACGAAGTCAGCTTCAACGGAGACGGTTCTGTAACTATTTATGCCGGCAAGAATCTGAACATCTATGAGACACAGGTTCAGGAAGGTACAGACTACAGCCTTGAATTCAAGAATTATTATGTAGTCGATGACAATGATCAGCTGTATTCCATTCAGGGCGGATACATCAATGTACCTGCTACTTACAAGTCTCTTGACTCTAACGGCAACCTCGTAATCGCTCCTGAATACTTCACAGATTACGAAGGCGACATGAAGAAAGACGGTGACAGCCTCATAATCACTGATGATGCTTACTCTCTTTCAACAAAGACCATGCAGCCTCAGGGTGCAATGGTAATCGTCGGTGTAGGTACTGGTGAAGTCAAGGCCATGGTCGGCGGCCGGACATTCAGAGGCCAGAAACTTCTCAACCGTGCTCTGAACACACGTCAGCCTGGTTCATCAATCAAGCCTCTTGCAGTTTACGGTGCTGCTCTCCAGAAGAGTTTTGACCTTGCTGCCAAGGGTAAGAAATGGCCATTCATAGACTTTGACATCGATAAGCAGGGTTCTCAGGGCTGGGGAGATTATGTAACAGTTCACTCCTCCATCCAGGACGAGAAGTGCCACATCGAAGACAGAGACTGGCCGGAAAACGTAACAAGGTCATTCTCCGGAAAGAATACATTCAAGACAGCTATTCAGAAGTCAATCAACACCTGCGCTGTCAAGCTCGAGCTGCAGGTCGGAAATGAATACTCAATGGATCAGCTCAAGAAGTTCGGAATCACGACAGCTGTTGATGACGAAAGCCAGTATGCTAACGACATGAACCCTGCCGCACTCGGACTCGGTGCTATGGTACAGGGTGTTGAGCCTCTCGAGATGGCTCTTGCGTATGCATCCTTCCCTGGTGAGGGCAAGGTCAACACACCGATCTGCTACACCAAGGTCCTTGACAGAAACGGTGAAGTTCTCCTCGAGAGCAAATCCGAGCAGTCCGAAGCTCTTGATCCTGGCGTTGCATTCATCATGACAGATGTTCTGCAGTCAGTCGTCAAGGCTAACCACTATACTATTCAGGAAGTAGTTCACGGCGGCAAGACAGGTACAACAAATGATAAGTACGATATCTGGTTCGACGGATTCACACCTTCATATGCTGCGGCACTGTGGATCGGAACAGACCAGAACGTCGAAATGTCTGATATGTCCTACGTAGCTGCAAGACTTTGGGGCAAGATCATCGGTCAGATTCCGAAGGCATGCGCAGGCACATATCCGGAAAAGCCTGCTAACGTTGTTCAGAGAGGCGGAGATTACTACACAGAAGGTACCGATACCGGTCTGACAACATACAAGAGTCCTGAGGACAAGAAGAAAGAAGCTGCAGCCAAAGCCAAGAAAGAAGCTGAAGCAAAGGCTAAGAAAGAGGCGGAAGCACGTCAGGCTGCTGAAGAAGCTGCACGTAAGGCAGCTGAAGAAGCTAGGAAGAAGGAGCAGCAAAGCGGCGGCGGAAGCTCGGGCGGTTCAGGCGGCTCCGGCGGTTCAGGCGGTGGCGGCGGTGGCAGTGTGACACCGGACCCACCATCACCACCAGACCCACCATCACCACCAGATCCACCATCACCACCAGATCCACCAGATCCTCCATCACCACCGGATGATGGCGGCGGATCTGGTGACGGTAACAACTAAGCCCTTCCCTGCATCCGCTTAATCACCAGCACAGATTAACAAAAGGTCAGTTGCATTTATATCTGCAGCTGACCTTTATTCGTTCGTTACAAAAAATAGGTATATATATCATTTATTGTTAGTTGTTTGTTAATTGACATTTTTCATTTGTGACAGTCTTGTGAAGAACTTATTCATATTGACATCACAAATAGCCTAGAGTACAATTGAGTGGTAGTTAGGCGCAAAGCGTCAATTTATTAGGAGGTATTTATTATGGAACAAAGTAAAGGTCAATTTAATTCGAATTTCGGATTCCTTATGGCCGCACTTGGATCCGCAGTAGGTCTTGGTAACCTCTGGTCCTTCCCTTATAAGATGGGACTTGGCGGTGGATTTGCTTTCCTGCTTCTCTACGTCATCCTGCTTGTAACTGTAGGTTATCCTCTGGTTCTTTCCGAGATCGCTATCGGACGTAAATCTCAGAAGGCTGCTATCGAAGCTTACTATGAGATTCACCCTGCATTCAAGTTCAACGGTGTACTTCAGACAGCTGTACCGTTCTTCCTGATTGCTTTCTACTGCACATTCGGCGGATACATCATGAAGTATCTTGTATACTCCATCATCGCATTCACCGGCAAAGAAGTAGATCCGGGCGCATTCTTCGAAGCTTCCCTCCTGAGCAACGGCGGACAGGCTATGATCTGGATGGTAGTATTCCTTGCTCTGACAGTTGTCATCGTACTCGGCGGAGTATCCGGCGGTATCGAGAAATTCTGCAAGGTTGCTATGCCTGCACTCTTTGTAATGCTGGTCATCATCGTAATCAGATCCTGCACACTTCCTGGATCAGGTGAAGGTCTTGCATTCCTGTTCAAGCCTCACTTCGACGGCTTCAGCACAGCTAAGGGCTTCTTCGACACTATGAAGCTTGCTGGTGGACAGATGTTCTTCTCACTGTCCCTCGCATCCGGCTGCCTGATTGCTTATGGTTCATACCTTGATAAGGGTGAGAACCTTGAGAAAGACGCCGTATTTATCGCTGTTGGTGACTCCATTGCTGCTATCCTCGCTGGTATGGCTATCATGCCTGCTTGCACAGCTTACGGAATCGAGCCAGGTGCTGGTCCTGGACTTCTGTTCATCTCAATGCAGACAGTATTCAACGAACTGGCTGGCGGAAAGCTCTTCGGCTTCCTCTTCTGGCTCCTCGTATTCTTCGCTGCTCTGTCATCCTCAATCGGTATGATGGAAGGCGGAATCTCTGCTATCCTCGATAACAGAATCAAAGCTGGTAAGACTGCTAACAGATTCGGAGTTACAATGCTTATGGGACTCTGGGCACTGGTAGGAAACGCTCTGACAACTCTCGACTGCCTTGGTTCAGCTCCAACAGTTGCATGGTTCCACCTGCTCGGACAGCCAGACGTACTCGATGTATGGGATGCTCTTGCTGAAGGTATCCTGATGCCTCTCACAGGCCTGATCATGGCTATCCTGATCGGCTGGATAGTTCCTCACTATGTTGATGACGAAATCGAAAGAGGATCCAACTTCAAGTCAAGAGGACTCTTCGACTTCTGCATCAAGTGGCTTGGACCTATCTTCATGGCACTCATCGTTTACGGACAGATCACATCATTCTGGGGCAACTAATCTGAAGTTGCTACACAACTGATCTGACAATTAAAATCAGAAACGCAGCTCGCCTCGAGCTTGCACACTAACTACAACGAAACCCGGTGACTTGTCACCGGGTTTTGCTTTGTGCCCTTTATTTTTTGACATATCATCTATTCATAAGTAAAATTATTAATGCATCCAGACACGAAGCATTTCATTATATGATGATCAATTTATTGATTGATCGGATGATGAATCAGTGCTTTACTGAAGAATAATCAGTTGTTGATTATTCACCGGATGATACACAAGAAGATAAACAATCAGTTGATGATAAATATGCGGAGACTCAATTATGTTGAAGGATAAAACTATTGTACTCGGTGTCACAGGCGGTATTGCTGCTTACAAGTCAGCGTATCTTGCAAGCGCGCTCAGAAAACAGCACGCCAATGTTCATGTTGTAATGACTCGTCATGCAACTGAGTTCATCTCTCCCCTCACATTTGAAACTCTTACCAACAACAGATGCACGGTTGAGATGTTCGACAGACATTTTGAATATGATGTTAAGCATATATCACTTGCCAAAGCTGCTGATCTCATGATTGTTGCACCGGCAACCGCTAATTTCATTGCCAAGGCGGCTAACGGCATTGCAGATGACATGCTCTCTACGGTATTTCTGGCCGCTAAGTGCCCTAAACTGGTAGTTCCAGCAATGAATACCGCTATGTATGAAAATCCCGCTACACAGGCGAATTTAGAGCGTCTGACGGGGTTCGGGATCAATGTCATTGAGCCATCTACCGGACTTCTTGCCTGCGGAGATGAAGGCAAAGGCAAAATGCCTGAACCTGAAGTTCTTCTCGAGCATATCCTTCTTGAGGCTGCTTGCGACAAGGATCTTGCAGGCCTTAAAGTACTTGTTACTGCCGGACCGACTCAGGAAGCTATTGATCCGGTCAGATATATTACAAACCATTCCAGCGGTAAGATGGGATATGCTCTTGCGAAGGCTGCTGCGATGCGAGGCGCTGATGTTACACTTGTAAGCGGGCCTACTGCCCTCACTGCACCTCTTGGAGTCAAAGTAATCAATATCAAGAGTTCTCAGGAGATGCACGATGCAGTTATGGCTAACGCGGCAACTTCCGACATGATATTCAAAGCAGCTGCTGTCGCTGATTACACACCGATGACTGTAGCAGAGAACAAAATCAAGAAAAAAGACGGTGATATGGCAATCGAGCTGAAGCGGACTTCTGACATCCTCGGAGATATAGCCAAAATAAGGCGCGATGATCAGGTAATCTGCGGTTTCTCAATGGAAACTGAAAACCTGATCGAGAATTCCAGATCCAAGCTCGAGAGAAAGTCTCTGGATATCATCTGCGCTAACAGCCTCAGGA
Organism: Anaerovoracaceae bacterium; assembly: GCA_045112795.1. GTDB lineage: Bacteria > Bacillota > Clostridia > Peptostreptococcales > Anaerovoracaceae > Crickella. Next base: position 234 of record JBGUIG010000028.1, on the reverse strand, counting down.
CTGAAGGCGCCGGATTCAAAGGTGACACTAATGTAGTCACCATAATTACCAAACAGAGCATTACCGAGCTTGGCAAGCTGTCCAAGCTTGAAACTGCACAGAGGATAATCGATCATGCCCTTGATGTGCTGTCATCCAAAGGTGAAGGTCAACTGCCCCTACTTAGGCTGACGCCTTGAAGAAGGGGCTTGTGACTGCCCTGCAGTGGTCGGCTGACGCCTCCTGCATTTGTTA
>JBGUIG010000027.1:0-14527 GCA_045112795.1 Anaerovoracaceae bacterium | reverse complement strand
TCGGAAAGAAATAGAAAAGTAACAGAAAAACAGATATTGGCCGGTGATTGTGATGAGCAGTCATCGGTCTTTTCTGTTGGAACGGAGAATGTATGAATCAGAGCAAAGTAAAGAATGTAAATGGCAAAGTAGGTGAAGGCGTCAGGTTCGAGCGTATCCGCAGAATTACAGGATACCTTGTAGGAACTATCGACCGCTTCAATGACGCGAAGGCCTCGGAAGTCAGGGAACGAGTCAAACATGGAATGAAATAAGCAATCTGCCGGTACATATCGATGAAAGGAGGTGGAGTCTTTATGCATAACAAGCGAGTGAGGAAAGGAGGCGGGGCTTCTTGGACAGTGACAACTGGGTAGTGCAGAACCTGCAGAATGCACTGGACACATGGAACAATAAGATGGCTGAGGTATGGTCGCTTCTGACCATGTCACCACAGAGTTTCAAGGGCGGTGGCATATGGCATGTGATACTTCAGATCAACGGAGCAGTTAAAGCAATTGGGCTGGCGCTGCTCGTTTTGTTTTTTTTGGTAGGAGTAGTCAAGACGAGCGGCAGTCTGACGGATGTCAAGAGACCTGAGCATGCGCTGAAGCTGTTCATCAGGTTCGCCATAGCAAAAGGAGTTGTTACCTATGGCCTGGATCTGATGATGGCCCTGTTTGAGATAGCGCAGGGTGTGATGTCAACGATAATGCGTGCTTCTGGCATAGGGACGGTGAGCAAAACAAAGTTGCCAAGTGCGATGGTTACGGCAATCGAGGACTGTGGATTCTTTGAGAGCATTCCTCTCTGGGCTGTGACACTTATTGGCAGCCTGTTCATCACAGTGCTGTCGTTTATCATCATACTCACGGTGTACGGCAGATTCTTCAAGTTGTATATGTACACGGCGATCGCGCCAATACCGCTGTCGACATTTGCCGGGCAGCCGACACAGAACATAGGGATCGGTTTCCTGAAAAACTATGCTGCAGTGTGCTTTGAGGGTGCGATCATCGTCCTCGCATGCATCATATTCAGCAAGTTCGCGGCAAGCCCGCCGGTGGTAGACAAGGATGTAGCTGCTGCAACTATGGTCTGGAAGTATGTCGGAGAATTGGCGTTCAACATGCTTGTCTTAGTCGGCTCAGTCAAGATGAGTGATCATATTTCAAAAGAAGTAATGGGCCTGTAGAAAGGAGGAATGCATGGAAAAGGAAGTTATTACTCAGGAAAAGATCCGCAATGCAAGAGAGAGACAGGCGGACAGGATGACAAGTTATCATTTCAAACTGTGGATGATGGAAAGGATGAAGGAAGATGATGGACATAAAGGAATTCATTAATATTATCAAGGAAGAACTGCCGGACTTCCTGCCGGATGAAGTGTATCAGGACCTCACTATCGATTATGTGGAAGTGTCCAAAATGAACGATCAGAAGCTGCATGGCCTTACGTTCAGACCGAAGGGCAGCGATGCTGCTCCTACGCTGTATGTTGACGATCTGTACGAGCGTCATCAGAACGGAGAAGACCTCGGCTTTCTGCTTATCGATCTGGCAAACAGGTATGAGGAGGCAAGACATGCACCGACACCCCCGGATATCGATATAAGCTGGGAAAAGGTCAGAGACAATCTGAGCTTCAGGCTGCTCGAGAAGAGCCGCAATGCGGACTTCCTGTCTAATATGACTTATGCCGATGTCGGCAACGGCCTGGCACTGATCGTGGATATCAACATGCCGGGGGACAGGGACGGAGACTGGAGGATCGCAGTGAACCACGGAGTCATGGAGACACTGGGAGTGGACAAGGAGACACTCTTCTTCACTGCGATGGATGATGCTCTTGTCAATGACCCTCCTGTACTGACTGACATGACTCAGGCACTCTTCAGTTCGGATAAGGAGAATCTGCTCGACAGATCAGCGCCGATGGATCCTTCAGAGGTAGGCGGTATGTATGTGCTTACAACAGAGAGCGGCAATCTTGGGGCATGTGCGCTGTTCTATCCTGATGTGCAGGAGAATGCGGCAGAACTCATGGGTTCCGGTTACTACGTGCTCCCTTCATCGACACACGAGGTCATTCTGGTACCTGACTCTGCAGGACACAACGAGAAGGACCTCTGTGCCATGGTGAGAGAAGCCAACAGGACGGTAGTAGAGCCGAAGGACGTGCTCTCGGATAATGTTTATCACTTTGATAAAGACTCAAGACAGCTCACAAAGGTGGCTGCAGACAGAGAAAGAGATTCCATGGTAGCCGAAGTGAGGTGATATGGATGGAAGTCAAGATCAATAAGGAAATAAGAGACTATTCTGAGTCTATGTTCTTCGGACTGTCAATGAGACAGTTCTTTTTTTCTGTCCTGGCATGCGGCATCGCAGTCCTGATCTACTTCAGGCTCGAGCCGCTGCTCGGACTTGAGACCACCAGCTGGCTTTGCATAGTGGCGGCATTTCCTTTTGCTGCAATCGGCTTTCTCAGATACAACGGCATGACTGCAGAGCAGTTCATATGGGCATGGATCAAATCGATGATCCTGACGCCGCGTGTCCTGACTATCGGCAATTGCAACTACTACTATGACATGGCTTCAGATGCCGCCAAAGAGAGGAAGAGCAGGAAACGTTTTCACAGAAGGGGAACCAGACAAAAGCGAAAGCCGGTCAAAGGCAGTGAGCCAAAAGCAGCAAGGAAGTCCCGCAAGAGGATAGACACAAAGGAGAGGAGGTGATGCTTATTGTCAAGGACACTTAGAAACATAATGAGAAGAGACAGGGACAAATTCAAGGTGCCGAAGAAGGTACAGGACATACTTCCGGTAAAGATGATATGGACTGACGGCATATTCCTCTCCGGACGTAACCGCTACAGCAAGATGTTCCTGTTTACGGATATCAACTTTGCCGTTGCTTCCCGTGAGGACAAGAAGGGCATGATAGAGCAGTATGCCGAAGTCATCAACTCATTCGACTCAGACTGCAGCTACAAGATGACCATCAACAACAGATTGCTGAACAGGATGGATTTTGAGGATGATGTCCTGATGACGCTCCTCAGGGACAAGCTCGATATATACAGAAATGAGTATAACGAGCTAATGGTAAACATGGCCACCGGCACTAACTCCATAGTGCAGGACAAGTATATCCTCATCGCAGTCCACGCCAAGAATGTCGATGACGCGAGGGTGCAGCTGACCAGAATCGGGGGAGAACTCAGAGGATACTTTTCAAGAATGGGATCCATCTGCAGAGAACTCGATGCCAATGACAGACTCAGGATCATACACGACTTCTTCAGACACGGTGAGGAGTCCTACTATCACTTCGATATCCGCGAGATGATGAAGAAAGGCTACGACTTCCGTGACTATGTATGCCCTGACAGCTTCGAGCATCACTCAGACTATTTCAAGATCGGAGACAGGTACGGAAGAGAACTGCTTTTCAGAGACTACGCGTCATATATAAGCGATGACCTAGTCGCCAAGATGACGGATACCAGCAGATGTATGATGCTCTCGATCGATGTTGAGCCGGTCCCTATGGATGAGGCCATAAGGGAAGCGGAGCAGCGTGTGCTTGGAGTTGAGACTAATATTGCCAACTACCAGCGCAGGCAGAATATGAATAACAACTTCTCAGCCATCCTGCCATACGACATGATGCAGCAGAGAAGGGAAACTCAGGAATTCCTGGATGACCTGGTTGCAAGAGACCAGAGGATGATGTATGCAGTCATCACTATGGTGATCACTGCGGATACCAAGGAGCAGCTTGACAGCGATACCAATGAGATCCTGAATCTGGTAAGAGGCAAGCTCAATCAGATGTCGATACTGAGATATCAGCAGCTGGACGGGCTCAAGACAACAGTGCCGTTCGGTACCAGATTCATCAATGCATTCAGGACACTGACTACTTCTTCTCTTGCTATCTTCATGCCTTTTAGGGTGCAGGAGATAAGAGACAGAGGCGGGATCTACTATGGCAGAAATGTTATCTCCCGCAACCTGATCATAGCCGACAGGACAAAGCTCCTGAACGGTAATGCTTTCATAATGGGCGTGTCAGGCGGAGGCAAATCGTTCTTCGCAAAGTTTGAGATCGCGCTTCTCAAACTTCTTGGAAAGGTGGATATTATTATCATCGACCCGGAAAGAGAGTATGCGCCACTGGTCAATGCGCTTGGCGGCTCAGTGATCGAGATCTCTGCAGCCTCGCCTAACCATATCAACGCTATGGATCTATCAAGAGATTACAGCGAGACGGATCCGGTGATAGAGAAGTCACAGTTCCTGCAGTCGCTGTGCGAGCAGATCATCTCGGGGCATAAGTTCTCGAGAGGCCAGCAGTCCATCATAGACCGCTGCACGGAGATAGTGTACCGCTACTACAAGCAGGGCAACTATATGGGAACACCGCCGACTCTTCAGGACTTCAGAGATGTGCTCCTGCAGCAGCCCGAGCCTGAGGCTCACGAGCTGGCACTTGAGCTCGAACTCTTCACGAGAGGATCTCTCAACACCTTTGCCAAGCAGACCAATGTGGATACAAGCAACAGCCTTATCTGCTACGACATATTCGAACTTGGCGAACAGCTCAGAGCGATCGGCATGCTGGTGATTCTTGATTCCATAATGAATCGAATCGCACAGAACAGGGAAAAGGGTAAGAAGACATTCATCTATATCGATGAAATTTATCTGCTCTTCATGCACGAATACTCGGCGCAGTTCTTGTATAAGCTGTGGAAGCGGGTCCGTAAGTATGGAGCATACTGCACAGGCATAACTCAGAACGTCAGCGATCTGCTGCAGTCATACACAGCAAGGACCATGCTCAGCAACTCTGAGTTCATAGTAATGCTCAATCAGGCGGCATCGGACAGGATAGAGCTGGCAAAGCTCCTTAATATCTCAGAAGATCAGCTGAACTATATCACCAATGTAGAGGCCGGCCATGGACTGATGAAGATCGGGTCGAATCTGGTGCCGTTCGAGAATGACTTCCCTAAGAACACTGAACTGTACAAACTCATGACGACAAAAATTGATGAGAGCGCAGCGTTCCGCAAGCAGGAGCAGACATCCGGAAAGAGGTCTGTGACTCCGGAAGAGGAGGCAGAGTTCAAACGGAGGATCATGGAAGTAGCCAGAAACAATGAGGGATTCAGTGATCTCGTAGACAGATATCTCCGAAAGGAAGATTAACTGAAGGAGGCGACAATCGCCTCCTGATACATCGGACGCACCTGAAAGGGTGCTTTTATAATGTCCGGATTCTGAGGAGAGGAGGGAACTAAGTGAAGGTAAATATAAAAGAGAATTCTGCGGATATAGTCAGAACGGTTGATCGCGCGGGACTCATGGCAGACCGATTCAAGGATATCTCGATGAGGACAAGAGATGACCTTGTGGAGATATTCAGTCAGGAAGACAGTCAATATGAATATGCGCCTGATGCGATGGAGACGGCAATGACTGATTCCGGCAGTTATGCCATGAGGACAGGCGTTGAAATGATTCAGCATTCCAGGGGAGCAATTCAGCTGGGACAGGCATCAAGCGATGAATATTTTCATCAAAATGTGACTGAATTCGGCAATTTGGCCACCGGAGGCACTGAAAGTGATGAATATTTTCATCACAGAGCAAAAGAATTCGTCAGAAACAGAGCAGAGAGATCGATCAATGACCGTAGATTGGCAGATCGTGAAGTGATACGTGATGCCGAAGGACAAAGAGACAATGTGCTTGCAGATAATAATCTGCTGATAAGACGCGGGCAAAAGAATACTGCCAGGAATGCTGATTTGCCCGATGGCGTTAGCAGCAAGGAACGGCTCATACAGCAGCGGCAGAAAGAGTATGCAATAAACAAGCTGAAAAAACAGAGCAATAGTACTCGCATAAGTGTATTCAGCAGGGGAGAAAGCAGGGCTGGCAACCGTGCGACCGACGGAGCAAAACGCGTATTTAGGAGAATCGCAGAAGATGCAAAGGCAATGCTCACGACGTACTCTGCAGTAGGAGCGATCCTGCTGATGGTTGTAGTTATAACGATTCTGTTCAGTGCGACCTTTATGACAGTTGGCGACGAAGAAGGCAACAACTTTGCATATGACTTCTATGAGATCGGGCCCGGAGATACAGCTATTGTAAAGGTAGCCCAGGCTCAGCTTGGAAATGTTGGTGGAAACAAATTCTGGAAGTGGTATGGCTTCAGCAATCATGTGCATTGGTGCGCATGTTTCGTCAGCTGGTGTGGCGACCAATGCGGATATATAAAAGCAGGAATCATCCCGAAATATGCTATATGCGGTAACGGTGCAAACTGGTTCAAGGAAAGACACCGATGGGCCAGCAGGGGATATGCACCGAAGCCGGGGGATATAATCTTCTTTGACTTTGACCATGACGGAGTGATGGATCACACCGGAATTGTGGAGTCCTACGATGGGAAGACAGTTACAACAATCGAGGGCAACAGCGGAAATGCCTGCAGACGACAGTCGTATGTCAGAGGGTCGTCGCAGATAGCCGGTTATGGTGTCCCTGCTTTTAATACTGCACCTAAAACTAAGAAAGATGATAAAAAGAAGGAGAAAGAATGATGAATAAAGATGAAGCTATGGGCCTTGTGTCTATGATGATGGCGGACGTTGATTCGATAAGGGTACTTGTAACAGAAGTTGGAGAGATACTTGAACCTATTGGAAGCGATTATTCAAAATTGCATGCAGTTTATGAAATAGCAGAGAACCAAGAAAGAATGCTGGAAGCAATAGATGATTATCTGGCTCAGATAAAGGAATAGATAGTGGGCAGGGACACTATGACCTTGTATCGATGTTTATCCTCCAGATTGTTAGCGGCATATAAGATGCCAATCAACTACCTACATAGAACTGTCCTGAAATTCAGCCATTTCAATAACTCTGGGATTAAATTCTTTATACTGGAACTGTTGTAATGTATAATATTCTATGTATATTTTGCGCCAAAACCATTGAAAAGTCTATTCAACAACATTCTATTACCAGCAAAAGGGAAATGGACGCTGAAATAACAGGAGGGGACAAATATGGATACTGAAAAAACTATTAATTCTATGTCGTTTGAAAAAGCCGCAGAGAAAAAATGGTATCTTTCGATGACCCCGGCATCACCGAAACAAACACTTGAGGTTACCTTTAATGATGGAAAAGCATACAAATTCCTTGGAACAGGAAAAGTAAACATAGGTGATCCTGTAATTATTGATTATGGTGGAGCATCCAGCTATAAGATGGGTAATGTTACAGAGGCTGTGAATGGTATAACTATAAAGAGAACTCATGCGCTTAAACCATTATTTGTCTTCACAACAGAACCGGATAAAACAGATCTCAAGAAGAACGCCAAAGCACTCAAAGGCCTTGAAGATGAAACTGATCTGAAGGCTGCGTTCTCCGACATACGCGATATAGATTTAGCCGAGAACGGTTTTCATGTGACGGATTATTTGATTGCAGGAGTGCTGAATGCTATCAGTGTAATCGCTTTCCCGAAACTCTCTGGAGATAAGGCAGTAGAGAGCGCTAAAGCATTCCTTGCAGAGAAAAAGGCTGTCCCGGGATTTGTCTTTGGAAAAGAAGCAAGCAGTTTATTCTATGAAGCCATATCGTCAGCTTTTCCTGTTTATCCGGAAGAGAATAAATACAGTGTTTCGTTTACTGGGTTTTATCCGGGCTGGAAGGAAGACCTCTTAAGCTGTAGCGTTTGGGAAAACAAGCTGGGAAAAGTAGATAAGTACTGGTCGGAAAAAGAAAATGCATATTTTCTGAGTATGGGTCATGGAACTGGTGCACTTCAATCTACTTTTAAAAAGAATCAGGACTTTAATAAGCTGACCAATGAACTCATCTTCCGCTCCGCTCTATCCATTATTATACGTGGCGGCTTTGTGAATCTTTTGGATGCAGCATTATCAGCTCAGATGCCAATTGTTGATTTTTACGATGATGTTGTTGCTTTCGCCAAGGACATAGGCTCAGAAGCATGCTGGGAGCTGCTTAAGAGTGTTGACTACAAGAATAAGAAATTCGAAGACCCGGCAAAAAAGACTGCGAAAGCTGGAAAGAAGGATGCGATAAAAGCTCCAAAAGAATTCAAAATCAAAGATGGCGTTTTAGTAAAATACTCAGGAGATGAAGAAACCGTTGTTATTCCTGAGGGCGTCAAAGTGATAGGTGCGCAATCGTTTGATGGTTTAAACATTAAGAAGGTTGTCATGCCTGATACAGTAACGAAAATCGAGGGCAAACCATTTTATGGGGGAATGCGTGTAGAGGAAATCGTTTTTAGTAAGAACTTGTCTTCAATTGCATCATTTGCGTTCGCAGGATGTAAATCACTTAAATCTGTAGATTTGAGCGAGACTAAGCTAAAAACTATTAGAAAGAAATGCTTCCTTGACTGTTATAATCTTGAAACCGTCAAGCTGCCAAAAAAACTGAAATCCATTGAGGAATTTGCTTTCGCCCGTATTGCAGCAAAAGAAATTGTATTCCCTGCAACAGTAGAAAAAATAGCGACTAATGCGATCTTCCCAGGGTGGAGCTATCAAGAGATGTCAATTACTGACTTATACTTTGAAGGAACAGATGCTATAGAATTCATCGTTCCTGGACGAGAATTCCCACTGAAAATACATTGCAAGAAAGATAGTGCACTGTGGAAAATGTTCGAAGAACGGAATGCTAATAATATTAATAGGCCGGCATTATTTGGAGCAAACAAGAACGTGCCACTAGAACTCATCGATTATACGAAATAAGGAATTCTGTGATTGAGGAAGGACTATGACTAGCGATTATAATGGCGGATTGACTAGAGAGCAATTCCTGTTTTATGAAATAAGAACTGTGGCATCATTGCTGTGTGAGGGGATGGACAAGGAAGAGGTTGTTGAGAAGATAGCACAAGAGAACTTGTTCCAGTTTCCTACTGAAAGAATGATTAAGTCGATATCGAAGACCTGCTTTCAGAGAATAGATGCTCTTGATTCTGAAACCCTGGTGTATCTGCTTGCAAATGCATCTGCAGATGTAGCCAAACAAATCAATCTGTACGCAATGATGAAGTACAACCGAATCGTGTGGGACTTCATGACTACAGTTATTGGCGAAAAGTTCAGGACACAGGAGTTCGATTATTCACGCAAAGATCTGAATGTTTTCTTCTTTCAACTGCAAGAGCAAAACGACAATGTTGCTTCGTGGAGTGATGCAACAATAAATAAGATAAAACAGGTCCTAAATAAATGTCTCGTTGAATGTGGTTATCTGGATACTGTTAGATCTACAAGCTTGAATATAGTAACAATCGCACCGGAGCTGGAGGATGCTATACGTGCTGATAACGATATAGCAGCTCTTCCGGCTTTTAATTGCTTTAGATAAGGAGCCTCTTAATGAAACAAACTAACATAATGGACAATTTAAAGAAGGTTTCGAACAGGCTGTCTGAAGAGGCTTTTCTTACAAACAAGGGCCTGTCTAATGAGGTTGGAATACACGTTTTCTGTTATGACCCGAAAGAGGAGATGACTGTAAGAGCATACTTCAAGAGCCTCATTGAAAAGAAAGATGTGCCATATCACCTGATAGAATGTGATTTGTACAAAATCTTCCTGGAGATATGCGAAGACAAACACATCCTGAAAAGCATTCCTGCCATGGAAGAGAAAAAAGGCAAAGAGTATCTTCAGGAGCAACTACAGAAAGTTGCAACGCCTGAAGCATTCGTTGAGAAAATGAAGTATGAGCCGCACAAACATGGTGATGTCTTACTCATAATAGGTGTTGGTAAGGTATACCCATTCATGAGATCTCACAAGATTCTTGATAACCTACAACATATCTTCTCAGATATTCCTGTATTGATGCTTTATCCAGGAACATTCAATGGTCAGGACTTAGGACTGTTTGGCAAGTTCCTAGATGGTCATTATTACAGAGCTTTCAATTTACTATAGCGCACAGGAGGACTATTAAATGCAGCTTCAATACATTTATAAATCAGATATTAATCGAGATATAAACGGAGTCATTAAAGTCGCTCAGAACGACGAACGAAGCATTGAACAGGAGCTCCGCGAATATATCATTACAAGAGAACTGCGCAGGCATTTCAATACCTTCCTGGGCAACTATGAAAAATCTCTTACAATGCCTACAGATAAGATAGGTGTCTGGATTTCAGGATTCTTCGGAAGTGGTAAATCTCATTTTCTCAAGATCCTTTCATACCTTCTTTCAAATGATGTAGTAGCCGGAAAACATGCTGTCGACTATTTTGTGGACAAATTCGATGACCCGATGATGTTTGCGCAGCTTGAAAGATGTGCTTCGGCTCCGACTGATACGATTCTTTTTAACATTGACTCAAAGAGCCCACTGAACAAGGATAAGACAGCAATACTGAGAGTATTTGCCAAGGTGTTCTACGAATATCGTGGTTTCTATGGTGATGATCTTAAGGTGGCTAAGCTCGAGCAATTTATTGAGAAATCTGGTAGAACAGATGCTTTTCGAGCAAAGTTCAAAGAAGTGAACGGATCCGACTGGGAGGAAACCAGAGATGCATTTGCGTTCTTTGAGGATGATATTGTTGAAGTCCTGATGGATACACTTGATATGAGTGAGACAGCTGCAAGAAACTGGTTTAATGGAACAGAGACAGCAGACATGTCCATTGAGCAACTCGTCAAAGAGATCAAAGAATACATCGATAGCAAGGGGAAAGATTTCAGACTCTTGTTTATGATAGATGAGGTCGGTCAGTATATAGGTGCTGATGGAAACCTTATGCTCAATCTTCAGACTATCGTAGAAGAAATCGGTTCAAGATGTGGCGGCAGAGTGTGGGTCATGGTTACCAGTCAGGAGGCTATTGATTCTATCACCAAGATCAGCGGTGATGATTTCTCCAAGATCCAAGGTAGATTCAATACAAGGCTCAGCCTCTCGTCGTCTTCAGTAGATGAAGTTATCAAAAAGCGTATTCTTGCAAAGACGGAAGCGGCAGAGCAAATGCTTCTTATGAGTTATGGACAAAACAGTGCCGTTCTCAAAAATCTTTTTACGTTCACTGATGCTGTAATGGATCTCAAGGGCTATTCAAGTGAGTTTGACTTTGTAGAAACGTATCCGTTCGTTCCATATCAGTTCAGGCTGATGCAGAACGTTCTTGCACAGATCAGAAAGCACGGTAATTCCGGCAAGCATCTTTCAGGTGGAGAGCGCTCAATGCTTTCGGGCTTCCAAGAAGCGGCACAGGCAATCGAGAATAAAGACGAAAACGCATTAGTTCCATTCTGCTTGTTCTATAACACTGTGCATACATTCCTTGAAAGTGCTATTCGCCGCGTTATAGACCGCTGCCAGACCGCTGCCGATAACCACGATGGTATTGAGCAGTATGATGTAGACGTTCTTAAACTCTTATATTTGATCCGCTATGTCGATGATATCAAGGCTAATCTCGATAACATCACTACACTTATGGTGGATGATATTCGTGCAGATAAAATCAACATGCGTAGAGATATCCAGGATTCACTGGATAGACTGGTACGTGAAAACTATGTTTCTCGTAATGGTGATACATATACCTTCTTGACTGACGATGAGCAGGATATTGAGAGAGATATACGAAACACTCCGGTAGATAGTGCAAATATCATTCAGTCTATTTCTCAGATCATCTTTGGTGACTTGTATGTCAGCAAAAAATTCAAATATGGTAAATATGATTTCCCTTATGACCAGATTATAGATGAAACAACAATTGGCCAGCTGACTGGCTCTGTTCGTTTGCGTTTTATTACTGATGCAACGGATCTGCATAAGACTCCAGAGCAGAATCTCATCATGAAATCGAATGTTGATAATGAAGCTATATTCCTTCTTTCTGATAAGTACCCATACTTTGATGACCTCGAGGCAGCAGCTAAGATCCGTAAATACGTCAAGAGTAGAAACGTTGCGCAATTGCCAGAAGCAATCCAACACATCATTAGAGGTAAGCAGCAACAGGCATCTGCATATGAAAAAGTGGCAAAAGAACATATCGCATCAGCCATAACTGACGCCAGAGTTTTCGTTGCGGGAGATGAATCGTTTACTAAGACTTCATCAGTAAAAGATAAGATTGAAGGCACACTTGGAACGCTTATAGAGAGTGTTTACTCAAAGCTTGGTTATATCCAAAAGAATTTCGATAATGATGCAGAGATTCTGAGTATTCTTACTAATCCTAATAAACAAATGACGATTGGTGGTGGGGTAAAAGTAGACAATCCTGAAGCTGTCAGTGAAATCGAACAATACCTTGAATTGCAGAATATAAAGATGTTGCCAACCTCGATGGGGGACATACACCGCAGGTTCGCTGCAATCCCTTATGGTTGGAGAGAGATAGATATAGCAGCAGCTGTAGCAAGTCTTATTGCGACTCAAAAAGTATTAATCCAGTATTCTGGAAGTCAAATACAACCATCAGATAAACATATTCCTGATTATCTGAGAAGAAAAACTGAAATAGACAAGACGCTTGTTTCAAAAAGAACAGAAATTGGCCAACCAATAATTGATCGAGCCCGGAAGGTATTAAAAGAGTATTTCAATACTATGGATGTTCCTTCGGATGAAGATGGTCTCATTGCATATATTCTTGAGAACTTTACATCCCAGAGAACTATGCTACAGGGACTGCTGGATAGAGAATATATGATGGGCACATACCCGGAGAGGTCGATTGTAGAGGGCGGAGTAAAGCTGTGTGACGATATACTTTCGCAGAAAAAGGATAATATAGCGTTATTGAATAAGATAATTGCAAGCGAAGATGACTTGTTGGATCTGTCAGATGATATGGATCCTATACTCGCTTTTTTCAATAACCAGAGGCCTGTATTTGATAGCGCTTTGGAAATGTTGAAGAATCTTTCTGGGGAAAAGGACTATATTCAGGCTGAGGATGAGGCAACGAAGGCTCTGTCGAAGATGGATTCAATCATCAAGATGACAAAGCCGTATAGAAGCATATCTGAACTTCCAGGACTCATGCACCAAGTGAAGACGATATATGATCAGCTGCTTGATCTTAAGAAGCAGGATGTTACTTCGGAGATTCAATCAGCAATGGGAGAAATCCATCAGGCTGCCAGAATGGATCAGAAGAGTACTGTTGAAAGGGCTGACAGTGCTTTGGTCGCTAAAAGAGATGCTGCTGCAAAAGCAACTACACTTACCTCACTAGATGCCATGAGGATACAAATATCTAGTATAAGACAGCAATATCTTAAGGCGCTAATGGTTCCTGTTACACCTGATATTGATACAGTAACAGCAAGCAGGAGTAGCATCAGCTACACAGCTAAGCTCGAAAATCAGGAAGATATTGATAAATATGTGGATGATATAAGAGATAAACTAGTTGAGCTATTAGATGGGCACGATGTTCTACATATCATTTGATAAGGATTGTTTATGAATAAAACAGCAATAAAGAGTTACGCAATATGGGCAAGAGTGCAGCTTATTGAGTCCTGTAAGCAGCGTGCTTTCGAATATGGTGTTACCGAAGACGGAAGTTATGTCTCAAATCTGAAGACTATAGGTAGTCGCATCCTTACCGATCAAGAAGTTGAGCAGAGAAATCAGCTTATAGGTCAGATCAATAAAAAGGGATATGAGCAGGTAATGGAAGAAGCAGCATATACCTGGTTCAATCGTTTTATTGCTCTCAGATTTATGGAAGTCAACGGATACCTGCCATCAAAGGTCAGAGTGTTTACTGATGAGACGGGAGCTTTCAAGCCGGAAATTCTTAAAGACGCGATGACAATCGATTTACAGGGTATAGATAGAGCTGCAGTAATCGATCTTCTGGAAAATCAGGATAATGAAGCACTGTATAAATATCTTCTGATTACACAGTGCAATGCACTGTGTGATGCATTGCCATATATGTTTGAGAAGATCTCAAACTGGACAGAACTGCTATTCCCTGCAAATCTTCTCAGGAACGATAGTGTAGTAGGAAGAATGGTCACAGATATTCCAGAAGAGGACTGGACTGATGCGGTTCAGATCATAGGCTGGTTATACCAGTATTACAACTCTGAACTTAAAGATGAGACCTTTGCGCTTCTTAAGAAAAATGTAAAGATCACAAAAGAACGAATTCCGGCAGCAACCCAGCTCTTCACTCCAGACTGGATCGTAAGATATATGGTCGAGAATTCATTGGGCAGACTCTGGTATGAAGGGCATAAAGACTTCGATAAGTCACAGTGGAAATACTATCTTGATGAAGCAGAGCAGGAGCCGGAAGTAGAAGCAGAGCTGGCAAAGATCAGAGCAGAATACTCACAGATAAAACCAGAAGAAATTAAGGTAATCGAAAGCAAGACGCAAAATTTGATACAAATTAACGATTGCCCTCTCAGGGGTGTCGCATAGGGGTTAGGGGTGTCGGTTTTACAGACC
>JBGUIG010000026.1:0-63144 GCA_045112795.1 Anaerovoracaceae bacterium | reverse complement strand
AAGAGGTAATAGGGCCTAATTACATGGGACCGTCTGAGTGGCTGCCGGGTGCAAAGACTGTTATTTCTTTCTTCCTGCCTTTCTCCGAGGCAGTCAGAGTCAGCAATCGTGTTGATAGTACAGATCCATCCATTGAGTGGCTGTATGCAAGAATCGAGGGCCAGGAATTCATTGGTAAATTCATGGCTGCTATTCGTCAGCACATGGAGAAACATGGCATGACTGCCTGCGTGCCATCTTCAGATGAACGGTTTGGCCTCAAAATAGAAATGACAATGAATGGAATCAGACCTGATTTCCATGCTGACAGCAAGTGGTCTGAAAGACATGCAGCCTATGCGTGCGGCCTTGGTACATTCGGCTTATCTAGAGGCCTGATCACAGAAATGGGCATGGCCGGAAGATTCGCCAGCATTATTATCTCTGAACAATTCGAACCGGACGTAAGAAAATATACAGGTATATATGATTACTGCATCAAATGCGGAGCCTGCATCAGAAATTGCCCTGCGAAAGCGATATCTCTCAAGCATGGCAAGAACAACATCAAGTGCAACCGCCATGTTGAGACAATGAAGAAGAAATATGCCCCAAGATATGGATGCGGAAAGTGCCAAGTAGGCGTGCCTTGTGAATTCCGAGCGCCAGGGATGAAAGATATGGCAATGCGTTAGACAGTTTACAATAATTCAATATAAGACAAGCAATAAAAAAGCGAGCGGATAGGATGAAGTGAATGGATAGTCTTATCATAGTATTAGTCATCATAATTGCTGTTGCAATTGCAGTTTGGCAGAAGCATGAATCTCCTGAAAGCAAAGGCACATATGGAGAGATAACTGTCGCAGCTGCTGCATCTGATGCAATTCAAAAGGGACTTTATGGAAGAGTTCTACGAAACGTCTTTGTTCCGCGTGATGATGGCAGTACTTCTGAGCTGGATGTAGTTCTTATTTGTGTTAAAGGCATATTTGTTTTTGAAAGTAAGAATTTTGCTGGCTATATATTCGGTAACGAGCAGAATAAAAACTGGACGGTTTCCTTATACGCAGGGAAGAATTGGATAGGTGCCAAAACAACAGAGAATCACCATTTTTATAATCCAATCTGGCAAAACAAAACTCATATAAAAGCACTGAGAAACCTCATTAATACATCAGCTCCGATTAATTCAGTTATAGTTTTTTCAAACCGAGGCGAGCTTAAGGAAGTTGCTTATGATTCGAGCAAGACGACGATAATTAATTCCGACCAGCTTAAGCACTTCATGAGAGATGTTAGGATATCATTTCCTGATGTGCTTTCAACGGGAGAAGTTGATCGATTATCAGAAATCGTTTCTCAGTATGTAGGGACAGATGCAGCAGTTAAACAGGCACATATAGATATTATTCGCAAAAAAGCTGTAGCACCGGAGGTGTGCCCGTGGTGTGGCGGCAAGTTGGTCATAAGGACAGCTAAAAAAGGTGCATATGCAGGCAATCAGTTTTATGGTTGTTCAAACTATCCAAAATGTAAATACACTAGAAATAAAGACTAAGAAAGAATATGAGTACGATTAAAATATGGAAAAAAGGAATTACAGATCTTGATACAGACTGCATTGTAAATGCAGCAAACAGTAGTCTTGCTATGGGAAGCGGCGTGTGTGGAGCAATCTTCCGTGCCGCTGGCTCACACGAGTTGCAGGCAGCATGCGATAAAATCGGTGGATGTCCGACTGGCGGAGCAGTTATTACACCTGGTTTTGCTCTTAAGGCAAAGTACGTGATACATGCTGTTGGGCCGATATGGCATGATGGTAATCATCACGAGCCACAGGATCTGTACAGCTGTTATAGAGAATCCCTCGAACGTGCAAAAGAGAATGACTGCCATTCAATAGGATTCCCACTGATATCATCAGGTATTTTCGGATATCCAAAGGATAAGGCATGGCGTAAAGCATTGCAGGCTTGTAAAGACTGGATTGAAAATAACCCTGATTTTGACATTAATATCTTCTTCGCAGTACTTGATGATAGAATCCTGGAGTTAGGTCAGAATACAATGAGGGAGTTGGGTATCTGTGTTGACGAAGAAGATGACAGCAAGTTTGTCTTCTTCTGGAAACTCCATCACAAGAACGAAGAATTCAGCAACTGGTTTCCAAGAGAGTTTGTGATCGAGGGCATCAAGTATAATTGTGTTGAGCAGTATATGATGGCAAAGAAGGCTATTCTTTTCGGAGATATCGTTACTTACCAGCAAATAATGAATGAAACTAATCCGGGAAAATGCAAAGACCTCGGCAAGCTGGTAAGCGATTTTGATTCAGCTACATGGGATAGTTGTAAGCGAGAAATCGTATTCAATGCCAATTATGCCAAGTTTACACAGAACCCTGACCTCATGGCCAAACTGAGGACAACCGGAGATGCGATTATGGCTGAAGCAAGCCCAGGCGATAAAATCTGGGGTATTGGAATGACTGCAGATGATCCAAATGCAAGAAAACCAGAGTACTGGAACGGACAGAACCTGCTTGGGGATATACTGATGGAAATAAGAAACGGGGCTGGTAGAAAAACTCTATAGGGAAATTTCATCAGAGCACAATCAAACCGACTTGTAGCGGGAGATATGGATAATATGTCCCGTGAAGAATGCTTCAAGTAGCACTCAAAGTATATAAGTAATGACAGAAACCTTATGAGGTGCAAGCGGTAATGAACGCAGCGGAAATAAAATGCCGGGAATACCTTCGTAGCCAAGGTATGGAAGACCGGATAATTGATTTCAAGAATACGGACATTACGGCAGAGAGCACAGCAATTGCTCTCGGCGTTGACGTTGACAGAATTTGCAAAGGACTGGCATTCAAAGGTAAGGGTGGATCTGCTGTCGTTGTAATCGCTTCTGGTAAGTCAAGGGTAAATAACGGAAAGTTCAAGGACGTGTTCGGCTTCAGACCGAGTATGCTTCCTGCTGAACAGACTGAGGACCTGGTTGGCCACATAGCGGGAACTATAAATCCGTTTTGCCTTAAGGATACGGCAAGGTTGTATCTGGATCTGTCGATAAGAAAACACATGGGAGAAACAGTATTTCCGGGAATAGGCGGCGAGGATTCAGTAGTTGAACTAACAGTAGATGAGCTTGAAAAGCTTTCAAATCCTGTTTGCTGGGTAGATGTTACAAGATAAGCAGAATAGACCAAATAATAAATAAGGAGACAAGGACTATGAGAAAAATCGATGTAAAAGAATATGCCGGAGATATCCTGAACGCACTGCCACACGGCATTCTGCTTACAACTAAAGCAGAAGATAAAGTGAACAGCATGGTCATCGGATGGGGCACTTTCGGCATCAACTGGAGCAGACCGGTTTTCGCAGTATATGTGCGCGAAGGACGCTTTACCCGTGAACAGCTGGACAAGAACCCTGAGTTCACAATCAATGTGCCGGTAGGCGATTTTGACAAGAATATAATCGCAGTCTGCGGCAGCAAAAGCGGCAGAAACATAGACAAGGTTGCCGAGGCAGGCATCACACTGGTAGATTCGCAGGTAGTATCGGTACCGGCAATCAAGGAATTACCGCTTACACTTGAGTGCAGGGTCATCTACAGACAGCCACAGGAGCTTGAGCTGCTTCCACAGGAAATAGTGGAGAGACTGTACCCACAGGATGTGCCAAGCAGTAATCCAATGGCAAACAGAGATCCTCATGTAACATACTATGGGGAGATAGTTGCAGCATATATTGCAGAGTAGCGTTGAATAATTATTGGTAAACAGAACGATGCAAAGATTCACAATCAGAGAAATACAACCAGATGACAACAATCGCTTAGAGCAGGTAATCAGATCATGTCTGATTGAGATAGGACAGGACCATGAGGGAACTATCTGGACCGATCCTATGCTGGGAGAACTGTCGGAAGAGTATTCTGGAGATGGTATCCATTACTGGGTCATAGAAAATGAGTCTGGTGATATATCCGGAGGGGTTGGAATAGGCAAAATAGATGGCCATAGTGATGTGTGCGAGCTTCAGAAACTTTACTGCCTCCCTGAACTCAGAGGCACAGGAGCCGCACAGGCACTGATGGACACAGCACTTGAATTTGCAAGACAGCATTACTCAAAATGCTACATAGAGACATTTGATAATACCATAGCAGCTCAGAAACTGTATGAGCGCAATGGCTTTGTCAGGACTGATGTACGGTATGGAGCCACAGGCCATTTTGCATGTAATATCCTGTATTTAAAGGAATTGAAGTAATACTTACCAATGCGATTATTCATAGCAATCAACCTTAATGAATCAATGAAAGAGTCTCTCATGGATATCCAGGATACCATGAGGACTTATGGCATTCGTGGAAAAGAGACCGTGCCAGATAATATGCATCTGACGATTGCTTTCATCGGTGAGTATGATGATCCTGAATATGTGAAGGAAGTCATTGACAGCATAGAGTTCAAGCCCTTTGAATTAAAGCTCAGCGGAGTAGGTGCATTCAATGACTTGTGGTGGGTAGGAGTTGAGAATTGTGAACCACTGAACTCTGTAGCTAGCAGGTTGAGAAGAGCGCTTGCGGAAGCTGACATTCCTTTTGACAGGAAGAAGTTCTCACCACACATCACAATTATCCGAAGGGCAAAAGGCAAACTGTCGGAAGCATCGGCGGAGGAATTGTCTTCGCATTTTGGCACGTCTATGATTGTTGATCACATTTCGCTGATGCGTTCCGACCGCGGCAAGATGGGAATGATATACACAGAACTTTGATATATTAATGCATACCGGTGAGAGTTCAATAAGTAATTCGGAGTAGAAAATGGGCAAATCTATTATTGAAGTTGATTTGCACGGGCTGTTTCAGGATGAAGCCATCAAGGTGATTGACAAAGCTTTGAAGACCGCTGACAGCAGCACATACCAAATCAAGCTGATCCACGGATACAACCACGGTACCAACCTCAAAAACATGATAGTGGAAGAGTATAAGTATCACCCTAAGGTAATACGGATCCAGCCCGGCGACAACCTTGGGATAACAGTGCTTATTTTGCGAGAATTATAGAGATATGAGTAATATACCTAAAGACCCGAACATGCTGTACAGCTTCATAAACATGCATCTGAGAGATCGTGATTATGAGTCACTTGAGGATTTCTGTGCAGCCAAAGATGTATCAGTAGAAGACATCATAGAAAAGCTGGCTTCTGCAGGATACTGCTATGATGAGACTATAAAGCAGTTTAGATAATGGATAAGATTGTTAACACAGCTAGTATTAAGGATGCGGAGAATTGCAGGTCTTTTGTTGCTTTCGATACCGAAACGACGGGCCTGTATTCTTGGCGTGACAAGATCGTTGAGATCGGGGCTGTCAGATTCCGCGACGGAGAGCCGGTCGAGTCATTCCACTCTTTGGTGTATCCGGGTGTACATATCCCGGAGATGGTTTCGCAGATCAACCACATTACCGACGAGATGGTAGCAGGCGCACCGGAAATATCTGACGTTTTGCCCGCATTCGAAGAATTTGTTGGAAACGACCCGCTTGTCGGACACAATATTGATTTTGACCTGAGATTCATAAGGAGCGGCGGGAGCTTTCTGCCCGACGAAAACCGCATATATATTGACACTGCGGAGCTGGCTAGTAAGATGGTCAAGGGACCGGACAAAGTGTATGACCGGGAATCCGGCAAATGGCGGACTGACTACAACTCGCAGTATGAGGTGAAAGGTTACAACCTGGGACTCATGTGTGAGTTCTACGGAATAGGACACGGCGTTTTGCACCGTGCGGATGAGGACGCATTAGTAACAGGCAAGCTGCTTGTGGCACTTATCAGCGACAAAGAGCGTATCAAGAAAGCAAAGAGGAATTCGCGTATGGCTAAGGACTTTGATTTTGAAATAGTAGAGCACATTGGCGTACTTGCTGAGAAGACAAGGGGCTGGAAGAGAGAGGTCAACCTTGTGTCGTGGAGCGGCGCTGAGCCTAAGATCGACATCCGGGACTGGTCGCCTGATCACAGCAAGATGGGCAAGGGAATCAGCCTGAGCGCAGATGAAATCGAGAAGCTGAAAGAAATTCTTCTCATGTCGTGATAGAATACTAACAGAATGATCAACGGAGGGGGGATTACTATGAGAATATCATTAGATAAGAAGCTGTATATGGATTGTCCTGAAGGTTTCCGCAGGCTGAGTGAAGCAGAATTGCAGAAGATGAATCTTGTTGCCAACGGCAAGGGCCTGTGTATCTCGGATTCTGTCAGACATATTGTTATTACTGTCACATGGACTCAGGCCAATGCGCTGTCTGCATGGCTTATGGGCACGCGTGAGGCAGCCTCGAGCATGGGAAGGCATATCGGGAAGAGGATGAAGCAGTTCTCGTATGAATGGCTCGATGATGTCAAGCGGGAGATCGACGGGCAGGTCGCCAGGGGGATAAAGTACCAGTATATTGTGAAAGATATCCATATGACGGGTGAGTCGCTGGTGGTCAAATCCGAGGAGAATATTTTCTATTTCCACATGTACGCGAGAACGGCCCGCAGAAATGAGAGTTTGCAGATATTCCACGATATCCTCGATGGCGTCGTAATTGCAGAATAGAAGGCATAGAGAGTTTGGAATTGAAGGCGAGGGAATCGCTGAACATAATATATTTAGGAGGACCGGAGATGAAAACAGAAGCACTGGAAGTACTGAAGAACAGAAGAGCAATCAGAAAGTTCAAGGCTGAGCAGATCACAGATGAAGAACTCAATGCTGTTCTTGAAGCGGGCACTTTCGCGCCAACTGGCGGCGGAACTCAGGCTGTACAGATTGTTGCTGTACAGAGCCCGGAGTATCGTGACAGAGTAGCCGCTCTCAATGCTGCAGTTATGGGCAAGGATATCGACCCTTATTACGGAGCACCGACAATCGTACTCATATTTGAGGCCGAAGGCGGCTTTACCCCTGGATTCGACGGACCGTCTGTTGCATGCAATATTGTAAATGCTGCATATGCTGCAGGACTTGGTTCATGCTGGATCCACAGATGCAAGCAGATGTTCGAGATGGAAGAGGGCAAAGCACTCCTGAAGGAGTGGGATCTTCCGGAGACACTGAAAGGCAGCTGCTCAGTAGCATTGGGTTATGCGGACTGCGAACAGCCGGCAGCAAAGCCACGCAAAGAAGGGTATGTAGTGGTGGTGTAGGCCGTTGGCGAAAATGAATTACAAAAGCACGAGCAAGTACATAAGTCTGATATTGAGGCACAAGCCGGAGACCATCGGTATTACTCTTGATGAGCACGGATGGGCTGATGTTGATGAGCTTATCAACGGTGTCGGCAAGACTCACAAGATTGACAGGGATATTCTTGAAACTATCGTGGCTGAGGATGAAAAACAGAGATACTCATTCAATGAGGACCATAGTTTGATCCGTGCAAATCAGGGACACTCGATACCGGTAGATGTGGAACTTGAAGAGGTAGTTCCACCTGATGTTCTCTATCATGGAACCGGGATGAAATATAAACCGTCGATAGATGAACAGGGGCTGATTCCAAAATCCAGGCTGTATGTCCATCTGTCAGGTGATACTGATACAGCAAGGAAGGTCGGGCAAAGGCACGGGAAGCCGGTTATATACGAAGTCGATTCTTCGCGGATGAGTAGAGACGGATATAAGTTCTTCCGTTCGGTAAACGGTGTATGGCTGACGAAAACGGTTCCGCCGGAATACCTTAAAGTAATTGGCTAGCTAAAGTGCGTATGCTGGATAACAGATACGCACTTCTTTCGTATTCCGAACTCATCACTTAATCAACATAAAACGCATATACAGATTTAACAGAGCAGACGTTAAATATAAGAAGCGTCTGCTTTTGCTCATTTCAGATTAGAGGAGAATAATGAAGAAGGCTATTACTGTCATGTTACTTTTAATACTTGCGTTATCCTCTGCCGGCATTGAGGTGTCGGCGGCTTATGATGACCGCAGTGACTATCGTGAACATGATAAGCGTTTTCGTAATTCTCTTATCGTAGATGGTGTTGATGTATCGACTTATCAGGATGATGACATCGATTGGAAGGCCGCAAAGGCATCTGGAATAGATTTTGCTATAATGCGGATTTCCCTTACACTCAACCAATCAGGCAATATTGAGTCCGACAAAATGTTCAGGGAACACTATAACAATGCGAGAAGGGCCGGGATGATGTGCGGTGCCTACGTATTCTCCCAGGCAGTAAATGCTGAAGAGGGTGCAAGAGAGGCAGAGTATGCCATTACAAGACTTCAAAAACTTGGAATAGGACCTGAAGACCTCATGTTGCCTGTATATATGGACTATGAGTTCTTTAACCAGTACGGAAGCAGACTAAAGGGACTCACAGAGGAGGATGCGGTCGCGGCTGCTCAAGCCTTCTGTAAAACTGTTCAGTCATATGGGTATGATGCCGGAATATATGCAAATTCATATTTCTTCGCTAATTATCTGAATAATGGCAGGGACTTGCCTGATAATGCAGACTGCTGGATCGCTCAATACAGTAACACAATACAATCAAGATGCAATTATACAAAATGGCAATACAGCAGCTCAGCTAAGCTTGATGGCATTGATTCCGGATCGGATGCCAGAGTCGATATCAATTATTGGTATATTGATAAGGAGACCGAAGATTCGGCAATAAATATTTCCGGAAACACCTCTGTAGACTATACAGGTGATCCGGTACTGCCTGATTTAGGGATCCATTACCAGGGAAAACATCTTGTCAAAGGCGTGGACTACATTATCGGAGGCATAAGGAATATAGACATAGGATCGGAATCATATGCTTATATCAAGGGCATAGGAGATTACGAGGGTTACGCACTTGTGCCTGTCAATATCAAAAATGGCCAATATGATAAAATAAATCTTCCGTCAAAGGTCATCAGCTGCACCAATGTGAAGAATACCGGTTATCTGGTATATTCCGATACAGGAAGGACAACAATAGGCATAATACCTGAAGGAACGACCGTTGGAGAGCTGCTGTCCGACATACAGATTTCGAGCGATGATCACTATATAGGAGTCATAGATTCTCAGGGCAATTGCCTGGCAGAAAAGGAAAAAGTCAATTTCAGCAATATGATAGGTGTATTCAATTCCGAAAATGACACGCTTATCGGGACTATCGATATAGAGACTGAAAACGAAAAAGGTATCAACCATCTGAGACACAAATAGTGCAGCACATTGATTAAGAAATTCTTTTTTTAATCATTATTGAGAGTGCCGGGCAACGTCCGGCATTTTTTATGAATAAGTGGTTGACACGGTGTCAAGCGAGTGCTAATATACAGTTGCTGACACGATGTCAACCAATAGAAAGGAGACGGTTATGTTCAAAGGAACTCCGGAGATCATCGCACAGAGAAGGGAAGAGATCGTAGGTGCATGCGAGCAGTTGTATCAGACGATGAGCTTCAAGGACATTACTCTCAAGGAGATCAGCAATGTCACTTCCTTCTCCAGACCGACTATATACAACTACTTCCACACTAAGGAAGAAATATTCCTCGCACTGTTCGAGCGTGAATATGACAGATGGAACGCCGATCTTGAGAAGATTCTGAACAGTGATAAGAACTTTGCCGGCACGGAGCTTGCTGAACAGATCGCAAAGTCTCTTGAGAGAAGAGCACAGCTTCTCAAACTCCTGTCGATGAACAACTTTGACATGGAGGAAAACAGCCGAGAAGAGCTTCTCGCATCGTTCAAAAGAGCATACGGACATTCATTGAAGCTGTTCAGGGAGATACTCGGGAAATACTGCACGGATCTGAGTGATACCGAAGCCGAACAGATTATGTATATATTCTTTCCGTTCATGTTCGGCATCTACCCGTACGCTGAAGTAACAGCCAAGCAGAAAGATGCAATGAACGAAGCTGAAGTCGATTTCAGATACCAGACAATCTATGAAATCACTTATAACTGCCTGATAAAGCTTTTGAAGAATTAATGGGCAGCAACCAGATGAATGACAGGGGAAGATTCAGATGAAATACACACAGCTTGGAAATTCAGATCTTATAGTATCCCGCATCTGCATGGGCTGCATGGGATTCGGCGATGCTGAGAGAGGTCAGCACAGCTGGACGCTCGATGAGGAGCATTCGAGAGAGATCATAAAGCGCGGGCTGGAGCTCGGTGTCAATTTCTACGACACAGCTATCGCATACCAGAGTGGTACCAGCGAACAGTTCGTAGGCAGAGCTTTGCGCGACTTTGCGAAGCGCGACGAAGTAGTCGTGGCGACCAAGTTCCTTCCACGTACTAATGAAGAGATAGAGGCAGGCATAAGCGGCCAGCAGCATATTGAGAATATGATCGACACCAGCCTCAAGAACCTCGGCATGGATCATGTGGATCTGTATATCTATCACATGTGGGACTGGAACACACCGCTGTATGACATACTTGACGGGCTGAACCGTATAGTGAAGGCGGGCAAAGCGAGATATATCGGCATTTCCAACTGCTTTGCGTGGCAGCTCGCGAAGGCGAACGCGCTGGCAGAGAAGGAAGGGTTCGAGAAGTTCGTTTCTGTTCAGGGCCACTATAACCTGATCTTCAGAGAGGAAGAGCGCGAGATGGTGCCATACTGCGATGAGGAGAATATCGCTTTGACTCCGTACAGCGCACTGGCCAGCGGCAGATTATCAAGATTGCCGGGTGAGGGCGGTACAAAGCGCGCTGCAGAAGATGCTTATGCAAAATTCAAATACGATGCGACAGCCGGTCAGGACAATGTGATCATAGGCCGTGTGGCTGAACTAGCTGATAAACACGGTGTAAGCATGACAGAAGTATCATTGGCATGGCTTCTGACCAAAGTGACATCACCGGTAGTAGGAGCCACTAAGTTCCACCACATCGAAGGAGCTGCAAAGGCAGTCGACCTTGAACTGACGGGTGAAGAACTCGCATATCTGGAGGAACCTTATGTTCCGCATCCGCTTGCAGGAGTAATGGCACAGAACAAGCCTGCAGCAGCTAAGGAAAAACACGTGTGGTCCACAGGTGACCAGAAGATAGGGAGGTAGCAAGATGAGTGAAAAGATAGTACAGACAGCAGGAAGAGACCAGCTTGGAGAATTCGCGCCTATGTTCGCGCATCTCAATGACGATGTGCTTTTCGGTGAAGTGTGGAATGAAGAGGCCATCGATGTGAAGACAAAGTGCATCATCACAGTAGTTTCGCTGATGGCATCGGGTATCACAGATTCATCTCTGACATATCATCTGCAGAATGCGAAGGCACACGGGGTCACTAAGGACGAGATCGCTGCGATCATCACACACGCGACAATGTACGTTGGCTGGCCTAAGGGCTGGGCAGTATTCCGTCTCGCGAAAGAAGTATGGAACGACTAGTAGTATAAGCCATCTACATCGGTTACCCGATCTGGTGGGGTGAGGAGCCTCGTATTATGGATACCTTCGTGGAAAGCTATGATTTCGATGGCATCACAATGATCCCGTTCTGCACATCGGGCGGCAGCGGTATCGGCAGAAGCGGACAGAATCTCGCGGATAACGCCGGAAGCGGCAACTGGCTCGAGGGAGGCAGGCTCGAAAGCGGCATATCTGAAGATGAACTGAAGTCCTGGATCGAAGGGCTGAAGTAACTTGCAGGAAGACCGCGATTTCGAGGTGAAATAAGCAGCGCGATGAAATAGTTTATTGAATGGAGTCGGTGGGACAGTTCTCACTGACTCTTTTTTTGGTATAATGAACAGAAATAAAGCCATTAGTGAAGTTCTTATGTTAGTGTTCAGCTAATGTAGCTGCAATTGGTCAAATTGACTGAACCCTATTACTAAAGATATTGGTGGAAAAAATGAATGACAGAATAAAGGACAAAATCCGTGGATGCCTGATCGGTGGGGCAGCAGGTGATGCGCTTGGCTATGCAGTAGAATTCGACAGACTCAGAGCGATTCGCAAGGAATACGGCAAACCGGGCATAACAGAATACGACATCAATTTTGTGACCGGGACAGCGGTTATCTCCGATGATACGCAGATGACTCTGTTCACTGCGGACGGCATTATGACTGCAATGGCTGCGGGATTCACAGCCCCTGCGGACCGCAAAATGTATAAATACGTACACAACGCTTATCTGGACTGGTACAAGACACAGGGCTTCGATCCGGTCACAAAACCTGTCAAAAATCTTCCTGAGAGCAACCTTGTTAATATCCCTGAGCTTCATGTCAAAAGAGCTCCGGGAAATACCTGCCTGAGCGCACTGGCGAGTCCTAAGAGCCGCGACTTATACAAACCAATCAATAGCAGCAAAGGCTGCGGAGGCATTATGAGAGTCGCGCCGGTTGGCTTGCTTTACCCTGAAGCCAGACTCGAGGAGATCGTAGAGATGGGCACGGAAATATCCGCGATTACTCACGGACATCCACTCGGATGCTTCCCGTCCGGAATCTTTGCAGCAATCGTTCAGCAGGCGGCCTATGCTGAGGAGGGAACTCCTCTGATAACAATGGTTGAGGACGCAGTCGAATCAGCCCGCAGCCTGTACGGCGAGAGCGATTACTGGGAGGCTCTGGAGACCATCATCTGCAATGCAATAGACTTTGCCGGCAACGACAGCAGTGATGATACAAACATCAGGAAACTTGGCGAAGGATGGGTAGCGGAAGAGACCCTGGCCGTATCACTGTATTGCGCACTCAGATACGAGCACGATTTCTCTGCAGGAATCATTGCTGCGGTCAATCACGATGGTGACAGCGACTCGACCGGCGCCGTAGCAGGCAACATCCTTGGCGCCCTCCATGGATACGATGCACTGGATAATAAATGGAAAGAGAAACTGCAGCTAAGAGATCTGATACTTCAGACAGCAGATACAATCACTTATGGCGTACAGTGAACTGATCAAAAATTTTGACCGTATCCGAATCTACCTGCGGAGTTTCTACGTGTATGGTTTCAGGCACCGCGAAGATTATTCGCAGAAAAGCGCACGCAGTTATGACAATGAGCGGCGAAGGGTAGACAGCTGGCTTGGCGACTATATGTCATTCGGACGCGACAGAGACGGTAAAAGGGTGTTTCTCTCTATTGACAGCCGTGCGGCTGCCGAGAACCCTCTTTTTCGTGCGTTCAGAACCAAGAGCTTTACAGACAGGGACATCACCCTGTATTTTCATATCCTCGATATCCTCAGATCCTCTGAGGGACTTACTATCGCAGACATCACCGATAAACTGAACGAACGCATCGCCGGGTTTGACACTTACGATATGCCTGATGACTCCACTATACGCAGAAAAATCAAAGAGTATGTGGATCTCGGGCTCGTCAGTGCTGAGAAACATGGACGCGAGAAGATATACAGGCTTAGCGCGGATCATGTTGATCTCGAAACCTGGGATGCTGCAGCGGCTTTTTTCTCAGAAAGCCTGCCGCTCGGCGTCATCGGCTTTTTTATTGCAAACCGCCTGCCTGCGAAGTTTCAGAAATTCCGTTTTAAACATCATTACATACTCAATACGCTTGACAGCGAAATTATTTACAGCATTTTGCAGGGAATAACTGATAAAAGGCTGATTACTATCGATTCCGGCAGTACGAATATGACGATACTGCCTCTCAAGTTATACATCGGCACGCAGACCGGAAGACAGTATCTGCTTGGGTGGAATCCGGCGAATGAGAGATTCTCTTTTCACAGGACGGACCTGATCGACAGGGTGAAGACCGGAGAGCCTTTCGACTGTCCGGAAGACCTGCGCGAGAAGGCATCTGCGTTTTGCACGCACGTGTGGGGCGTGAGCGGTAACAATGCTTCCAAATTGGATCATATCGAAATGACCGTATACGCAGGACCTGATGAACAGTTCATTGTCAAAAGGCTGGAACGTGAAAAGCGCTGCGGCACCGTGGAGCAGATCAGTGATGTTTTGTGGCGATTTTCCGCGGATGTGTTCGATGCGGTCGAAATGCTGCCATGGCTCAGGACTTTTACCGGAAGAGTGACTGATCTGCAGAGCACGAACGAGTTTGTTGTCAGCTGTTTCTGGGACGACTTCGGTGAGCTTGATGATATCTACAAAGGGGGAGAATAAATGCTTTTCCATGAGATTTACGGCAGTTATTATCAGGCTGCAGCAGCCATTATAAAAGAGGCGGTAAAGGGCACACTGACCGACAGGAAAATGTATGAACTGGTCAGTGAGCATGCTTTCGGAGAGAGCCTTCTGGCGATTCCGGACGGAATGAAAGGTGAGAAATGGCAACTGATCCGCAGTGACATGACTACACCTATCCTTGAGGAGCCTGATTTACCGCTGACAACACTTGAAAAACGCTGGATGAAGTCGCTTCTCCTCGACCCGCGGATTAAACTGTTTAATCCTGACATTTCAGGCCTTGAGGATGTGGAGCCGCTTTTCACTCCGGAAATGTTTGTCTACTATGACAGGTACTCCGACGGAGACGATTACACAGACCCGGATTATATCCGGAATTTCAGGACAATCATGCAGGCGCTAAGAAATGAAACAAACCTGCATTTAACGCTGGATTCCAACCGGGAGATCTATGTTACCCCATATTATCTTGAGTACTCAGAGAAAGACGACAGATTCCGCCTTATTGCAGGCGGGAGAAAGCGCAGATGGACAATAAACCTCGCCCGTGTCGTAGACTGCGAGCCGAGTGATCAGATCAGAGAACAGGTCCCGCTCATGGACACGGATACTGCAGATGTCACATTCGAGCTGGAGGACAGGCGCAACGCCCTGGAGCGCGTAATGCTTCATTTTTCACACCTCGAGAAAGAAACCAGACATGTGGGCGAGGACAAGTACCTGGTTACACTCAAATACGATAAGCAGGATGAGACCGAGATGGTGATCCGCATATTGTCATTCGGCCCGGTATTAAAAGTAGTGGAACCCGAGAGCTTCGTCGGGCTGATCCGGGAGCGCATTGAGAAACAGAAACAACTCGCACCTTTTTTGCCATGAAAGATTAGCTGACCGCTGATATATTAATCATGGGCTTTAGAAGAAAATTGCCAGACGCGGGACATAGAAAGGGGTCAGATCAATGACTATTCTTGCAAGATACGTACACGGATCAGAAGACAGCACAGATCTGGATGTCATTTATATTGTTGACAGAATCCCTGAGGCACAGGATTGCCCGCTGTTCTGCAACGATGATCCTCGCGAAAACCGCAATCTTGCTGTAATCGAGGATGGCATTGTTACATGGTGTTACAAGGGCTTTGCTGATGAAGTCAACAATTCAGTTCTGTCCACTTATCCATTGCATCCGCAGGAATATGATTTGCTTATTTCCCGACCGGTTCCCCGCGATATACCGATTAAACTGCTGGCGGTACTACGCAAGGGTGTTATGGAATTGAGACATACTACACTCAGAAAGGAAGCCCGCTCAGTACTGAGAAATGGTTTTGCCGGGAGAGTAAAATTGCTTCAATCAACTGATCTGAGGCAGCTGGAATGGACCGTTTCGGATGATGATCAGACAGATCGCATTAAGAGTCTGGCTTTTCAGCTGGGTCAGGCAGTAACCCTGAACGACGGGGTTGAGCTGTATACCAAGAAGGACCTGGCAGACTATATGCCGGAATTAAGGCCCTATTTATACAGGGAAAACTGCACACTGGACGATCTGGAAGATGTTAAAAACAGATTTATCCGGATCATCAGCGAAAAAGGCTTTGAGGACTGCGGGAACATGACTGTGAGGTTCCCGGGCTCGCCTGTAAGATATATTGATTTGAAAGGTAAAGAACAGGATGTTACAGAAGACTAAGAACACGGAACTTGTGATGCTTGTCGGAATCCCCGGCAGCGGCAAAAGCTTCGTTTCATCTAAATACAGAGAATGCGGCTATGCAGTGCACTCATCCGATGCGATACGCAAGGAGCTGTACGGCGCTGAGGAGATACAGGGCAAAGCAACTGTAGTTTTTGAGATGCTTACTCAACGAGTCAGAAAAGATCTCATGAACGGCAGATCCTGCGTGATCGATGCTACCAATCTCTCGCGAAAGCGCAGAATGAGCATGCTCATGTCAGTATCGAAACATGCTACAAAAAAGACTTGCGTGGTGGTTCTGGCCAGCCCGGAAACCTGCCTCGAGCGCAATGCGAATAGGGAGAGAACCGTTCCGCCGGAAGTAGTTTATAAGATGCTTTGCTCATTTGAGACCCCTTATTACTATGAAGGCTGGGACAGCATCGAGCTGGTTATGAACGGAGAGCCGTATGTCTTTCCGCGCGAAGAAGCTGCGGCTTTATCTCAGGATAATCCGCATCACACACTTACTGTGGGAAAGCATATGGAAGCTGCCCGTGATTACTGCATAGAACATGGCTTTTCAGCGGCCGTGTGCGAAGCGGCCTGGTACCATGATACCGGAAAGCTGTACACGAAACGCTTTCAGAACAGCAGAGGCGAGCCAACTGAAATTGCTCATTTCTATGGCCATGAAAACTACAGCGCATACCTGTACTTATGCGAGAAAGCCGGCAATGATCCAGCCTGTGCAGCCGGTGAGGATGCTGGCGACACACTGTATATAGCAAATCTGATTAACTGGCATATGAGACCACTGACAGCATGGCGGTATTCGCCGGGAAGCGAAGATAAAGACCGGACTCTAATGGGCGAAACCATGTACAGAGATCTTAAGCACCTGAATCAGGCAGACCGGGAAGCGCATTGAGTCAGGAAGACAGGCAAGTGCACATATTCATGTCCAGAGAATCGCATCGATTCAGATTTAGGTAAGCACACTGATTCAGACATAGAAACTTCAGCCCCAAGGAAGGAAAAACCAATGAACTCAAATTCACTGCTTTGCAGATATATTTACGAAAATCCTGACTGGGAAACATCACTTCATGAAAGATATGGCCTCAAGATCAAGAGAAAGGGACCATATGCGATCTTTAATTACAATTTTGATTCGCCTTTTGGCGATCCTGTCGTACAGGAAGCTCGCGGAATCATTCTGGATGCTGAGAAAAGCGAAGTCGTTTGCTGGCCTTTCAGGAAGTTTGGTAATTTCCACGAAAGCTACGCTGATGATATCGACTGGAATACCGCATGCGTACAGGAAAAGGTTGACGGTTCGATAATAAAGTTATGGTTCTCTGAGAGAGAAAACCGTTGGATTTTCTCGACTAACAGCACTATTGATGCAGCTGAAGCTCCGATTGAAAGCACCGGAGACGGTAAGACTTTCATGGATGCGATCTGCAGCGCTGACAATTACGCAGATATCCATACTGATGAATTAGACCGTAACAAGACGTACATCTTTGAACTTGTTGGCCCATGGACTCAGGTCGTAGTCCGTTATGAACGACCGCTTTTGTACCATACCGGAACACGCCATAATTTAACCGGCCAGGAGACCGATGAAGACATTGGCATTATCCGTCCTGAGCGCTATCCGTTGCACAGTCTTGAAGACTGCGTTGAGGCAGCCCGCAAGCTCAACATCGCCGGCGAGGGGGTAGAACACGAGGGCTTTGTTGTTGTGGATGCTGCATGGAACAGGGTCAAGATCAAAAGTCCGGATTACCTTGTTAAGCACAAGATTGCGGCAACTTATCTGAGCCCGGAAAACTGCTTTGATCTTATCCTGAACAGCGGTTATTCCGCGCAGGAGCTGTGCGAGATCAGGCCGAATGATGCTGCCGTCATCAAATACTATGACTGGCAAATCGAGGAGGTGCTCTGTCTTGCCGACAGGGTGGCAGAGATGGCCCGCGCATTGTACGAAGAGTATTCGCATGACCGAAAAGCAGTGGCGCTGGATATCAGAAATCAGCCACTTGCTTTTGTCGGATTTCAGTCCCTGGAATCTCAGAAGAGAGGAAGAGATCTGATCGAAGACAAGCTGATGACGGTACTGAAAAAGATCGTTAAGCCATATCCACCAGACACCATACTTAAAAAATAAACGACTGAACGGGATGATTCTGAACCAGAAAGATGATTCCCGTTTTTTTCATGCGTGAAAAGCAGTCAGGAAAAAAATAGATTGATGTCGCAACTTTTTTGCCATGATGTATTCCCGGCAATTTGTTAAATTATCAGTGTCAAGAGAAAAGCGCTTGCAGCAATTAATACACATTGGACTCTTAATTCACCAAGTACCGCTCCCAGCGAGCGGAACCGTCACAGACGGGACAGCGCTTTGCAAGACAAGACTGACTGAAAGGAGAAGAGAATATGATGCTGGATTTTATGAATTATCTTAAGAAGGAAGCGAACAAGACTTTTACTGAGAATGGTGCGGTGACTTTCAGAAGCACCAACTCAGAATGCCTCGACCTGTTCGCAACTATCGGTGCGCTGCGCAGCAACAATGATGCGGAAATCTGCAATCGCTTTGTGCGCGCCTATGCGGAAGATCCGGACCTGGCTATGAAGATTCTCTTCTATGCCCGTGATATCCGCGGTGGCCTCGGCGAACGCCGCGTGTTCCGCACTATTATTGTATGGCTCGCAGAGAATGAAAAGGCGTCTCTGGTACGTAATTTGCCGTTTATTGCGGAATATGGCCGTTGGGACGACATCCTCGTTCTGCTGGATACTCCTGCGCGTCCGGAGGCTGAAGCAGTACTGCGCGAGCAGTTCATTGCAGATATGGAAGCTATGAAGAACGGTGAGCCTGTTTCACTGCTTGGCAAGTGGTTGCCATCTGTAAATGCTTCAAATAAGGAGACAGTACAGCGTGCAAAGCGCCTGGCCAAGAGCTTTGGCATGAGCCAGAAGGATTACCGCAAGGCACTTTCAGCGCTCCGTGCTGAGATCCGTATTCTTGAAAACAACTTGCGTGAGAGGGATTACACTTTTGATTACGCAAAGCAGCCGTCCAAGGCGATGTTTTGCTATCGAATGGCTTTCCTCAGAAACGACAAGGAACGTTATTCCGCTTATATGGACCAGGTAAAGACCGGTGAGGCAAAGCTCAATACCGGCACCCTGATGCCATACGAGATTGTGACAAGTGCCTACAATGCGAGAGAAAACGAGCGTGAGACACTGAACATCACCTGGAATGCGCTTGAAGATTATACTAACGATGAAAATGCGCTTGTTGTAGCCGACGGCTCCGGCTCCATGTACTGGGGCGGCAAGCCACTGCCAGCAGCGGTCGCTCAGTCACTCGCGATCTATTTCGCAGAACGTAACCGAGGCGCATTTCAGAATTACTTTATCACTTTCTCAATGACTCCGCAGCTTGTGGAGATCAGAGGCAGAGACATTACTGAGAAGGTTCGTTACTGCCGCTCATTCGATGAGTGCGCTAACACCAACCTGAAGGCAGTGTTTGAGCTGATCCTGAGCACTGCGGTGAAGAACCGCATCAAGCAGAGCGATATGCCGGCTACCCTGTATATCGTCTCCGACATGGAGTTCGATTACTGTGCGCGCAGTGCTGACATCACCAATTTTGAATATGCTGAGAAGCTGTACAGAAAGAATGGCTACAAGCTGCCAAGAGTGGTGTTCTGGAATGTCCAGTCACGTAACCGTCAGCAGCCGGTGAGAATGAACGAGCAGGGTGTTGCACTGGTATCAGGCTGCACCGCGCGTATTTTCTTACAGGTCATGAGCGGCGAGATGGACCCATATGCAAATATGATGAGCGTGATCGATGCCGAGAGATATGCTCAGATCCGCGCCGCATAGAGCTGCATAGAATGAAACTGCATACTGTGATACAATGAAAAAGCAAAAACTGAAGTAGAGGAAGGCAGGTGGGAAGTGACAGAGAACCATTCCCCTGCCTCCCAATACTTGCAGAACCAATTGTTTAAGAAATAGGCGGTTATTATGATTCTATTTCATACAAGCGACAGGGTTATTAAGGTGCCGGATATCCGCATTGGCCGCAGCAATACTGACTTCGGGCAGGGTTTTTACCTGACTCCGGATGAGAGTTTTGCAGGCAGCTGGGCGAGGGAGAGGACTTCATCTGATATTTATGTCAACCGGTACGAGCTTATTGTGGATGGCCTTAAAGTCAAGTATTTGAACAGGAATTCCGAATGGTTTGAATATCTGATGGCCAACAGGCGCAGCATGCCTGACAAGTTGGCTGATTATGATGTTATTATCGGACCTGTGGCGAATGATACTTTGTTTGAGACATTCGGGATAATAACCAGCGGATTTCTTACGACAGAGAAAGCGCTCGAGTTATTGAGTATAGGTCCTGAATACACTCAGGCAGCGATCAAGACAGAAGCCGGCGCATTGTCGCTGCAGTGGCTCGACGCGGAAATCCTGAGCGAAGATACAATGGCTTTGGCCAGAAGAGAATATGAGCGGGCAAGTGCGGATTTTGACGAGAAATTCGCGCGGGCGCTCGATGCAGATACAGATGATTAGTATATGACAAATGATAAACCATCCGGCGTGGAAAACTATCCATACAATAGATGGGAGACAGGTCAGGAAAGGATTAGACAATGGCTGTTGATTCGAAATATCTCAGGTACCGCGAGGCGGGCGATAGGGCGAATGTCAATAATGTTGAGGAATACGGGGTTCCGGTCCGGTCGCTGTTCACATCGACGCAGGTTTTCACTTTGCATCATCATATCGACATCACTGATGAGCATGGGAACATCGTATATCAGGCGGAGTCAAAGTTCCTGTCTCTGCATGACAAGACGGATATCACGGATGCACATGGCGCTCATGTAGCACATATTGAGAGAAAAGTTCTGACGATTCATGAACGGCACTTTGTCGAAATGGCGGACGGGACTTATTTTGAACTGTCCAATGAGCTGCTGCACATAATTCGGGACATCACGAATATTGAGGGCCTTGGCTGGCAGCTGAGGGGCAATGTGATCGGGCTCCATTTCGAGCTTCTGGATGAAAATGGCGATGTGGTCGCTGTAATAGGCCAGAAACTGCTGTCTATTCATGACAAATACTGTATTGATATATATCAGCCTGAACATGAGCAAATCGTAGTGGCTATTCTTGTGGCTTTACAGCATATGATGCAGGACAGAGCGATGGCTTCGTCCTCCGGCGGGGGCGCATCCGGAGAGTAGGAGATAGCCGGAGACCGTGGAGACAGGGGGCCAATGGGCGGTTCTCTGTCTGCATGGTTGAGCGGGTCTCTGTCTGAATGGTTGTATGAATAAAAATACGGGAAAATAAATGGATTTATGATATATTGTTACCATGTTATTTTGGTAGGGGGACCAAACCCCCTTTTTATTTTTTGTGTAAGGAGAGGTTTTATATGAATTTATTTCAGAAGTGGATGAATATCAGCCTAGTACTGAGAATTTTCATCGGCCTTATCATCGGTGCTATTCTTGGATTCCTTGTTCCGTCACAGGAATGGATCGCAATCTTCGGTGATATGTTCGTCGGAGCACTCAAAGGTATTGCACCTGTACTGGTATTTGTCCTTGTTGCTTCTTCCCTTGCTAACGCCAAGGGCGGAAATGCTGACAGATTCAAAGTCGTTATTTTCCTGTACATGCTGAGTACACTCATCGCTGCATTCGTTGCTGTATGTATGAACTTCGCTTTCAGAGTTAAAGTTCCGCTGACAGGTATCGAGAATGTTGCAGAGGATCTGACTCCTCCGGGATCAGTATTCGAGGTTCTCAAGAACCTGTGCCTCAGCTTTGTAGCTAACCCGGTCAATGCGATTGCTAACGCTAACTACATCGCTATTCTGTTCTGGGCTGTAGTTGTAGGTCTCGCTCTCAAGGTTGCTGCTCCTGGAACAAAGCAGTTCTTCGGCGATCTCGCTGATGCTCTTTCCAAGGTTGTACGCTGGGTCATCAACTGCGCACCTTTCGGTATCATGGGCCTTGTATTCAATGCCGTTTCAACAAGCGGTCTTGCAATCTTCAAGCAGTATGGACAGCTGGTAGCTCTGCTGGTTTGCACAATGCTTCTCACATCGCTGGGTATCAACGCGATTATCGTTGCTCTCACGCTGAGACGCAATCCGTATCCACTTATGTGGTACTGCATCAAGAGAAGTGCTCTTACAGCTTTCTTCACAAGAAGTTCAGCTGCTAACATCCCTGTAAACATGGAGCTCTGCAAGGATCTCGGACTTGACGAGGATATGTATTCCGTATCAATTCCTCTCGGCTCAACAATCAACATGGATGGTGCTGCTGTTACAATCACAACCCTCACACTGGTTGCATGCTGGACTACCGGCGTAGAAGTTACTTTCCCGATGGCTATTCTTCTGAGTATCGTAGCTACACTTTCTGCTTGCGGTACTTCCGGAGTTGCAGGCGGATCACTTCTGCTGGTACCTCTGGGATGCTCGATGTTCGGTATCCCTACAGACATCGCTATGCAGATGGTAGGAATCGGATTCATCATCAGCGTAATCCAGGATTCTGTAGAGACAGCTCTGAACTCCTCCGGAGATGCTATCTTCACAGCAACCGCGGAATTCTATTCATGGAAGAAAGAAGGACGCGAACTTCCACTGTAATGAGTAGGAATTCTATTCATGGAAGAAAGAAGGGCACGAACTTCCATTGTAATGAGTGGAAACTAGCCTGATTGAAATCTATAAAACAAGCCGGCTTCGCCTTCAGGACGAGGCCGGTTTTTGCTTGTTGATTTGTGCTAGGATGTCTTTTGAATGTTTGACAGAAAAGATGGACCTACTGCATTTTCCTTGCCTAGTAGAGAGTGTCTGTGCGAAGGGTGCCGCCACAATTGCACCGTGAAAGCATAGTGCAAAAGCAGATTCGTTCGTGTCCATTTTATGGGTACCACTTTAAACAGTTTAATTGTGCAGTTAGTGCTTTTGCAATGCAATGACCCCAATGATCACTAATGATTTTCACTCCATTTTGTACTTGTTCTGATATTTAGTGTTTTTGCATGACTATTTGCTGCTTAGACACTACTATTCAAGGACAAATCCGCTTCATAATCCCATTATATTAGTGCTTTCTGGTGGCTTAAAACGTTTTCGGCACTATTTTTTTCCCCTCTTTTTAGTGCCCATACACTTCAGAACCGTTGAAATTCATCTGGTAGGCACTAAGTTTTTCGCAATTTCAAATAACGGCGGAACTATGCTTTCAATGTTTCAGAGCGCGCCGAACCTGCATTTCGGTAATCAGGTTTAGAGGTGTTGGTCCGATCCTGTCATTTTTCACCGATTAAGGCAATGCAGGACATACATCCATTCAGAGGGGAGGATGATTCATTCAGAGGGAAGCTATGATTTATGCTTCGGAAAACTCTGCTCACCGCTTGTAAAACACTGGTGCATACTTAAGGGTTTCCTTTATAATGACTATATAGATAGTACATACTGTGAAAGGGGACTGGATGCATGGAGTATGAGGGCCAGATTTGCAGGGCGCCGACGGAGCGGGCGGCCTACAAGCTGCCGGTAATGGTGGGATGCTGCTACAATCAGTGCAAATTCTGTGATCTGTTCAAGCATCTGAAATTCAGAGTCATTCCGATTGAAGAGGTTGAAGCGGATATAAAGCGCGTCGCTGAGGCGGGTGGCTGCCCGCGAAAGATATTCCTCGGAGACGGAAGTGCTTTTGCGCTGGAAACAGAGCATCTGATGAAGATACTTGATCTGATACACCGGTATTTTCAGGGCTTCATCGAGATAAACATGAATGCAACGGTCAGGAGCATCCTGAACAAAAGCGACGATGAGCTAAGGCTGCTGGCAGATAACGGGGTCAGGCACTTGTACATCGGACTGGAAAGCGGACTTGAGGATGTTTTGTCTTTCATGAACAAGGGCAATACTGTCGAAGAACTGAGGCGTGCTGTAGCAAGGCTGCATCAATTTGGAATGCATTTTGATGCTCATATTATGACAGGTGCTGCAGGACACGGCCGAGGCTCGGAGAATGCGGCTGCGACAGCCGAGGTTCTGACAAGTCTCAAGGCAACGAGTGCTACGAACTTCTCTATGTTCATCCATCATGAAGTGCCTTTGTATCAGGATATGCAGGACGGGAAGTTCATCGCGGCATCTGAATATGAGAATCTGCTTGAGGACAGGCTTCTCATACAGCACATCAGTGACAGACTGGCGGAATCCGGCGGTCACACTATCGAATCCGGCGAGCATGACATAGATGCCGGCGGTCATACCATGAAATACGAAAGCTTCCATGACTTTATCTCGTTCCATGTGTGGGGCACTTTGCCGCAGGATAGAGACAAGATGCTTGCCAGACTTGATACAGCAATTGAAGAATACCGGGATAAGCAGTCCGTCGTATCAGTCATAGATCCCGGCAGCACATTTACAATACAAAGCGCATACTGAACACATCCGCGCGAATAAATCATTTGAACACATCTGCTTGAAGTACCGCACTAATTCATTGCTGAAGGAAAGGAGGCCGCTATGTCAATGACATCTGACAGAATCCCGCCGCTTGACAGGGATGGAAGATCGGAAATGTTCTGGGACGATAACATGGAACTGTACCGGAGCTGGACTGATCCGTTCTGGTTTTGCACTCGGAATGGCAGATTCTTCTACCAGTGCGCGAGCGCAGGGAACGGAGTATCGTATATGCCGCACCCGAGAGTCTGGGACTATCTGGTCAACGGATATGAGGACCAGCCGAGGAACGGAAACGAACAGATCGCTTTCTTTGCCGGGAACAGCGAAGTCCGCACACAGTCCGTCTTAGAGTTTGCTATACTCGAACTGTATCTGAGAAGCCAGGGCTTTGACCTGACTATGTATACATTCAGTCAGGGCGTGTCACTTGATGACATTGCAGGCGCAGTCGGCCCGTCCAACCATGAGATTGGGTCCGAGCCGAAGGTTTCCTTCAAGCCTTATGAGCAGGCACGGGACGAGTTCGACAGGTCGCGGCAGACTTTCTCTGAAATGGCAGCAACTGCTTTCTATGAAACTCATCAGGAAGAGCCGGAGCAGCCTGAGACCTTGTACGGCACCGGTGAAGACCTGTTCTGGGGGGTTAATATCATCGATGAGGATGAGCTCAGAGCTGAGCGCGAGCCGGATGCTAAGGACATAATGATTGAGAAGCTTGAGAAGCGGCTTGAGGATGAGAAAAACTGGTACTGGTTTGAGCTGGAGAAGTATATTGAAAAGCGCCAGAATCTGGTCGATGATCCTATTGAGGATGCCAAACATATGAACCTGAACACAGGCGATTCCCGCGATGAAGTGATACTGACTCTCATCTCGAGAATTGAAGGCGAGCGGTTCTTCTATGATTCAGATATAGACAGAAGATTCAGAGAAGGAGAATTGCAATTATAGCGATAACCGGCGGCTGAATCATACTGATTACAATAATTACATTAGCACAAGAGGTGAGAACTATGGATAAATTTGAAGAGTATCTGGACAAGGCCAAGGATCTGGCCGGGGATGCCGGCGATATGGCAAAGCACTTTGCAGGTGAGGTTGTAAGCAAAGCCAAAGAGCTTACAGAAGAAGGCGGTAAAGTGCGGGAGATGGCGAAGAATGCGAAGGAGCAGACCGCTGCTATGACTTTCGGCGCCAGAGAGAAGGTCAACGGCATACTGCAGGATGCCAGAGCTGTCAAGGAAATCAAACTTGGTGTGGCCGAACTCGAGACTTTGCCTGAAGATGGTTCTATTCTGTATAAGATGGATCTCGAAGCGATCATCAATGACCTCAGCAAGCTTTCGCTGTTTGTAAGCGACGGCAGACTGGATGATGGATCTGTGGAAGAGGAAATCAGGAAGGTAATGAGCAAAGTTGAACCTGCTGTAAGTATGGATCCGGCAAGCGAACCTCTGACTGATGAGCAGCTGCTGATAGAGAAAGCGAAAGCAATCGCTTACGGCGCATGCACAAGGGCGCTGGAGGCATTGAAGGCATAATGGCAGAATGGAATACGGACACGCTGGTCACTGAAGCAATGAAGGACTACAGTAAGACTGACTGGCCGTGGACTCTGTTCGATGCAGAAGCAAAAAAGGAGAGACACGAGACTGTGTTCCCTGAAGAGATTAAGAAAGCTTTCAGAATGGGAGCTGAGCTGGTGAACAGATAGGGTGAACAGATAGAGTGAGCAAATAGATAGAAATAACAGTTGTGAATTGAAGTGAATTGAAAACCTGCCGACATCAGTAATGCTGTCGGCTTTTTTTCACTCTATTAGTACCGTGCAGATGGTATAATAGGGGCATGAATTACATAGTTTTGGACCTGGAATGGAATCAGCCGCTGTCTCCGCAGCGCAGAATACGCGAGCCGTTCAATTTATCCGGCGAAATTATTCAGTTCGGAGCGGTTAAGATCGATTCCCTTGAACAATTAAATATAGTTGACAGATATA
Organism: Anaerovoracaceae bacterium; assembly: GCA_045112795.1. Classification (GTDB taxonomy): domain Bacteria; phylum Bacillota; class Clostridia; order Peptostreptococcales; family Anaerovoracaceae; genus Crickella. The sequence continues at coordinate 36,708 of JBGUIG010000026.1, read as the reverse complement.
ATGAGATCGTCAAACCGGTCTTTTACACCAAGATGAACAAGCATGTCACCGAGGTCACTGATCTGACTGATGAAATTGTGAGTCAGGGCAGGCCTTTTGAGACTGTTTGCCGGGAATTTCTGGACTGGTGCGGGGACGAGTATGCTTTCATCACCTGGAGTGAGAATGACATATACATGCTTGAGGATAACATGAGCATCCACGAGATGGATATTGACGTACTTCCGGAATGTTACGACGTGCAGCTTCTCTTCGACGATCAGATAACACAGGAAGACAGGAGCTTTGCACTAAGCTATGCTATGTGGAAGTTCGATATCAAGCCTGAGCGGAGCCACGATGCGCTGAATGACGCCATTAATACGGTCGAAGTCATGAAGCAACTGGATTTCTCGGAAGGACTGGAAGGATACGAGGTATAGGGAGCTGACAGACTATGGAAGACAAATTGATTTCTTATTGCGGTGTTGACTGCTCGGAGTGCATGGATCTTCTGAATTTCAAGTGCCCCGGCTGCAGATTCAGCCCGTGGACTGAGGAAGACATCTGCCCGCCGGTTAAGTGCTGCCGTGAGCGCAGCCTGGATTACTGCGGGCAATGCGACGAATTCCCTTGCGAGATGATGGAAGAGTTCTACGATGAGTCGGACAACCATCGCGAAGCCAGGGCGAGAATGATGGAGATGAGACAATGAGGAAAAGGCTTTTATCATTACTTCTGGTCGTCTTTCTCACTATTCTGGCGGCATTTTCTGCCTGCGGGTGCGGAATAGAGTCTTCTGCTCTGGCCGGAAATGTCTCACAGGTAATGCAAAGCGAAAATCCTGATGAATCAAGTGCTGAGTCTGCGCAAGGCGGCGACGAGTCAGGGGACGATTCTGCTGAAGATTTTCTCGCGGATGTACCGGAGTGGAGCGGTTTTGCTTTCTGCTACATCAACGGCAACAAACCTGACTTTGCGCCTGAAGAGATCTGGACTTCAACTCAGGAATCGCTCGATCCGCTGGATGAACTCGGAAGATGCGGCACGGCCAATTCCTGTATCGGCAGGGACGGAATGCCTACGGAGGGCAGAGGAAATATCAGTGACGTTCATCCTACGGGATGGCACACGGACAGATATGACTTTGTCGAAGGCGAGGCTTTGTACAACAGATGCCACCTGATTGCGCATCAGTTATCCGGAGATGATGCGGTGCCGAGGAACCTGATCACGGGCACCAGCTACATGAACAGGGACGGAATGCTGCAGTTTGAGGAGACTATAGGCGATTATGTCAGAGGTACAGGCAACCATGTTATGTACAGGGTAACGCCTGTGTTCGCGGGCGATGAGCTTATTGCGAGAGGCGTGCACATGCAGGCTGTTTCGGTTGAGGACAACGGAGAGGGTCTGGCTTTCAATGTTTTCTGCTATAATGTGCAGCCAGGCATAGATATAGATTACAAAACCGGCGATAATAAGCTGTCTGAAGACAGGACGATGCTGGAGGAGTATCAGGCGGGCAAGTTCAATATGATCGCCAATACTCTGGGTGTTGTGCCTACACCGGACGGCGATGAGGAGAATGCTGCTGAGAAGAGCACACAGAATCAGCCGCAGACTGATGCACAGACAGATAAGGCCGAGGCTGGTGACGAGCAGGAATCATCTGCTATTACATATGTTCTGAACACAAATACCAAGAAATTCCATTATCCTGACTGCAACAGCGTCAAGCAGATGAAGGACAAGAACAGAAAAGATGTCAAAGAAACAAGGGAAGAAGTAATTCAGCAAGGATATAGTCCTTGCGGTAACTGTAATCCATAACAGCCAGATAATAATAACCGTAGAATAATAATAAGGAGAGTCAGATATGTTTGGATCATTAATTAGCTCGCTGACCGACACGAAGAATTCACTTGAATTTAAGCTCACTCTGTTTGTCATTGGAGCAATCGTAGTGCTGGTAATTGTGAACCTGCTCCTCGATAGTATCAGGAAATACATCAGAGGACTGGATACTGCAGCACTTGGAGGAATCCTCATATGGGTTGGTTACAAGGCATCAGGTCTGGCGATGATCAGTGTAGTCACTAAATTGATTTACCTTATTGGCGGAACACTGCTCGTAGTTGGTCTGCTTGTGTTCATTCTTTTCAAATTGTTCAGAAGAAAACGGCCGTCAAAGCAGTATGGCGGCGCGCCAATGCCTGAAAAGCACCTGGCCAAGGACAAGGAAAAGACGGTCGATGTGCAGCCGGTTGATGACAAGTCGGTTGAGGTTGAACCTGCAGACGCGGAGCAAGGTGAACCGAAATAGTCAGCAGGAGGAATAATCTGTATGGCTGACATATTTGACTATCTGAAATGGCGCGGCGACGTGCCATTCTCTACAGATGAGTTCAATGATGTAGACAATCTTATACTTGCTGAGCTTACATATACTCACTTTGAAGGCATCTTACCTGAGGACGGCAGCGGCATTACCCTTGCAGAGGCAAGAGATGCCTTTTTCGTATGTCACAGCCGCGAGGAAATCAGGCAGGAAACCAATCCTGTAGCTAAAGCGCCGCTTCTTATGGACTGGATGCTGACCGGCAGACGGTTTGGCTCAATAGTCCTGACAAACTATGAGAATGTTATTGACGCAGACAAGGATGCCCAGTTCTGCGCTGTGACATACATACTTGATGACGGAACCGCATATGTCGCATACCGGGGAACTGACAGCACTATTGTCGGCTGGAAAGAAGACTTCAATATGAGCTTTCTTCCAGTGACTGAAGGGCAGCGGCTGGCGGCAGATTATCTGAACCGTATGGGATCAGTTCACAAAATGCCTTTCAGAGTAGGAGGCCACTCCAAAGGCGGCAATTTCGCAGTATACGCATCTGCTTTTGCCCGGAGCGATATCCGGGACAGAATCCTGCAGGTTTACTGCAATGACGGCCCGGGATTCAGGAAGGAAATTCAGGATTCGCCTGAATATGCTGAAATATCGTCCAAAGTAATCAGTATAGTGCCGGATACTTCGATAATAGGAATGCTGCTGACAAACAATACCAGCAGAAAGATCGTACGGAGCGCCGAAAAAGGATTACTGCAGCACGATGGGCTCACCTGGCAGGTGGAGAGGAACAGATTTGTTACAGCTGAGATGTCGGATCTCGGCAACTTCATCAGAAAGGCTCAGAAAGACTGGCTGAGTGGAATAAGCGATGAAAGGCGTGAACAGTTTGTAAATTCACTGTTCTCACTGTTCAAAGCGACCGGAATGGAAACATTCGGAGAGATGAGTGACAGCAAGCTGAAAAGCGCCGAGAAGATTATTTCCGCAATGCAGGATATGCCTTTTAACGAAAAAATGGAACTTTTGCGCATCATAGGAGAACTGATTCAGAGCGGCGGAGAGATTGCCTGGGAATCAGCATCTGATTTCTTCATTGATGGTTCAGTAGATACAGAGTAAGTGCGTGGGTGCTGCCGCGGAAACCGGGAGCCGGAGCTGAGATATGAGTACTGCAGCAAATTGTCTGGTAATTGTATTGGAGCTAATAGGGCTGTATATCAGTATATCGGAACGTCACTGGACGATTTTCGCTTACTATACGCAGATATCCAACCTGATCACGCTTGTTTCTTCAGTATGCCTGCTGGCTTTGGGTTCCGGAGCTTTTACCGGCGGATTAAGGTACTTGAGCACATGCATGCTGACTATGACATTTCTGATCACATTGTTTGTTCTGGTACCGATGGGCGGAGGATTCAGAAAACTGATGTTGTCAGGAAACGGACTTTATCACCATACACTATGTCCGCTGATTTCCGCCGCATCATACATTCTGTGGGAAGAGCACAATTCTGTAATCCTGCTGCCCGTGATCATAACACTGGTGTACGGAGTCACAATGCTGGTAATGAATTACCGGTATCTTTTTGACGGCCCGTATCCATTCTTCAGGGTGCATAATCAGAGCAGAACAGCGACGGTCATGTGGACTGCAGTTCTTATTATAATAATTGCGGCGATATCCTGCGGGATATCTGCTGTCGCAAAATAGAGAAGGGTTAATGGATGATTTATACAGACAGGACGAAAAAAGCAATCAAATTGTGCTATAAAGCGCATGCGGGGCAGGTGGACAAGAGCGGGCTTCCGTATGTACATCATCCTCTGCATCTTGCCGATCAGATGGACGACGAAGCATCGACGATTGTAGCTTTGCTGCATGATGTCGTCGAGGACACACATTATACATTCAACGACCTGGCTCAGATGGGGTTCGGCGATGAAGTGCTGGCGGCTCTCAGGCTGCTGACACACGATGACAGCGTGCCGTATCTCGATTATGTGCGGGAAATAGCGAAAAACCCGCTTGCAACTAAGGTCAAACTAGCGGACCTGGCGCATAACAGCGACCTGACAAGGCTCAATCATGAGCCGACTGAGACTGACCTTGAGAGAGTCAGGAAATATCAGGCAGCCAGAGAAATACTGCAGAGCAGTGCCGGCGACGTGCAAAGCGATAGTGCGATCGTGCTTGAGCCACTGAACGCAGATCTGTCCGTGTGTAAGGTTGAGGACTATTCGCAGGTGGATATCAGCAGGCCTTTCTGTTTCACCGGTGCTACTGATGAAGAGTTGTCCCTTGTGTGTCCTGTGGATATGGTGCCGGAGAACACAACACACCGTGACGATGGGTGGAGAGCCTTCCGCATTGTCGGAACACTGGACTTCTCACTGATCGGAATTTTGGCCGGAATCTCCGGAATACTCGCATCAAACGGAATAGGCATTTTTGCCATATCGACATACAATACGGACTACATTCTTACCAAAGCGGAGAACTACGATGCGGCGCTGAAAGTGCTCGCAGAGTCAGGATATACGATAAGATAAGGAGATGCCTGATGTCACCGATACTGATGAAGGCTGTCATAGCCATTACACTCGCGCTGATCTTCTACACGATCGGCGTATGGTCCGAACACCGCGCTAAATTGCTCAAGCCGCTGCACCTCGTTTTCTTCTGGCTTGGACTTTGCATGGATACGACCGGCACAGCTCTGATGGCCAGAATGGCGGACGGAAGCGGCGGAGGGCTGATGAGTGCGCACGGGATCACCGGGCTGATCGCCATTATTCTTATGATGATCCACGCCTTGTGGGCGACCGTAGTGCTTGTCCGCAAGGATGAGAAGGCTATGCATACTTTCCACAGACTGAGCATTGTAGTCTGGGCTATCTGGCTTATTCCGTATGTACTCGGCATGATTATGGGGATGCGTTGATGAATTTACAGGACAGAAGGACAAGAGAAGACAAGCCGGTAGTTGCTGTCTGCTATGATTTTGATAAAACCCTGTCTCCTGACAACATGCAGGCGCAGGGATATCTGCAGGCAATTAACTACGAGAGCCAGAATGAGTTCTGGGCTGAGACGAATGATCTTGCGAACGCGCAGGATATGGACACGACTCTGGCCTGGATGTTTCTGATGCTCAAAGGAGCCCGCGGCAAGGAGATATTCCGCAGAGAGATGCTCGAGGGATACGGGGCTAAGGTAAAGCTGTATAACGGCGTGGCGCAGTGGTTCGACAGAATCCGCAGATATGGTGAAGAGCGGGGGATAATTGTCGAGCACTACATTATTTCTTCTGGCCTGCGTGAAATGATCGAGGGCACAGAAGTTGCCTGCAAATTCGAGAAAATCTACGCAAGCTCATTCTATTACGACACTGACGGTGTTGCAGTTTGGCCTGCACAGGTCGTAAACTTTACCAACAAAACACAGTTCCTGTTCAGGATCTCCAAAGGCGTCCTCGGAATAAATGACGACGCGGTCAACGATTATTTTGCACCTGATCAGATGCGCGTACCGTTCAGGAATATGGTGTATATCGGCGACAGCGACACTGACATCCCGTGCATGAAGCTGGTCAATTCGTACGGCGGACATTCGATCGGCGTGTATGATCCTGACAAGGAGAACATGGAGCGCGTTCAGAAGATGATGCGCGAGAACAGGATCAGATACTACGCCCCGGCAGATTATACTGAGGGGTCGGAGCTGGATGAACTGATGAGGATGATCCTCGACAAGACAGCAGCTTCCGAGAAACTTGAGAATATATATTACAGAGAACTTGAAGAGAGCAGATAACCGGATTGCTGACTGACAACCTGCAAGTTGCAGATAAGCGGAGTAAATGATTAGTAACTGATAATCTGCAAATAACAGGTAAGCGAAGTAAATGATCAGCGAAGCGAAAACCTGCAAATCGCAGGCACGAGAAGCAAAGGAACAGCGAACCGAAAAGGGGAACTATTAATGGCAGAATTCAAAGATGTGGTAATGGGACGCAAAAGTGTCAGAACTTTCGACGGCAGAAACCTCACAGCAGAGGACAGGGCCAAGCTGGAAGCATGCGCTGCGGAATGCGGAAATCCTTTCGATATTCCTGTGGATTTCAGATTCCTTGATGCAGAGGAACACAGCCTGTCAAGCCCGGTCCTGACATGCGAGAAGCTGTATGTCGCCGGAATCGTAGATAAAGTGCCATATTCCGACGTAGCTTTCGGCTACAGCATGGAGAAGCTGGTGCTGTACGCATGGTCACTCGGGATCGGGACGACCTGGATCGGCGGCACAATGAAGAGGGACCATTTTGAGAAAGAAGCAGGCCTGACAGAGGGCAGGAGAATGCCTTGCGTCAGCCCGCTCGGATATCCGGCTGCCAAGCGCTCTATCAAAGAAACTCTGATGAGGAAAGGCGTCAAAGCAGATGACAGAAAGCCTCTCGGGGAGCTTTTCTTCGAAGGAGATCTGTCGACTCCGCTTGCTGAGAGCGGCAGCGTCAGAAGGGTTATGGAACTGGTCAGATGGGCGCCGTCTGCTGTCAACAAACAGCCGTGGCGCATTATCCGTAAAGAAGGAAAATATCACTTCTATGAGAAGCACGACAAGGGATACATCAGCGAGGAAGTCGGTGACATGCAGAAAATAGACATCGGCATTGCTCTGTATCATTTCGTGCGCGGATTTGAGGAAGAGGGCATCAAGGTGACAGTCAAGGTCGAAGATCCGGGTCTTGATGTGACCGGAGACATGGAATACATCGCCACCGCAGAGTTATAAGGCAAAGGCGGCATGCAGGAAAAATGCAGCATTCACAATAACGGCCGCATGTTAGCCAGAGACGGATACAAGACAAAACAGCATGCATAACAGAGGCACATAATGGAAAACAGATTCAAACCGGGAGACATAGTTCAGCATTTCAAGCGTGAGATGCTTGATGAAGAGGAGCGCAAAGGCAACAAATACCTTTACGAGATCATTGGCGTGGCGTATCACAGCGAAACTATGGAAGACATGATGGTATACAGGCCACTCTACGGTGAGGGCAAAATGTTCGTCAGACCGCTCGAGATGTTCCTCGGCGAAGTCGACCATGAGAAATATCCTGATGTCAGACAGGAATATCGTTTTGAGAAAGTGAAGTGAGATATGAGCAGTAACTATTGCAGAGAATGCGGCACTAAACTGGAGCCGCGCGAACTTGAACATGAAGGAATAGTCCCGTTTTGCCCTAAATGCGGGGTGTACAGGTTTCCGCAGTACAATGTTGCGGTCAGTATGATCGTCGTGAATGAGGCCAAGGACGAGATAATCCTGATCAAACAGTACGGCAAGCCATGGTACATCCTTGTTGCCGGATATGTTTCAAGGGGCGAGTCTCTTGAGGAAGCTGTGGCAAGGGAAGTGAAAGAAGAAACGGGAATGACTGTCTCGCGTATCAAGTTCAACAGGACGCAGTACTTCGAGAAGTCGGACGCCCTGATGTGCAACTTTACTGCTTTTGTCCACGATGCAAGCGAGCTCGATCCTAATTATGAGATAGACTCTTACGCCTGGTTCTCACGCGAGGAAGCGAGGAAAAACGTACGCCCGGACAGCCTGGCAGAGTACTTCCTGGTTTCCTATCTCGATGAGGCCGGGGCAAGTGAACAGTAATCCGGTGAATGGTATTGCGCAGTAATCCGGTGAAGGGTATTGCGCAGTAATCCGGTGCAAGAAAGGGCCAATTAATAATAAGAAGTTAGGCACTAAGCAACAATATGAAGCGAGGAGCCAGGTAACAATTATCTTGTTTCCAAAGCGTGAGATCAGTTAGTAAAGAATTACTTCCTTGAATGCTTGCACGATGTACGGCTATTATAGTCTTTGATGTATTTTGTATTGTAATGTACGAGGAGGAAAGTACTATGAAAATCGCAATTCTTAATGGAAGCCCAAGGAAGAACGGCTGCTCAGCAGCAATGTCTCAGGCATTTGCAGAGGGCGCTAAGGAAGCAGGTCACGAGGTTGAAATCGTAAACGTTGGCCAGATGAAGATCAACGGATGCCTCGCTTGTGAATACTGCCACACCAAGGGCGAAGGCAAGTGCATCCAGCAGGATGACATGGCTAAGGTAATGCCTGCTTATCTTGAGAGCGACATGGTTGTATTCGCATCACCGATTTACTATTTCGGCATGTCTTCACAGACAATGGCTGCTATGCAGAGAGTTTACTGCATCGGCAAGCCTGCTAAGGCAACCAAGGCTGCACTGATGCTCGCTTCCGGATCCAACGGAGTATATGACGGAGCAATCGCAACATACAAGGCAATGACAGCTTATACAGGACTTGAGGACATGGGCATCTGCACAATCAGCGCTGCTGACGGAGATGCAGAGGCAAAGCTCGCTCAGATCAAGGAAGTCGCTAAGGGACTGTAAAAATCGCTTACAATCGCTATTCTGCGATCGAATTTCAAATCCGTGTTCCGCGATCGAAAGGAACCGCAAATTAAGAGGCTCAAGAGGCTTACACTGATAAAGTATGAAAAATCTTAAATGGTGCAAATATACATATCTCCACAGGCGTGCCTTTGAATACTGTGTGGACAAACTGATCCGGGACCCTGCTCTCAAGGACGAGATGATGAAGAGGGCCAAGGTTCATGATATGGACAAAATGGTCATGTATCTGTCTATGGATCAGAAAGAAGCCCAGGAGAAGCACACAATGACTCAACCGCATCATCTCGAGAATAAACTCCCGAAAACGCATGATGACCTGGTTGAGGCGGTTATCGACTATGAGTGTGCTCCATACACCAAGCCGGACAAGCCGCTGAATGCTTTTGACTTCGTTAACCTGCTGGTTGACTGGAAAGCGCTGACGCCTGAACAGGGCAAAGCGCTCATTGCCATCATGGAGGAGCTGGGAATCGCATATTCCGGGACTATCGAGGAGGATACGGAGGGTCAGCAGTTCATCAGGGATATCGGAGAAGTGACCGAGGATATGATCCGCGAGGAAATTATCCGGTATGTTGACGAGTTCAGACCTGAGGAGAAAGGCGAGATTCTTAAGCTGCTTGCTGATTAAAGCATTTTGAATACTGCAATTGAAAACCACATTTTGAAAACCACATTTTGAAGAACACAATTCAAAATCGCAAATTGATTAGCACAATTTAAGATTGCAAATTGATTAGCACAATTTAAAATCGCGAATTGAAGAACACAATTAATGATCGCGAATTGAATAGCATAACGGAATGTCGCTAATTAGCGCATAATGAGAACCAAAATGCTGTGTGATGAATAATCACGCAGCATTTTTGCTTTGCCTTTGTGCGCTTTAGCTTGATGCCAACCACCGGCTATGCCGGTGAGGGTAAAAAGCTTTAGCTGTGAAGTGTGAATGTTCACGATTGGCATGTTTGATGGGTGTATGCCCTTTAATTGGTTGACAGGCAGGATGGGTGTATGTCTTTTAGTTGGTTGATATTCACAGGCAAAACCTCTCATACACTAAGACCGCTTGCTAACATTCACAGGCATAGAAGTGAAAATAGTGTTAAAAGTTCGATTCCAGAGAAAAGAACCTAGAAAAATAGGTGCAAAAGTGAAAAATCAGGAAAAAGAACCTAGATTGAAATGAAAAAACTCCATGCCATTGACTCGCTCCGGGAAAGCTAGTTGAGACGCACTGTATTTGAGAAAAAATGTACTCATTACATCCACATAATTGGGTATATAAATCGCCAAATGCTTTTGAGGCCAGAATGTACCCGAATCGATCTTCAACAGTAGCAATGCCTGAAAGGTAATAATAGTGTCAAACGCTCGATTTTAGAAAAAAGAACCTAGAAAAATAGGTGCAATAAAGAAAAATCAAGAAAAAGAACCTAGATTTGAGGTGTAGGTACGAGCATTTAAATTTTCAACATTTAAGGTAGTGTAGGACATACACTCGATCATTGGCAATCTATATGTCAAGTTATAAGACACTTGCAAGTACGAGGCCCTTTTAGGACTGGTGCATACCACACGTTCAACTGGTGGTTATGATTATGTGTACAGAAGTTAACGGTTTTGCTATAATATGCAGGGTTACGGGGAGAGTCTAATGGGACTGGAGTGTATGTTCACATGAGTAAAACATGCATGCAAAGGAGACAATAATAAAATGCAGAAGAAACCGATCACTAATAAGCTGCTGTGGATTTTTGCGGTTGGCCAGTTCGGCTGGAGCCTGCTTTCCGGTATTGTTACTAACTGGATGGTCTACTACTATACAGGCAGCCCTGATGCGCAGAATCCTAACACCGGTATTTTTGCATCCGGAATCACCCAGGATCCGATTCTGTTCAAACTCACACTTTTCGGTCTTGTTATGGCTGTTGGCCGTATCTTCGATGCGATTACTGACCCTCTGATAGCAGGGTGGTCTGACCGTTCTAATTACAAAGGCGGACGTCGCATACCATTCATGCGTACCATTGCTGTTCCTTTTGCGCTGATAACAATCGGACTTTTCACTTTGCCTCAGACCGGCACAATTGTTGTCAATGACGTTATTCTTTTTGCACTTCTGATCGTTTTCTACTTGTTTATGACGATTTTCTGCACTCCGTATAATGCGCTGATTGCAGAGCTCGGTGATACTCAGGAACACAGAATCAACGTTTCGACATATATTTCTTTCACGTTCATCGCAGGACAGTCGATTTCATTTATGCTGCCTAACGTCGCCGGCGCTCTTCAGGGTGCCTTCGGTCAGGCCGGCTCTGTTCGCATGGCGGTCGCTCTGCTGGCAACAATCGCTTGCATCGCGATGCTGGTACCTTCGCTGTACATCAAGGAGAGGGAATACATCGACTCCAAGCCGAGCGAGACACCGGCTTTCTCGTCACTGCTCAAAACCTTCAAAAACGGCCAGTTCAGGCGCTTTGTCTACAGTGATGTAATTTACTTCTTCGCGCTGACTCTCTTCCAGACAGGCCTTGCATTCTACGAGACAAAGCTGATGGGAATCGAGGACACATGGACTTTCGTACTGACTGCTACTATGACATTCATCAGCGTTCTGCTGTATCCGGCTGTCAACAAGCTGGCTCCAAAGCTGGGCAAGAAGAGACTGATCATCACCGGATTCTTCGGCTATGCTGTTGTATTCCTGATCACTTTCCTCTGCGGAAGGGGACTGTACTGGGGATTCATCGTTGCAGTATGCGCCGCAGTACCGATGGCTATTCTCGGAATTCTGCCGCAGGCTTGCGTTGCTGACGTAGCTGAACTGAGCCGCCTCGAGACAGGCGAGGACCGCAGCGGAATGTTCTTTGCTGCCCGTACTTTTGCATTCAAGATGGGCCAGGCTCTCGCTATGGTAGTATTCACATCCATCACTGTCAGCGGAACTCCGGCAAGCTACCGAGCAACTGCTGCTGTAGCTTTCGTGACCTGCTGCATCGGTGCATGCCTGTTCTTCCTGTACAACGAGAAGATGATCCTCAGTAAGATCGAGGCAATCAAAGCAGGGAAAACTGCAGAGATGTAATTCGAAACTAAGATATTACTGAAAAAAATACAATGATAATCAACCCTGCGGATGTTGCGCTACTGCTACACTGCAGGGTTTTTCTAAGGCTTAATGTATCTGCCCAAATAAACGTGCATATTCTTACCAATTGGATGTTGAAACAAATATGTGCTAAAATACTTATTAACATTTCTAAAAATGTGAAATAACAATAGAAAGGACGTGATGATTTGCTTATCTATATTGCTAAGCGACTTGGAGCCGCAATAGCCACGCTGCTCGTTATCATGACAATTACTTTCTTCCTGATGAACACCATTCCGGGCAGCCCGTTCCTGACTGAGAAATCAACACCTCAGCAGATTGAACTGGCAAACCAGAAATATGGTCTGGACAAGCCTCTTATAGTTCAGCTCAAGAATTATCTTGTGAACTACTGCAAGGGCGACCTCGGTGTTTCACTGAAAATGCAGGAAGGTACTCCTGTTAAGGATATCCTGTTCAAACAGGGTAAATTTGAATTGTCCATGAAACTTGGTCTGCTTGCAGTACTTGTGGCGGTTATTTTCGGAATACCGCTTGGGTGTATTGCAGCCTACAAGCGGGGCACCTGGGTTGACGGCCTGCTGAGGGTACTAACCACAGTCGGTGTCGCTATTCCGTCATTCGTGCTTGCTGCGACACTACTGATTTATTTGGGTGTTAAGGCCCAACTGCTGCCGGTACTTTCCGGAAGTCTTACAGACTGGAAGGCATATATCATGCCTGTAATATCACTCTCGTTCTACGATGTGTGCTATATCGCAAAGCTGACAAGGACTTCCATGCTTGATGCGATTAACCAGGATTACATCCGTACCGCTAAGGCGAAAGGTGTCAAAAACAAATGGATCGTTCTGAAGCATGCTCTCAGAAACTCTCTGATTCCGGTTGTTACATTCCTTGGACCGCTGATTGCATTCATCATTACGGGTTCATTCGTAGTTGAGACCACTTTCTCTATTCCGGGACTTGGCAAATACTTTGTAGAAAGTGTTATTAACCGTGACTACACCGTTATCATGGCTACAACATTCGTTGTATCTATACTGGTAATCAGCATGAACCTGGTCGTTGACATTGTTTATAAGATAATCGACCCAAGAATTACTCTCAGCTCAACAGACGAATAAGGAGGAAACCATGAAACAGGCATTTAAAGAATTCAGCCCGTTCCAGGTAAATCCTGATAAAGTCTGGGCTGACTATGATATCAGTGCTTCCGACTTTGAGCCGGCATCCGACTCTGAGAAGGAGAGCATGGTAGAAGTAAGAAAGAGCATTTCATACTGGAAAGACGCTGCAAGAAGATTCAAGAAAAATACCGTTTCTATGGTTGCACTTGCAATCTTCATTCTTGTACTGCTGTTTGCTTTTCTCGGACCTAAAATGATCCCTTATGACTATGCAAACCAGTACAGAAGTTCTCAGAAACTCGGACCTGGTGAGTTCTCCAAACAGGAAGAACTTGTCAGAAGCATTGAAGATCAGGTTGACTGCATGTATGCAACTGCTTTGCAGCCTGGCTCCTCAACAGATTTGGATCCGGGAACTTACTATTTCAAGTTTAAGGGCACTACATACTGCTTTACCACTGACGCCAAGCTGTCCAAGTCAATTATCATACTCAAGGACGGCGAACTGTCACTGGTCAGAGAGCAGCACATCATGAATGGAGAAATCAAAAGATCGACACCGATTGAGTTCTCAAATGAAGTTGCTGATGGCGCCAAAGAGCTGACAGTAGCTAAGAAGGTATTCCCGCACATGGCAGGTACTGATTCTCAGGGCAGAGATATCCTTGCAAGAACTATGTATGGTGCCAGAGTTTCGATCATCATTGGTATCGTAGCGGCTCTGATCGTACTGGTCATTGGTTCCATATATGGAGCTATTTCAGGCCTTTGCGGCGGTGTTGTTGACTTCATCATGATGAGAATAGTCGAACTTATATACTCTGTTCCGGAAATGCTCCTCGTCCTGCTGCTGCAGGTAGTACTGAAGGAGCCTCTGCAGAAGTGGTTTGACTCTTCACACACGGCATTTGCCAATGCGCTTTCGACACTCGGAGCAGGAATCGTAAGTATATTCATTACTTTCGCACTTCTGTACTGGGTAACCATGGCGCGTATCGTCCGCGGACAGGTGCTCATGCTCAAAAAGCAGGAATATGTCACCGCGGCGACAGCTCTCGGAGCTTCAAACGGAAGAATCATCAGAAGACATCTTCTGCCGAACTGTGTCGGACAGCTTGTTATCACAACATGTCTGCAGATTCCGTCAGCTATCTTCCTCGAATCGTTCCTGTCATTCCTTGGACTCGGCGTTTCGGCACCGATGGCATCACTGGGATCGCTTTGCTCTGACGCACTCGGTACCATCACGATCTTCCCATACAGACTTCTGTTCCCTGGAGCTGTACTTACAATAATAGTTCTTACCCTGAACCTGGTCGGCGACGGACTGAGAGACGCTCTCGACCCGCGTCTTAAGAAGTAGGAGGTGGAACGATGTCAGACGAAAGAAAAACATTACTTGAAGTAAAGGACTTAAAGGTATCATTCTTCACTCCTGCAGGCGAGGTAAAGGCTGTTGATGGCATCAGTTATACGCTCAAGGAGCATGAAGTAATGGGTATCGTAGGAGAATCCGGATCAGGTAAGTCAGTAGAGGCTTACTCCATCATGGGACTTCTCCAGAATCCGGGCAAAGTCATTGGCGGATCAATCACATTCGACGGGGAAGATCTCCTGTCTTATGACGAAGAGCAGATGCGCGACTTCAGAGGCAGGAAGGCTGCAATGATTTTCCAGAATCCTATGACATGCCTTAACCCGGTTTACACTATCGGAAATCAGCTGATGGAGGCACTTACCTGCCACGATAAGGATTATCCTAAGGAAAAGGCAAGAGCGCGGGCAATTGAGATGCTTGAGCTTGTTGGTATCAATAACGCAGAGAAGCGTGTGGATCAGTATCCGCATGAATTCTCAGGAGGAATGCGTCAGCGTGCGATGATTGCTATGGCACTAATTTCCGACCCTAAGCTGCTGATTGCTGACGAGCCTACAACCGCTCTTGACGTTACAATTCAGGCTCAGATTCTCGACCTGATGAAGAGCCTTCAGAAGAAGGTCGGCACAGCTATCATCTTCATCACACACAACCTCGGTGTTGTGGCTGAAATGTGCGACAGAGTATCTGTAATGTACGCCGGCAAGATAGTAGAGCAGGGGTCAGACGGAGATATCTTCTACAGACCTGCGCATCCATATACTATGGGACTGCTCGAATCCATGCCTAGACTTGACGCGGATGAACACGAAAGACTGATCCCGATTGAGGGAACCCCGGTCGACTTGCTGAACCCGCCTCAGGGTTGCCGCTTCGGCCCAAGATGCTCGCACTGCATGAAGATCTGTCTTACCAAAGAACCGCCTTACGCTGATCTTGGCGACGGACACATCTCAGCATGCTGGCTGCACTTCATGGGTAAAGACAAACAGGAGGTGACTGAATAATGGCTGAACAGACCAAACTCCTGGAGATAAAAGATCTTAAGAAACATTTTAAAGTTAAAAAATCCGGCTTGGGAAAGAATCAGGTGGTCAAAGCCGTTGACGGTGTCTCAATAGATATCTACAAGGGAGAGACACTCGGACTTGTAGGTGAATCCGGATGCGGCAAGACTACACTCGGCCGTACAATTATCAGACTGTATGAACCTACTTCCGGTTCGATCATATATGACGGCAAGACTATATTTGACTCAGATAAAAAAATCGCTGAGAAAATGCTTCCGTACAGGCGCAAAATGCAGATTATATTCCAGGATCCGTCTGCATCTCTCGACCCTCGTATGACTGTCGGCGAAATCGTAGGTGAGGCACTTGATATACATAAGCTTTGCGCCGGAAAAGCTGAGAGAACAGCCAGAATCAATCAGCTTCTCGAAGAAGTAGGACTGAATACAGAACATTCCAACCGTTTTCCGCACGAATTCTCTGGCGGACAGCAGCAGAGAATCGGTATCGCCAGAGCTTTGGCCGTAGAGCCTGAATTTATCGTCTGCGATGAGCCTATTTCGGCTTTGGACGTATCGATTCAGTCTCAGGTAGTAAACATGCTTGAAGACCTGCAGGCTGAGCTGGGGCTGACGTACCTCTTCATCGCTCACGATATCTCGGTTGTAAGGCACATTTCGAACCGTATCGGCGTAATGTATCTGGGCAACATGGTAGAGCTCGCTGATTCTTATGAGCTGTACAAAAACCCGATTCACCCGTATACCAAGACTCTGATGAGTGCGGTTCCGATTCCTGATCCGGTCGTTACACGCGCAAGAGAGAGGATGATTCTGGAAGGAGACATTCCGAGCCCGATCAACCCACCTTCGGGATGCAAGTTCCACACCAGATGCCCGTATGCTACCGAACGCTGTAAGCAGGAAATACCGGTGTTCAAAGATTACGGCAGCGGCCATTTTGCAGCATGCCACCTTCTTGAAAAGTAGCAAGGTGCGTCAGGGCATTTCATGGCTTGCCATTTGTTTCAAAAGTGACTATCATATTTAATGAGGTATTTAATTAACCTAATGAAGGTTATTTAAATAATAATTATTCCGTTATTTTATAAGGAGGAGGATTTTATGAAGAAATTTATTGCTCTGATCCTTTGCCTGACTGTGGTATTTGCATTCACAGCATGCGGAGGTGGCGGTGACAGTGCCGGCGGTGATGCAGCAGATTTCGTAGCAACAGCTTGTATCGCTTCCGAACCTGAAACTATCGACCCGGGTCTCATCAGCTCCGTTGACGGTTCCACATACGTTAACCATATGTTTGAGAACCTCATGAAGTACGTTCCGACAGACGAGAAGGCTGACGAGAGCGGCAACGTAATGATGACTAAGGTTGACTTAGGTCAGGCTGAGAAGTATGAGGTTTCTGAGGATGGACTTACTTATACGTTCACAATCAGATCTGATGCTAAGTGGTCTGACGGCGAGCCAGTAAAGGCTCAGGATTGGGTATATTCATGGCAGAGACTGGTTAACCCTGAAACAGCTTCTGACTATGGATATTTCCTTGATGGTATTGTTGTAAACGCTGCTGAGATTCAGGCTGGTGAGAAGGATCCTAGCGAACTCGGAATCAAGGCTGTTGACGATTCAACACTTGAGATTTCACTTTGCCAGGATACTCCGTACTTCCTTGAGCTGTGCTGCTTCGCTTCCCTCATGCCTCTGAGAGAGGATGTCGTTGAAGGAAACGATGACTGGACATCACCTGAGAAGATCGTTGTAAACGGACCTTACAAGCTCTCAGAGTGGACACACGACTCCGTAATCAAGATGGTACCTAATGATCAGTACTATGATGCTGCAAACCTTGGACCAAGCGAAATCGACTGGTATCTGTCAGCTGACGAGACAGCTATCCTTTCCGCTTATCAGTCAGGTGAGTGGGCATTCGTTGAGTCATTCCCAACTGATATGATCTCTTCACTGCAGGATTCCGGTGACTGCTTCATCGATCCTTATGTTGGTACATACTTCCTCTACCTCAACTGCGACAAGATCCAGGATTGGAGAGTTAGAGCTGCTATGGTACTCAGCGTTGACAGAGACAACATCGTTGAGAACGTAACTCAGGGAGGACAGACTCCTGCTACAGGTTTCGTAGCTTCCGGAATTCTTGACTCCACAGGCGGAGACTTCGCATTCGGTTCATCCGAACTCGGAGCTATGTATGCTTGGCTGTCAGAGGCTTATCCAGATGCTGACCTCACAACATATGAAG
The DNA here is from genome assembly GCA_045112795.1 of Anaerovoracaceae bacterium. Classification (GTDB taxonomy): domain Bacteria; phylum Bacillota; class Clostridia; order Peptostreptococcales; family Anaerovoracaceae; genus Crickella. The sequence continues at coordinate 19,004 of JBGUIG010000026.1, read as the reverse complement.
GTAAGTGCGAACTCGCTAAGAAGCTCTATCAGGAAGCAGTAGACGAGGGTAAGTGGGATCCTAACACAACAATCGTTTATAACTTCAACACTGATGATGCTCACAAGGCTGTAGCAGAAGCTTGCGGACAGGACTGGAACAATGTTCTTGGTATCAACATCACTCTGGAGAACCAGGAGTGGAACACTTACACCAACGGACTTGGCGAGCATAAGTTCGGCGTTGCACGTCTCGGATGGATCGCAGACTACAATGACCCTATCACTTATCTCGAACTGATGGTAACAGGCAACTCCTACAACTATGGTCTCTACAGTGACCCTGACTTTGACAAGGCTATCAAGGATGCTAAGTCAATGGCTGCAGGTGCTGATCGTGACAAGGCTCTCTACAAAGCAGAAGAGACACTGTTCGGCGAAGGCGGATTCCCTGTACTTCCTGTTTACTACTACACAAATATGTACTGCAACAAGACTATGAAGAACATTGGCTACACACCAATGGGCTACTACTTCTTCCAGTACGCTCAGCCAGTTCAGTAAACCGCACACTGAAAATATTCAGACGGCCTGCCGAAATGGCATTATCTGCAATCAGCAGATAACAAAGAGGCGAGTAATCACTTCTGACAAAGCAACAAAAAGTCCCGGCTCAAATGCCGGGACTTTTTCAATGGCAAGTGAGGGTGTAGAATTGAAGTATTCTTGGGCGATTTGTGTTAGAATTAGTCGAATATATTTTCGGAGGAGAATACAGGATTAATGGGTTATTACGAAGAACTGCCTGACATAGATATCAACGAAGAACTCGAAGACACTAAGCTGTTTGCTAACAGGGTTATCGTGGATGTCAGAACACCGGAAGAGTACAACGACGGTCATGTGCCGGGCGCGATCAATATTGAAGCTTCCAAGTGCGGACGCAAGAATCAGGCATACATTGAAAGCATTCTTACCGACAAAACCGCGCATGTCTATACTTACTGCTTCAGCGGAGCAAGAAGCGGAATGGCTGCTGCTTTTCTCAGGCAGATGGGATTCGACCGGGCAGAGAATATAGGCGGTTTTGAAGGATATACCGGACCTGTTGAGAAATAAATGAATTAGAGACTAAGAGAGGTTAACCTGCTATGAAAGACATGAAGGATCAGCTGAAAGAAATATACCGCGATTTCTATGGCCCAAGTGACGAGCCTGTTGTTCTCGACGATGGAGACAGCAGCGCAGACGTCGGAAACTCCCGCATGAGAGACATCGGACATTTTGGCAGAAAAAGCTCCGTAAACTCAGATATCAGAAATTATGACAACATTGATATCAATGACCTTGATGATTTTATGAGCAAAGCGACAGGTAACGGCAGACCGTCAGGCAGCGGCAGACAATCTGACAGATCAGTTGGCAGACCGGGCCCGGCTGACAAGCCGCAGGAACCGGCTCCGCAGGAAATCGAGACTGAGGTCGTGACAAACACCGAGTTTACCGTCCAGGCACAGGCCCAGGAAAAGGCCGAGGAATCCAAAGAACCTGAGAAATCCGGCATGGAAGAGCTGAACGAGCTGATCGGATTGACGACCGTCAAGCACGACGTTGAGGAGATGGTCGGCCTGGCCAAAGTCAGAAAAATGCGTGAAGAGAAGGGCATGAAGACCGTCCCTGTTTCTTTGCACCTTGTATTCTCAGGTAATCCGGGCACAGGCAAAACCACTGTTGCGAGAATTCTCGCTAAGCTGTACAAGGAAATCGGCATTCTCACAACAGGACAGCTGGTCGAAACTGACCGTTCGGGACTCGTTGCCGGATATGTCGGACAGACGGCGATCAAAACGCAGAAGAAGATTGAGGAAGCCATGGGCGGCGTGCTCTTCATTGATGAAGCGTACACGCTCAACCAGGAAGGCGAGAATTTCGGACAGGAAGCCATTGACACTATCCTCAAAGCGATGGAGGACCATCGCGACAAGTTCATCGTCATAGTTGCGGGTTATACCGACCTGATGAGAGACTTTGTCAACAGCAATCCGGGACTCAAGTCGAGATTCAATAAATACATACTTTTCCCTGACTATACAGTTGACGAGCTGCAGGATATTTTCAAGATGCAGTGCAAGAAGTATCAGTACACTCTGACTGAAGAGGCCGAGAAATTTGTCAAAGAGGAGATCGTAAAGCGCGAGGCTGCCAAAGGCGAGAACTTCGCTAACGCAAGAGAGGTCAGGAATCTTTTCGAGAAAATCATCACCAATCAGGCGGCAAGAGTTTACGCTCTTGAGGATGTGGACGAGGAGACCCTCACGACCATCACGATTGATGACATGACAGATCTCGACGACCTGAGCTTTGTCGAAAAACCGAAGTTTGATCTGAACGCTTTCCTCGCGGAAGCCGCAGGATCCGAGGTAAATATTGACATCGGAACAGAAGCACCTGCTGGCGATGAGACAGACGAACCTGCTGAATAATCCCACACACAGAATTCTGACGAATTATAAATTCAGATTATAGAAGTTAAAAATCGAAGCTCGAAACTCGAAACAAGCAGAACCCCTAATATTAGAAAAGGCAGAAATGGCAGAGAGACGCACAGTACATGTCGCAGCAGCATTAATAATACGCGGTGAGACGGTCCTCGCAACACAGCGCGGATACGGAGACTACAAGGACTGGTGGGAATTCCCGGGCGGCAAACTTGAACCCGGAGAGACACCGCAGCAGGCAGCAATCCGTGAGATCCGCGAGGAACTGGACGCCGAGATTGATGCAGGGGATATCATATGCACAGTTGAATACGATTACCCCAAATTCCACCTGTATATGTACTGCATCAGATGCGAACTGAAGTCAGAAAGCATCAGGCTTCTCGAGCATGAGTCGGCAAAGTGGCTTCACAGAGATGAGCTTGACTCAGTAAAATGGCTGCCATCAGACACAGTCGTCATTGAAAAACTCAGAGAGATACTGTGAGAATTGCTGACAGACTCATAATTCGCATCGGCAAAAATGTGCACCCGGCACATTGATAATGCGTTAGCGCTATCGTTATAATCCTCACCATAATGACAATTAATTCCACAATTCATGTGTATAATTGGAGCGGTAAGAGGGGGTTAACCATCAAGGAGGACACTAGAAGATGAACGTATATGATTTTACAGTTAAAGACAGAATGGGTAATGATGTAAGCCTTAAGGACTACGAGGGTAAGGTTCTGCTGATCGTCAACACAGCTACAGGATGCGGTTTCACACCTCACTATGATCCTCTCGAGGCTATGTATAAAGAATACAGAGATCAGGGATTCGAGATTCTCGACTTCCCTTGCAACCAGTTCGCTGACCAGGCTCCCGGCTCAGATGACGAGATACACGAGTTCTGCACAGTAAAGTTCGGAACAGAGTTCCCGCAGTTTGCTAAGATCGATGTCAATGGCGAGACAGCAGATCCGCTGTTTGCATATCTTGCAACAGAGAAGCCTTTCGAGACATTCGGAAAAGGCCTTAAGATGGCAGCACTCAAGAAGTTTGCAGATGCCAACAACAAGAAGTTCGGCGACAAGGCATACATCAAGTGGAACTTCACCAAATTCCTCATCGACAGAGAAGGCAACGTAGTCACAAGATTCGAGCCAACCGCTGATATGGCCGACGTCAAAGCAGCAGTCGCAGCAGCCCTGTAGAAACCTCTACTGTTGAGAATACACAAACTGAATCAATCAGCATACTAATATGTAATTTGAAAGCATACCATGTGATTGTTTACATGGTATGTTTTTTATCGGAAAGATTTTACAACTGTTCAGAAAAAACTCGGAAAGACATTGTTATTATGGTATCATTAATTATCACTGACATTGCATGTTGAGATCCTTGCTGAAGAAGCAGACAGGACACCATCGGCGTGTGATTCTTACAGAGATATTAAGAGGGAGATATACAATGGAAACCAGACAGGACAAGCTGTTAAAGCTTGCAACAGAAATGTGCAAGGGCGAGCTGCCGATCAATCCGGAATGCGCTGAGTATCAGCTGCTCGATTACCTGCTGACTGATGATGAGCTCGAGATCATGAGCAACATGAAGCTCGTCACACCGTACACAGCCAAGGCTCTTGCCAAGAAGACAGGTTTTACACCTGAGAAATCCAAGAGAATCCTCGAAGGACTTGCTGACAAGGCATACTTCTTGGATGTCAAGATTCCTAAGACTACTGCTAAGGTCTACATGCTGGTACCTTTCGCGCCTGGCATCTTCGAGTTCCAGATGGTAAGAGGCGAGGACCCTAAGGTAGCTGAGTTCTTCAGAAGACATGCATATGAATCCCATGCTGATGTAGCTGCTACATGGCCTATGGGCGTCGGAATCATGAGAGTAATTCCTGTAGAAAGCGCTCTTCCTGCTGAGACCAAGAAGGTTTCGCTGGACAGAATCAGTACACTGCTCGACACAACAATAGGCGGACAGTTCTGCCTTGTTCCTTGCCAGTGCCGCAGAGTACGCAGACTCACAGGCGGCGGAGAAGCTGTAGGTGAACAGGAAGAAGGAATGTGCCTGTACACAGGACTCCTGGCTGACTCAATGCTCCGCCACGGCAGAGGCAAGAAAGTCACTAAGCAGGAAGCTTATGAACACATTAAGAAGATGGAAGACATGGGATGCATCCATCAGATCACTACCCTCGAAGAGGGCATGACATTCGCAATCTGCAACTGCCAGCCTGGCAGCTGCATGGCTATCGGAGGTGCATCATACTTCAATACACCAAACCTGTCACGCAGCAATTACGTTGCTGAGATCGACAAGGAAAAGTGCGTAGCGTGCGGACAGTGCGTAGAGGTCTGCGCTAACAACGCACTCAGACTCGGACAGAAAGTATGCTCCAAGACTCCTATCGTCCACGTTCCTCAGGAGCTGCCTGACGAGGTTGAATGGGGTCCTGAGAAGTTCGATCTCGATTACCGCAACACAAGAAAGAACGTTGTCGAGACAGGTACTTCGCCTTGTAAGACAACTTGTCCTGCACACATCGCTGTACAGGGATACATCAGACTCGCTGCACAGGGCAAATACATGGAAGCTCTCGAACTGATCAAGAAAGAGAACCCGCTCCCTGCAATCTGCGGCAGAATCTGCCCGCATAACTGCGAGAATGAATGCACAAGAGGCGAGATCGACAAACCGATCGCTATCGACGAGATCAAGAAATTCATCGCTGACAGAGAGATCGACGAAGCCAACAGATTCATCCCTAAGAAGCTTTATCACTTCAACCACAAGGTAGCTGTTATCGGATCCGGCCCTGCAGGACTTTCATGCGCTTACTATCTGGCACTTTATGGCCACAGAGTAACCGTATTCGAGAAGGAAATGAAACCGGGCGGAATGTTGACTAACGCAATTCCTAACTTCAGACTCGAGAAGGACGTTGTTGACGCTGAAATCGATGTTCTGAGAGCACTGGGTGTCAAGTTCAGATGCGGCGTTGAGGTAGGCAAGGATGTCACAATCCCTGAACTCAGAGAAGAAGGCTTCGAGACATTCTACCTCGGCATTGGTCTCCAGAACGGCGGCAAGCTGGGAATCCCTGGCGATGATGCTGAGAATGTAATGTCCGGAGTTGATTATGTCAAAGTCATCAACAGAGGCTTTGAAGCTCCAGTCAAGGGCAAAGTCGTTGTCATCGGCGGCGGCAACATCGGTGCGGACGTTGCGCGTACTGCGGTCAGATACGGTGCTTCGAAGGTCGATCTGTACTGCCTCGAGTCATTAGAAGAAATGCCTATGGGCGAAGAGGACAAAGCGCTTTGCACAGCTGACGGTGTTACAATTCACGCAGGTTGGGGACAGACCGAGATTCTCAAGAAGAAGAACGGAAAGTGCTCCGGCATTAAGTTTAGAAAGTGCGTATCTGTCAAGAACGAAGAAGGAAGATTTGATCCTAAGTTTGACGACAGCGTTGTTGAGCAGGCTGAATGCGATGCAGTTCTCTTCTGTATCGGTCAGAAAGTTGAGTGGGGCAAGCTCCTTGAGGGCGTCAATGTTGAGCTCGACAAGAGAGGCCTCGTAATTGCAGACCCACTGACATATCAGACATCAGAGCCTGATATCTTCGCGGGCGGAGATGTTTACACAGGACAGAAATTCTGCATCGATGCTATCGCAGCAGGTAAGCAGGGAGCAATCACAATCAACAGATTCGTTCAGCCTGGACACAGCCTGACAATGTCAAGAGACCGCAGAGTATTCACTGCTCTTGACAAGGATAACCTCGATTACGACCACATCTGCTATGACAACACTTCAAGACAAGTACCTGGAGTTAATCCTAAGAAGGTTCTGTCCAAGCATGATGAGAGACTGACATTCACTGAAGAACAGCTCAAGAGAGAGACTGCAAGATGTCTCGGATGCGGAGCTACAATCGTTGATCAGAACAGATGCTTCGGATGTGGAATCTGCACAACAAGATGCAAATTCGACGCAATCCATCTCATCAAGAAGTTCAATCAGGCTCACCGCGGTATCAGATTCAGAAAGAAATACATGGAGAATTACCGCATAGAGAGAGAAGCCAAGATCGCAATCAAGAAAGTTGTTGCAGAGAAGGCCGGCAAGTAACTGATTTGAAGAAGCCGGACATGGCTTTGCACAAATCAAGGGAGATACACAATGCATGAACTGACACTGCTCTTCGGAGTGGCAGCGCAAGTAGAAAAAGTGACAAAAGAAAACGGCATCGACCACGTCGATGCCGTTGTTCTTGAAGTCGGAGAACTCACACCAATCGTTCCTGAGTTTCTGATCGATGGTTATGAGGTCATCTCCGATGAATACGACTTTCTCAGAGGATCCAAACTGATAGTTAACCGGATCACAGGAATGGTAAAATGCAGAGACTGCGGCAAGGAGTATCCTGTCGCCAAGTATGAAGGGTACTGCCCTGTATGCGGCAGTTACGATAAGGACATCCTGTGCGGTGAGGAATTCATTATCAAAGAAATCCGCATTCTGGAGTCACCTGATGATTCTGGCGAATCAGACTCTGATAATTCTGCCGTTGGAGAATCCTGATGACAAGAATTCGGTTACAGCGGACTCCTGATGACGAGAATTCGGTTACAGCGGACTCCTGATGACGAGAATTCGGCTATAGCGGACTCCTGATAATGAGTATTCGGGCAGAGTGGAAGTGAATGACACGCTTACAGAATGAGATCAAAATGTAAAGTTTGTTTGTCATCAGGCTCAAAAAGCAGCCGGATTTCACGAAAAATTCACAAATAACATACATTGCCGTATAGAGAAGAGGCTTTTTGTGTGCTAGAATGTTACCGTCCATTAATATATGTTAATGAAACGATAACATTTTATAAGACAACAAAGCCTATTTTTTATGCAGAAAAAACAGAAAACACACAAGAGAATACTAGTCGGGTTCCTGTTTGCCGCACTTATCATCAGCAACACGATAATGTGGGCAGGGCATATAGGGACACTCACACCATACGCTATTTCCATAGATGATCAGGAAATCTGCCGAGTCAAGAACAAAGAAACTGCTAACAAAGTACTCACTGATGTGTTCGCTGATATGGCCAAGGAAGATACTAATATCGCTGCCATTAGTTCAGATTACCACATTGAGAAGGGCGGCAGCGGCGACATCGTTTCCGAAGAGGAGGCCAAGGATGCAATTGTCACCTCGGCTGAGGACCAAGGTGCAACCATCCGCATTGCCAGTGCCAAGACCAAGACTGAGACTTTTACACCTGATCCGGAATATAAGAAGAACGGCGAGATGTTCGCCGGTGATGCTGAGGTAATCAGTGAAGGTTCTGATGGCGAGAAGGAAGTCGGCCTGACATACACAACTGTTAACGGTGAAGTAGAGGACAAGACCAAGACTGATCTTGAAATTCTTGACGAAGGCGTTCCTGCAGTTATCGAGAAAGGAACACTCGGCCTGCCTAAGGGCGAGACTTACGAAGAATACGAAGGTGATCCGGTAGCAAACAATGGTGATGATATCATCACTACAGCTAAGCAGTACCTCGGTCTCAGATATGTATGGGGCGGCAAGAGCCTTGAGACCGGTGTTGACTGTTCCGGATTCGTAATCGCTTTGTACAGAGAGTATGGAATGGATCTTCATTATCCACTGTACAAAGAAGGTACCGGCGTTTCATACAGCGAGGCTAAGCCTGGCGATCTCCTGTATTTCCCAGGACATTATGCGCTGTACCTCGGCAATGGACAGATAATCCATGCCTCCAACGAGCGCACCGGAGTTATCATCAGCGGCATTGGCAACCGCAAGATCCTGGCAGTCAGAAGACTCGTCAACGAAGATAACTGATTTGCACTTCAACAATTGATACGACAAAAGGATGGCTGCAAGCCATCTCTTTTTTCGTCTGAATTTCGTCAGATTAACCGTCATCAGTCCATCAGAATAAAGCCACATTTTCTTAACATTTATTTACCAACTGGATAAGATATGCTAAAATTAATTCAATATTTTATGGGCTGACATGCGCCTGATTGAGTAGAGAATTGATTAGCTGAGTAGGAAGTTATTTATGATCAAGTTTTCAGAGATGCCTTATGAAAGACCGGATATTGAATCCGTTAAGGCAGAAATATCTAAACTTACAGAAGATTTTAAATCTGCAGCAACATATGAGCAGGCAAGGGACTGCTTTATCCGAAAGGATGCACTGACAAGACATATTGCGTCTGTATCTACGATAGCGGAGATCAGGCATTCAATAGATACAAGAGATAAATATTATGACGATGAGATAAACTTCTGGAACAGGACTATGCCTGAACTTCAGGAGTTTCTTGACTTGTGGACAAAATCCATGTGTGCTTCGCCTTTCCGAAGTCAGCTTGAAGAAGAATTCGGCAAGGTTGTATTCATCAATGCTGAACTCGAACTCAAGAGCTTTGACCCTTGCATCATTCCGCTGCTTCAGGAGGAGAATGATCTGACGACAGGTTATGAGAAACTTCTCGCCAGCGCGCAGATTCCGTTCCAAGGCAAAACATATACCATCGCACAGATGGGGCCGTTCAAGAAGGACGCAGATGATGAGACAAGGCTCGCTGCATGGAAGGCTGAAGGCGGCTGGTACAGGGACAACAAGGATAAGCTTGATGAATTCTATGACAAGCTGGTCGCCATACGACATGAGATGAGTCAGAAACTCGGACTCATGGATTATGTTGAGCTTGGATACTACCGGATGACAAGAAACTGCTATGACAGGAATGATATCGACAAGTTCCATCATGCAGTTCAGAAATACATTGTTCCTGTTGTTGACAAGATCAAGAGGAAGCAGGCTGAAATGCTCGGAATGGAATATCCTCTGAGCTTTGCAGACAACGCTCTTATGTTCCGCTCTGGCAATCCGAAACCAGCAGGAGACTCTGAGGACATTCTCAAAGCAGCTGACAAGTTCTATGACGAGCTGTCACCGGAGACAAGCGAGTTCTTCAGAATGATGCGCGAGTGCGAGGTGATGGATCTCCTGGCTACCGAGGGCAAAGAAGGCGGCGGCTACTGCACCAGCATTTATGATTACGATACACCGTTTATTTTCGCGAACTTCAACGGAACCAGCGACGATGTCGAAACAGTAACGCACGAAGCAGGTCATGCTTTTGCCGACTGGACTAACAGAAAGCGTATCCCGATGGAAACTATCTGGCCGACAATGGAGGGATGCGAGGTTCACTCGATGAGCATGGAGTTTTTCGCGTGGAAAGCGGCAGAGGACTTCTATGGCGGGGACGCGCGCAAGTTCAGATACTCACATCTGGCGGAGTCGTTCATGTTCATTCCGTACGGAACCATGGTGGACCATTTCCAGCACATTGTGTACGAGCATCCTGAGCTGACACCGGACGAGCGCCACGCTGAGTGGAAGAAGCTCCTCGGAGTTTACATGCCTTGGCTGAGACTTGACGGAGATATTCCTTTCTATTCAGAAGGAATGGGATGGCAGAGACAGCATCACATCTACGGCATGCCTTTCTACTACATCGATTACTGTCTGGCACAGACAGTTGCTCTGGAGATCTGGACTATGATGCAGGAAGACTACGAAGATGCATGGGCGCATTACATGGCATATACAAATCAGGGCGGATCTGCTGTTTTCACAGAACTTATCAAGAACGCAGGACTTAAGAGCCCTCTGGAAGAGGATACAATCAGGGAAATCTGTGAGAAAGCGGACAGCTGGCTCAGTGAGTACGATCTGACAGGTATAGAGTAATGGCTGATTCACGCCGGGACAAGAGAAAAGCCAGGCTCCGTGATATTACGGAAGACGCACATGGCAATATGGTGTATACGGGTGATTCCTTCAGGATGAAGGACCCGCAGATAAGGCTCAAACTGATTGCAGTTCTTATCGCACTTGCTGCAGTGGTGATAGGCTCCGGATGCATCGATGCCGCCGGGGCAGCAGGGTCATTCTATGTCATATTCCCGTATATCGGAGAGGTTTCGGCACTTTTCGGACTTTGCTGGATTTCCGTAAAGGTTTTTGCAGGCAAAAGCAGCGTCAGGAAATATATTGTCGATAACGCTTCAACCAGAATACCCGGGGCATGCAGGGTTCTGACGGTATTTGCCGCTGCAGGTCTGGTTCTGTCGGTGCTGTATCTAATCCGCAACGGAGCAGAAGGGCAGACAGTCAAGAGCGCAATGTATCTGTTGCTGAAAATCGCGGCAGCATGTCTGGCAGAGTATTACAGAAGAGTTTACACAGGAATTATCTGGGAGCGTTCTTAGCAGAAAAATGCTATCATATGAAAAGGGCATACTCCCTTCAGGATGTACATACACATCTTATTCCTTATCATCGGAATTGATATGATTAATTCTTATTAACGGTATTAATCTGACACAGAGTCGACGTGTGTCAGATCAATATAATTATTGGGTATTTGGAAATTGGTGGTTAAGAAAGGAGAAAAGCTAAAATGATCAAGAAAAGACTAGCCCTAGTGCTGTGTCTGGTAATGGTCACAATGACTGTTCTTACCGGATGCGGTGGAGGAGGCGGCAGTGACAAGCCTTTGGTAGTTGGATATTCCAACTTCTCAAGCAAGTTCTCACCGTTCTTCTCTGAGACTGCTTATGACCAGGATGTCTGGACAATGACAGCAGTTAACCTGCTCAACCTGGACCGTCTCGGTGCCATCGTTGAGAAGGGCAAGACCGGAGAGACACGTGAGTACAATGGTACTGACTATACTTACTACGGTCCTGCAGATCTGACAATCACAACAAACGAGGATGGTACAGTTGATTACGACTTTGACCTCCGTGATGACATCAAGTTCTCAGACGGAGAGCCTCTGACAGCAGACGATGTCATCTTCTCAATGTATGTACTCTGCGACCCTACATATGATGGATCATCGACACTTTACTCGATTCCTATCAAGGGCGTAAACGAGTATCGTAAGGGCATGGCATCCCTCATGTCACTGATTTATGAAGCAGGCAAGGATAATACAGATTTCAGCCTGTGGGATGAAGAGACTCAGACAAAGTTCTGGACAGACCTCGAGAAGGCAGGAACTGCGTTCGCTCAGGAAATCATCGATTACTGCAAAGAAGCAGGCTACGGTGATACCGCAAAGGCAGCCGGAGAAGCATGGGGATTCGAAGGACTTGCAGACGACGCTACTGCAACTGATCTGTTCTGGCTGATGGCTGAAAGCTACGGTGGAGACCTCAATTCACTTTCTTCAACAGAAACTGCCGGTTCTTCACTCGCTGACCTCGGATTCGATCCTTCTGAATATGCAATCGGTGTTAAGACCGGTGATTCAGCTGACAAGATCGAAGGTATCCAGAAGACTGGAGATTACAGTGTAAGAGTTACTCTTGACGAAGTTGATGCTACTGCTATCTACCAGCTCGGAGTTACTATCGCACCGCTCCACTACTATGGAGATCCTGAAAAGTATGACTATGACAACAACAAGTTCGGTTTCGACAAGGGTGACCTTTCAGGCGTTCGCGCTAAGACAACCGAGCCTCTGGGCGCTGGCCCATATAAATTCACCAAGTTCGAGAATGGTGTAGTTTCCTTCGAAGCTAACGAAGACTACTATCTCGGAGCACCTAAGACCAAGAACGTTCAGTTCCTTGAGTCTCAGGATCAGGATAAGCTCAACGGTGTTATCACAGGAACAATCGACATCACTGACCCTTCATACTCTGTAGACACAGCTAAGGCTATCTCAGCTGAGAACAGCAACGGTGAAGTAACAGGCGACAAGATCGTAACTGACACAGTTGACAACCTCGGATACGGCTACCTCGGAATCAGCGCTAACTGCGTAAATGTTGGCGGAGATCCGGGATCAGATGCATCCAAGGCACTCAGAAAAGCATTCGCTACTGTATTCTCAAGATACAGAGACGTAACAGTTGACTCTTACTATGGTGAGACAGCATCTGTTATCAACTACCCGATTTCCAATACTTCATGGGCAGCTCCACAGAAGACTGACGCTGACTATGCTATCGCATTCTCCAAGGATGTAGAAGGTAATGACATCTACACATCAGATATGACTGATGAGCAGAAGGACGAGGCAGCTCTCAACGCAGCTCTCGGATTCTTCGAAAAGGCCGGCTACACAGTAGCTGACGGCAAGGTAACTGCAGCTCCTGCAGGCGCTAAGATGGATTACGAAGTATGGATTCCTGCTGACGGCGCAGGTGATCACCCTTCATTCATGATGCTGAACCTCGCAAGTGATGCATTCAAGAAGATCGGTATCACACTGAACGTTAAGGACCTCGCTAACTCAGCTGACCTCTGGACCGGTATCGAGTCCGAGGAGTGCCCGATGTGGTGCGCTGCATGGGGTGCTACACCTGATCCGGATATGTATCAGGTATACTACTCCGGCGTTGAGTCCGGTAAGGAAGCCGGCGGATCCAACTACATGTATGACATCGCAGATCCTGAGCTCGACAAGCTCATCCTGGATGCTCGTACCAACATGGATCAGTCCTACAGAAAGGCCGTATACAAGTCCTGCCTTGACATCATCATCGACTGGGCTGTAGAGGTTCCTGTATATCAGAGACAGAACGCTATCATCTTCTCACCTGAGAGAGTAAATGCTGATACATTCACACCGGATGTAACTACTTACTATCCATGGCTGAGCGAGATCGACAAGGTTGAGCTCAAATAATTGGTTCATCCTGATTGAACTGACTAGAAAAGGCGGGGCAGACAGATTATATCTGTCTGCCCTGTTAGGATAATTCAAGAGGAGATGAAACCGTGCGAAAATATATACTTAAGAGATTGCTGCAATCAATAGTAATTCTCTTCTTCGTATCCTTCATCATTTACGCGCTGATGCGCTGCCTGCCGACATCATATGTCGAGGACATGGCCAGGCAGAAGTCAATGCAGGCCGGCTCCAAGAGCTATGAGGAATGGATGGAGCAGCTGACTGTCATGTACAACATGGACGGCAGCATTGTATCCGGATTCTTCAGATGGTGGGGATCGATGCTGAGGGGCGACTTTGGTGACAGCTGGAGATGGACTGTTCCTGTTCTGCAGAAATTCAACGATACAGTCTGGCTCTCGTTTGTCATGGGTCTCATCTCATTCGTACTCGAGATACTGATTGCAGTGCCGCTTGGTATTATTGCGGCGACAAAACAATACTCCAAGACAGACTACACGATTTCAGTCATTGCGCTGGCCGGCATTTCACTGCCGACATTCTTCTTCGCATCACTGCTGAAACTCGTTTTCTCCGTCAAACTCGGCTGGTTTGACCTGTACGGTCTTGTAGGACGAAATTACGACCAGCTGTCTGCTTTCGGACAGCTGCTTGACAAGGGAAATCACCTGATTTTGCCTATTGTCACACTTGTCGTAGTCAGCATGGGAGGTCTGATGCGTTACACGAGGACCAACATGCTGGAAGTTCTCAATGCAGACTATATCCGTACAGCGAGAGCCAAAGGTCTGTCTGAACACAAAGTTATTTACAAACATGCCTTCAGAAATACTCTGATACCGATAGTAACTATTATCGGCGGATCTCTGCCGGGCCTGTTCTCAGGTGCGCTGATTACAGAGACCCTGTTCGGTATCCCGGGAATCGGATTCGCTTCATACTATTCTATGGTTGCCGGAGACATTCCGTTCTCGATGTTCTTCATGGTATTTACTGCGATTCTGACTCTGCTTGGCAATCTCATAGCTGATATTCTGTACGCTGTGGTTGACCCGCGCGTCAGGATAGCGTAGAAAGGAGGGACATTATGGAAGATAAGAAAAACAGAATGGACCCTTCAGAAGAGATCAGAGAAGAACTGAAGAATGTTGAAAGGCTTGAAGAGCAAATCAACGAAGATAGTGAGAATTACTCTCTTAGTGACGACAGACGTGTCAAGGTCCTGTCACCGGGACAGCTTGTAGCCAAGAGATTTTTCCGTAACAGGCTTGCTGTTACAGGTATGGTAATCCTGCTGGCTATGTTCATTTTCTCATTCATCGGCGGACTGATTTCACCTTATGATCAGGACCAGAAATTCTACAGAGTAGATGCTCAGGCTAAGGACTATGCCGGTGTTATTCATAATGAAGAATACCGCTACACTGTCGGTGACCCGGATCTGTTCAAGAGTTCTGTGCATGCTCAGGCTCTCAAGGCGATTATCACCGGAGAGAAAAAATTCGAATATGACGGCAACAAATACAGCCTTGATAAGCTGGCTGATGATGTTTATACCGTTTCAAGCGGCGACAAGATCATCGGCATTGCCAGCAAAGAACTTGTAAATTCATCGACAGAAGAACCTGTCGGCTTTGACTTCACTCTTGCAGCCTTTACTGCAATGTCTGACAAGAAAGATAAATTCAAAGCAGAAGGACAGGAATACACACTTGGCAAGGATGGTGTCATCACTGACGCTGCAGGCGAAGAGAGGGCATACATCAGCCAGTACATCGTCAAAGCTGTCATGTCTGACGTTTTCTTCAGCCGTGATTTCAAGAACCAGCTGATTGAGGCTGTCGAGGCAGAGGAGAAGTCGTTCAAGTACACTGATGACGAAGGCGTTGAAGCTGAGTACATACTCAACTATGATGCCGGCAAGAAAACCTGGGATGTCAAGCAGGAGATCGATACCAAGGTATTCGATACTTACTCAGCTCCATCCAAAGAGCACTGGCTCGGTACTGACCGTAACGGCATGGACATGCTGACAAGACTCATGTACGGTGGACGCATTTCCCTGATGATCGGATTCATCGTAGTATTCCTCGAAGCCTTCATCGGAATCATCCTCGGCGGTATCTCCGGATACTTCGGAGGCTGGATCGACGGACTGATCATGAGAATCGTCGACGTATTCTACTGCATCCCTTCAATGCCGATCATCATCATCATCGGTGCTGCAATGGACGCAGCAAACGTACCGTCGCTTACACGAATGATATACCTGATGCTTATCCTCGGTTTCCTCGGCTGGGCAGGAGTCGCAAGACTCGTAAGAGGTCAGATCCTGTCACTTCGTGAGCAGGAATTTATGACAGCTACCGAGGCGTGCGGTATCGCGCCATCAAGAAGAATTTTCAGACACCTCATTCCGAATGTAATGCCGCAGCTCATCGTTTACATGACAATGGGTCTCGGCGAGACAATCATTCTCGAGGCGACTCTGTCATTCCTCGGACTCGGTGTAAGATTCCCGTTCGCATCATGGGGAAATATCATCAACGACGTAAACGACACATTCGTACTTACAAATTACTGGTTTATCTGGATTCCTGCAGGTCTTCTGCTGCTCATCACCGTACTGGCATTCAATATTGTCGGTGACGGTCTGAGAGATGCATTTGACCCTAAGATGAAGCGCTAAGGAGGGAAGTCATGGCTAAGAAAAAAGATACCGGCTATCTTTCCGCCCGTGAATCGCGCCGCATCGCGAAGGAAAACCGGAAGATAACCAACGAACTCGAAAAGAAATACAAACGCAAAAATGTTCCTGAATCCGAATATCTGACTGAGATGAAGGATCCTAAGAACGTTCTTGAAATCGATGACCTTCATACCTATTTCTTCACTGACGTAGGTACCGCCAAGGCCGTAGATGGAGTTACATTCGAAGTTCCTCAGGGCAAAACGGTAGGTGTTGTAGGTGAGTCAGGCTGCGGCAAGTCCGTAACAAGCCTTTCTGTCATGCAGCTTCTGCAGAGACCTCAGGGACAGATTGTCGGAGGCAACATCCGCATCAACCTCGGAGACAAGGCGTATGATATCACCAAAACTCCGATCGAAACGATGCAAAAACTCAGAGGCAACTTTGTCTCAATGGTATTCCAGGAGCCTATGACATCTCTGAACCCGGTATTCAGGATCGGAGACCAGATCGATGAAGTAATCGAACTTCATGACGGTCAGGGCAAAACCAAAGAAGACATCAAGGCAAGATCCATCGAGATGCTCGAACTTGTAGGAATTGCGAACTCTGAGGGTGTTTACAAGATGTATCCGCATGAGCTTTCAGGCGGTATGAGACAGCGTGTAATGATCGCAATCGCGCTTGCCTGCAACCCTAGACTGATCATTGCAGACGAGCCGACAACGGCTTTGGACGTAACAATCCAGGCTCAGATCCTTGACCTGTTCAGAAACCTCAAGGACAAGATCAATTCCTCCATCATGATCATCACTCACGACCTCGGCGTCATCGCTGAGATGGCTGACTATGTTGTCGTAATGTACGCCGGCCGTGTTGTTGAGAAAGGCACAGCAGAGGAGATCTTTGCTCATCCGGCTCATCCGTATACTATCGGACTGATGGCATCCAAGCCTGTAGTAGGCAAGAAAGTAGACAAGCTGTACTCGATTCCGGGCAAAGTTCCTAACCCGATCAACATGCCGGATTATTGCTACTTCAGAGACCGCTGCGAGATGAAGTGCGGAAGTGTCTGTGATGGCGAGTATCCGCATGAAATCAGCCTGTCGCCGACCCACAAGGTCAGCTGCTACAGATTCTACGAAGGAAAGGAGGTACAGGATAATGGCAGGTAATACCAAGAGCGTCCGCAATCCTGTTCAGCATCTGAACGAGCATGCTGATTTTATCACCTCCCAGCCGTCTGAAGCTCCGGCCAGAGAACCACTGACCGGTTCCGGCCGCGATTCAGGAAGTAAGAGCACATCCAGACTCGAATATGATCCACAGTACATCCTTCAGGTCAGAGACCTTAAGAAGCATTTCCCGATCAAGGAAGGAATGCTCTCAAGAACTTCCGGATATGTCAAAGCTGTTGACGGAGTTACTTTCAACCTCAGGCGCGGAACCACCATGGGGCTCGTAGGAGAATCCGGATGCGGCAAGACCACAACCGGACGTACTATTCTGAGACTTTCTGGTGATAAAACTGCCGGCGACGTACTGTTTAACGGCAGAGAGGTTTATGACCTTACCAAGAAGGAACTTCATGACATACGTACCAAGATGCAGATTATCTTCCAGGATCCATTCTCATCGCTTTCACCGAGAATGCCTGTAGGAGAGATCATCGGCGAGGCTGTAAGAGAACACAATCTGGTTCCTAAAGCTCAGTTCGATGACTACATCGACAGCATCATGGATAAGTGCGGACTTCAGCCTTTCCACAAAGACAGATATCCGCATGAGTTCTCCGGCGGCCAGAGACAGAGAATCTGCATCGCAAGAGCTCTTGCTCTCAACCCTGAGTTTGTAGTCTGTGACGAGCCTGTATCGGCTCTGGACGTATCCATCCAGGCTCAGATCATCAACCTTCTCAAGGACCTGCAGGAGCAGTTCGACCTGACATATCTGTTCATCTCTCACGACCTTTCAGTTGTAGAGCATATTTCAGATACTGTAGGCGTAATGTACCTGGGCAACCTCGTAGAATACGGCGAAACAGACGACATCTTCAGAAATCCGCTGCATCCGTATACCAAAGCGCTGTTCTCGGCGATTCCTGTACCGGATCCGACGGTCAAGATGAAGAGAATCGTGCTTGAAGGATCGATTCCTTCGCCGGCAAATCCGCCTGAAGGATGCAAGTTCCACACAAGGTGCGCAAAATGCATGGAGAAATGCAAGCATGAAGTACCTGTTCAGAAGGAAATCGAGCCGGGACACTATGTTGTATGCCACCTGTTCGATGATGTGAAGGGCGTAGAGGAGTAGGCAGAAACTGCAGTTCAGAGACGCGGTTTGCGGCGTCATGCAGACACAGAATTCAATAAACGTAGCGTTCAGTATAAACTGAATTCAACAGACGCAGCGCTGTATCGAAGGAGACCCGTATGAGCGGAAAGTATCACGATTATGATGATGATGACGGCAGAATCATAGCCGACATGAGTGATGTTGAAAGGCAGCCACTTCTGATACCGCGCCCTGATTCTCTGAAGCGCGGCAGGAGAGACTTCGGCGATACTTCAGGCGATTCTGATCGCGCATATGGATCCGCAGGTTCTGCATCAAGGCCGCAGTCTTCAGGAAATGAGACAGTCCATCTGGATGCTGACGAGCGGCGCGCCATGATAGGCGGCGCAGTCAGTGCCGGACTGCTGGTCGTCGGTGTCATCGCCGCATCATTCGCAGCACTGATACTTCTCATACTCAAAGTTTGGGGATAATACCTGAGGATAATACCTTGAGCTACTTAATGATATAACTCTAATACTTTGAAGAAGGCCATACGAACAAATAACGGCAGATTGCAGTTCATTCAGCATCTGCCGTTTTTCTTTGTGCGCTTTAGCTTGATGTTAACCACCGACTATGCCGGTGAGGGTAAAAGGCTTTAGCTGTGATGTGTGAAAGTTCACGGTTGGCATGTCTGATGGGTGTATGTCTTTTAATTGGTTGACAGGCAGGATGAACCTACTGCATTTTTTCAGCATCCTATTTTGTAGGTCCTCCGAGTCTCGAGACCATGTTCCG
>JBGUIG010000025.1:0-15891 GCA_045112795.1 Anaerovoracaceae bacterium | reverse complement strand
TTGGAATGATGATTATTACTATGCTGTAGGCTGGTCGGACAAGAGAAAGAAGATGGTGGCAAACAGAATCGACCGCATGGAAGATCTGCAGATCCTGGATGAGAAAGCTGAGAAGAAACCAAAAGGTTTCAGACTTACAGACTACTCACACAAAGTCTTCGAGATGTTCGACGGAGAAGAGGTCAGAGTCATGCTCGAGTGTCGGAATGATCTCATGAAATATGTCATAGACAGATTCGGCATGAAGTTTGAGACGGAACCTGCAACCGATGATACGACATACTGCTATGTAGACGTCTGTCTCAGCCCAACTTTCTACGGCTGGGTGTTTGGATTTGGTGGAGACATACGAATAGTAGAGCCTGCAACAGCTGTAGATAAGATGAAAAAAATGTTGAAGAGCATGACGGAGGCAGAGGCAGATATCCAATGTGATTGAGCAACTCAACATGCAATAAAGACATCTGAAAAGGCATAAAAGTCAAAAGAGGCTTAAAGATCTAAATACAGGAGTAGTGTATATAATTATTTTCATGTAATGCGAAAGAGGGGATTTACCTCTTTTTTATTTGCAAGAAAATACCTGAATTCTGAGGCAGTTGGACGTCACAGAATGAATTACGTGGTTCATCAAGCGGAAATGTAACAGTTCCTCTTAAAGAGCTGCTGGCTGATGGTGAGAGATTTGATATGATCATCACGATCGGACCTCTGATCATGATGAAGTTCGTAACACTGACAGCCAAGGAATATGGTGTTCCCGTCACGGCTTCCATGAGCCCTATCATGGTGGACGGCACAGGCATGTGCGGATGCTGCAGACTTACCCTTCATACCGAAGAGGGAAGCGTAATGAAATTTGCCTGTGTGGACGGACCGGATTTCAACGGCTACGAAGTTGACTTCGATGAAGCCATTGCAAGAGGGCGTTCATATTTTGAATTTGAAAGGCGCGCACACGATCATGTGTGCAATATGTATAAGGCCGCGGATGAACTGAAGAGCGGTAAGAACGCATAGAAAGGGAGGAAGAGAAATGGCAATCAATCCTAAGAAACATGAAATGCCTGCACAGGACCCTGAAGTGCGTGCACACAATTTCGAAGAGGTAGCACTTGGTTATGATGCGGCTACAGCACTGGATGAGGCTGCAAGATGCCTGAATTGCAAGAACAGGCCTTGTGCCGCAGGATGTCCGGTAAATGTTCAGATTCCGGAGTTCATACAAAAGGTCAAGGAAGGAAACTCAATGCGAGGAGGTATGTTCTCTTGGCATCAAATTCGATCCTGTAGGTATCGGACGCCTTGAGAGATTCGTAGCTGACTGGCACAACGCGAATGTCAAAGAAGCGGCAGAAGTCCCGAAATCAAACGGACATAAAGTAGCCATAGTCGGTGCCGGTCCTGCAGGACTCACATGTGCAGGGGATCTCGCAAAGAAAGGTTATAAAGTATCCATCTTTGAAGCCCTTCACACACCTGGCAGAGTGCTCGTATAAGGCATCCCGGAGTTCCGCCCGCCAAAGGCCATAGTAGCCAGAGAAGTTGAAGGACTCAAAGACCTTGGCGTAGAAGTGGTTACTAATGCAGTAATAGGTAAGACTCTCACGATAGATGAGCTCTTTGATGAGATGGGATTTGAGGCAATATTTGTAGGATCTGGAGCCGGGCTTCCAAACTTTATGAATATCCCGGGCGAGTCCCTGAGAGGTGTATATTCAGCAAACGAGTACCTGACACGTTCAAATCTTATAAAAGCATACAAAGACGATCCGGACACTCCTATCATGAAGGGAGGCAAAGTTGCTGTTGTAGGCGGTGGAAATGTTGCAATGGATGCTGCAAGAACAGCACTCAGGCTCGGAGCTGAAAAGGTGTATATAGTATACAGAAGATCCATGGAAGAGCTTCCGGCACGTGCTGAGGAAGTCGAGCATGCACAGGAAGAGGGCATAGATTTCCGTCTGCTCACCAACCCTGTTGAGATCCTTGGGTACGAGAATCATGATGATCCGAGAGATCCAGCGAACGGAAGCGTCAGGGCCATACGCTGCATAAAAATGGAACTTGGTGAACCGGATGACTCAGGACGAAGGAGACCGGTTCCCGTACAGGGAAGCGAATTTGAGCTTGAAGTTGATGCTGTGATCATGTCTATCGGTACAAGTCCTAATCCTCTCATCAAGGATACGACGGAGGGCCTTGGGGTCAACCGTCGTGGCTGCATCGTCGTAGACGAGGGAGGCCTTACTTCCCGCAAGGCAGTATATGCCGGCGGAGACGCGGTCACTGGCGCAGCGACTGTAATATCTGCCATGGGTGCTGGCAAAGTCGCGGCAAGATCTATTGATGAAGCACTTACTTCAAATTAAGGGGACAAGTCAGCGATATTCTGTTAGACATCGGACCGAGAAAATAAGTCAATGTTGACATTCATAACGGTATAATTTAGAATTAGAATAATTCTAAATTTGGAGATGAGTATGACAAAATATGCTCAACAAATCTTGAATATAGTTGACTCTTCTTCTGAGCATCTTACCGCTGAGCAGATATATTTACTGCTTAAAGAAACTTCACCGAAGGTCGTTCTGGCAACTGTATACAATAATTTGAACCAGTTATATGAGCAGAATTTGATCCGTAAAGTTTCTGTAGAAGGACATCCGGATCGTTATGACAAAGCAGTAAAGCATGATCATATGGTATGCCGGAAATGCGGGAGCCTTTCAGACATATATCTGTCTGATCTGACATCGCATCTGCAACTACAGATTCCAGAAGAAATATTATCTTACGACCTCAAGATCGAGTATATTTGTCCCAAATGCAGGAATAATGTAAACAAGAAGAATGATGATAGGAGGGACTGACATGAAATATGTATGCAAAATATGCGGTTATGTTTATGAAGGCGATAGCGCACCTGAAGTGTGCCCAATGTGCAAACAGAAAGATGTGATGGAACCTGTTCCTGAACCAAAAAATCCATATGCGGGAACACAGACTGAAAAAAATCTTGAGGCTGCTTTTGCAGGAGAATCACAGGCTCGCAATAAGTATACCTATTACGCATCCAAAGCAAAAAAAGAAGGATTTGAGCAGATTGCTGCACTGTTTTTAAAGACAGCGGATAACGAAAAGGAACATGCTAAGCTTTGGTTCAAGGAGCTGAATGGCATAGGGAATACTGCCGAAAACCTTGCGGCAGCAGCCGATGGAGAAAACTACGAATGGACAGATATGTACGAGGGCTTTGCAAAGACTGCTGAAGAAGAAGGATTTCCTGAATTGGCGTCTAAGTTCCGCATGGTTGGGGAAATAGAAAAACATCATGAAGAACGTTATCGTGCACTACTTCACAATGTGGAAGCACAGGAAGTATTCTCCAAGAGCTCTGTGAAAGTATGGGAATGCAGAAACTGCGGACATATCATTGTTGGCACAAA
The DNA here is from genome assembly GCA_045112795.1 of Anaerovoracaceae bacterium. GTDB lineage: Bacteria > Bacillota > Clostridia > Peptostreptococcales > Anaerovoracaceae > Crickella. The sequence goes on along the minus strand of JBGUIG010000025.1, from coordinate 12,442 downwards.
TGCCCCTGATGTATGCCCGGTATGCGCGCATCCGCAGAGCTATTTCGAGCTGAACGCAGAGAACTATTAAACGAAGAAAAGAGGAAATTACAATGGAAATGAAATTCTATAGATGCGCACACTGTGGACAGATAGTTGCAATCGTAAAGAAGACAGGAGTTCCTGTTATTTGCTGTGGAGAACCGATGAAGGAGCTTATTCCGGGTACAACTGATGCAGCTGCTGAAAAACACGTTCCTAGTTTTGAAGTCAAGGGTGATGTTGTAGAGGTAACTGTAGGTTCAGTTGAGCATCCAATGCTCGAAGAACATTATATTGAGTGGATCGCAGTACAGACCAAGCAGGGTAATCAGAGAAAGTCTCTTGAACCGGGAGAGCCACCTAAGGCATGCTTCCGTATCTGCGATGGTGATGAAGTGGAAGCAGTTTATGCTTACTGCAATCTGCACTCGCTTTGGAAAGCAGAATAGGCTTTTCCAGTCTTTGACGTAATATTACGATAAAAGGTTTCATATAAACCATGTGTTGAAGATATTATTACTGATCTGGAAAAGTAGTTTGTCACGGGATTCCTTATTTTTCTTTCGTGCCAGAGGGGCAGTGGACATGGCTGTCTCTCTGGCATTCCTTTTGGCAGAATTACAAAAAATGACAGCACTCTTATTGCTCCGCGTTTATTCGTTTACAGTTAAGTCCTCAAGAGCTTTTTTCTGAACCCACACTGGGACACTGTTACCAGCGACTGGAAAATGCCATAACCATTGCTGTCTATCACTACCGGCTCAATAAAACTGCCAATAGCGTCATAAAAAGCAACACCGGACATGGCGGTACCCATTTCCATTTGTTTTGTGCCGACTTCTGAATTATTAAGAACAACCGCAATAGCAGAATTATTATGATCTGTATCACCCTGTCTGACCCAGCCAACAGTATGTTCATCGTCAAAATAATCCTTTTGTTCTCCATATGCATATGAATGTCTTATACGAATCATCTTTCCGAGATTAGGCACTAGAGGACGCTTATATGCTGGGTTTCCATAATAATCCGTATAGAAAACACATGGCAGACCCTCTTGTCGCAATAGTATGATTGCATATGCCAATTGTTTAAACCAGTCTGCTACAAATGACTGCAGACTCTGGCCCATCTGGGTGTCATGGTTGTCGACAAATGTAACTGCCTGAGTCGGTCTTTTTGATATAAGTGAACGATCAAGTAATGTTCGCATATCATAATCAGAACCGGCTTCAGCTGCGTGGAAGAAGTTGTAATGAAGAGCCACGTCAAACAATGCCATAAGTAATAACACTTAGAGGTTAACAATGGGTATATTAGGCAAGGAAGACCAATCATTACGATTAGACACTGCGGCAAAAGCATGAATAGTAGTTATTGCCGGCTATAACTCTTGATATGAATCTTAGATTACCAAACTCAATAACATAACACCTACGATCAATGCAGGCTTTTCCTGTCTCTTTTCCATTTGCTTCTATTCCAGCGGCGGCATGATCATATCCGGGTCGAGGAGTTCGTAGTCGTTGTATTGCTTGCCGTCCTGGGCGATGGCTATTAGTGCGCGCATTGCGTAGGTGATGCGGTGTGCTCTCTTGGCGTAGAACTTGATGTATCGTGTTCCATATTCAGGCAGTACTTTATAGAAGCTCGCTTTGGCGTTGATAGGCATGGCTTTGATGAGCTCGTCGCTTGCGAATGTGGCGCCGATGCCTGAGTAGGCTACATTCAATGCTGTAGCGGACTGGCTGAATGAGGCTATGATGTTAGGCTGGTATGAGTAGTGTTTGAATAGCTGGCGGGATCTCACATATGTGTCGGTCTCGGGATTCATGGAAACGAAAGGCAAGCTGCCGAGATAATTGATTGGAAGAGGTTTTTTGTCCGGAGAGAGGTGCCGGTTGTTCATTATGTCATCATGATCAAGGGCGTATTTGCTTACATCACGCTTGAATTTGAGATTATCCGGGACGACGAGTAATAGGTTCTCCCTTACATAAAGATAGTGCTGGAACACTTTGGCGTCCACTTCGCAGCTGTCGATCAGCAGATCAAGCTCGCCATCCGCTAGCTTGCGGAGCAGCACATCAATATTTCCTTCGACGAGCTTGAGCTCTATCGCAGGATACTTCGCAATGAATAGTTTTATTATCGGCGGAAGTATAAATGAGATGTTCATATTGCTTCCGCCTATTATAATGCTTCCTTTTGTCAGATTCCGGTAGTCATCGAGGTATGACAGGAAGTCTTTCTCGGATTCTATTATGGACAGAGCTGATGCTACATATTGCTTGCCGCAGTCTGTGAGCCTGATCGGATGAGCGGACCGGTCGAAAAGAGGCTCGCCTATCTGTTTTTCCAGTCTTTTGATCACCATGCTTAGCGCCGGCTGAGAGACATATAGATTAGCTGCCGCCTGTGAAAAGCTTCCGGTTTTGTATATTTCCAGTACATAATCTTTTGCTTCAAACATTGTATTTCTCCAAGAACATAATAAAATCAATAGCTACAAAACTTTATAACACTGAAGTTATAAAACACATTATAAACTATATATTTCCAAATATAAATATCTGATGATAATCTGCAATTAACCGGAGGCAGTGTCCCTTGTCCGGAAAGGGTCTGCCATGAGCGCCGTGACAGGCGACTCCCGGGGAACGGCCGAAATAAACTATTGGGAATCAGTTGGAGGATAGCAGAAGTGAAGATTACTAAAATTCAAATCAATTCACTTGAGGTACCGCTTCTCCACCCGTATCACCTGTCCAAGGAATATGGGATATTCAGTACGGCAACGCCAATAATCGTTTCTGTCTTTACTGATGAGGGGATAGTCGGCTACGGTGAATGCGATCCTTGGCCACTCTTCACCGGAGACAGCGCAGCTAGTTCTGCCCTCATTCTTGAGAAACATCTCGGAACGATGCTTATAGGCGCAGATCCTGAGAATATCAACGAGATCCACAGGACTATGGATGCAACTATCCGCAATCAGCATCTTACCAAGTCCGCCATCGATATGGCTGTATATGACATCTGGGGCAAATCCCGCAATATGCCTGTACACCAGCTCCTTGGCGGGAAGCGCAGAGACAAAATGCGCTGTATGTGGTCAATCGGAGGAAGCACTCCGGAAGAGAGTGCGAAAGAAGTATTGGAGGCCAAAAATCTGGGATACGACGGCTGCATGATCAAGATCGGCGGGCCGGATTACAAGCTCGATGCGGCCAGAACCTGTGCAGTGCGCGAGGCTGTCGGTAAGGATTATCCGCTCATCGTGGATGCCAACCAGGGCTGGGACGTAGATACTGCAATAAGGTACTGGAAGCTGATCAGAAACTGTGACATCCTGTTCTATGAACAGCCGCTGCAGAGCTGGGACGTGGATGGTATGGCACGCGTCCGCAGGGCAATCGACATACCACTGTCCGCAGACGAGGGAGTAATGACTTTGCAGGATGCGAGAGCGCTCGTCAAGGCCGAAGCGGTTGATATCTTCAGTATTAAGGTCACAAAGAACGGCGGCATTATGCCCGCCAAGGCAATCTGTGAGTATGCTGACGCCAATGGGATCCAGGTCTTCTTCAACTCTATGATAGAAGAAGGGATCACAGAGGCGGCCAGTCTGCATATAGGTGTTACCTGCAAGAACATCGTCAATACTATCGGGCATGCATATTTCTCGCCTAACAGACTTGCGAGCGATATCTGCAGCTATCATGAACAGATCCATCCTGAAGAAGGATGCACGTTTGTTTCAGATGAGCCGGGCCTTGGTATAACAATCGATGAAGAGGCTGTAAACCGTTACACAGTTGCCAAATATATCGTTGAGTAGATATTAGATATGTAGGTTTTGGAATATTAATGGAAGGAGAATAGAAATGGATTGGCTAATATTAGGTTCAGTAATATTCTTCGTTGCGGCCATGCTGCTCGTTGGAATCATAGTATCTAAGAAAGTTAATGACGCGGACGACTTCTTCGCCGGCGGACGTAAAACACCTGAATTCCTGATCGTAGCTACACTGCTTGCTTCCGAAGTAGGCGGAGGAGTAATGATTGGATCGGTAGGATATGGATATTCCCTTGGCTGGGGAGCACTCTGGTATCTCGCACCTATGGCAATCGGACTTGTACTGTTCGGCCTGATCATGGGAGCGCGCCTCAAGAAAGAAGGAGACGAGAAAGGCTATCTGTCGATGTTCGAATGGCTGTCAGGCCGTTTTGGCGACAAAAACGATATCCGTCTCATCGGCGGTATCGTAATGCTGACAGGATTCATCGGATCCCTGGCATCGCAGTTCAAAGCTATGGGCACATCGCTTTCGACAATTGCTCATATCGACCCGGTATGGGGACTTCTGATTGGAGCAATCATCATCATCATCTACGCTTCCCTCGGCGGTCTTATGTCGGTTATGTGGACTGACCTCCTGCAGGCAGCTGTATTCATCTTCGGCATGGTAGTCTTCCTGCCTATGCTCTGCGCAAGACCGGAAGTCGGAGGCCTCGCAAACCTGCTGGCATATGCGGGATCCAATTATCCTGGAGTAATGTCGGTGTCAACTGCTGACTGGAGACTCGGAATGATCTGCACTATGACCGTAGCTCCGTTCGTACGTCAATACTACTATCAGAGGATGTTCGCATCCAAGAGCCCTAAGGTAGCCAGAAACTCAATGCTCTGGCAGGCGCTCTTCCTGGTGGCTGTAGCTATATGGACGGTACTCGTCGGTGTCGGTGTAAACATGCTCAACAATGCTCTTGAGAATCCTGAAGGAGCAATGCCATGGGCTCTCGCAGAGGTAATGCCAAGAATAATTGCAGCTGTAGTACTCGGTGCTATCACAGCATGCATCATGTCAACGGCTGATACATTCGTTAACGCAGCTGCTCTGACATTCGTAAGAGATATCTACGGCATCATCAATAAGATCAATGGTAAGGAAATCAGCAAGGAAAAAGAGCTCAAGGTCGCAAGAGTATCATCGTTCGTTATCGGATGCCTTGCACTTGTAATCGCACTCTTCGCTGCTTCAGTAATGACGGTTATCCAGAAAGCCTGGGCTATACTCGGCGGCGGTCTCTTCTGCCCGATGGTAGTATCGTACTTCTGGAAGAAGTCATCGCACAGAGGTGTCGTCCTCTCGATGGTGCTTGGCTTCACCGCTACGCTTCTTTGCACATTCTTCGCTCCATTCAATGCGATTTTTGTCGGGCTGCCTGTAGGATTAGTGGCCCTCATCATCGGATCTGTTGCAATGCCTGATGAAAAGCCTGTGGTCGCATAGGCTGCGGACACAGATGACGATCACATAACAATTGTGAAAGGAGCTATAGAATGAAAAAGACTTGGGCAATTATAGGTGGTGGTAACGGTGGTCAGTCTATCGCCGGACACCTTGCATCAATGGGTGAGAAAGTCCGCCTGTTCGATGTGGTACCTGCCACTGTTGATGCCATTAACGCAAAAGGCGGAATACAGATACATCACGCGCTTGAAGCATTCGGAGAACTCGAATTCGCTTCTACTGATATGGGCAAGGTCATGGATGGAGCAGATGTCGTTATGATGACTCTCCCTTCCATCTACCATGAGAGCATGGCAAAGCAGATCACTCCTCATCTTAAAGACGGAATGGTGGTATTCCTTCATCCTGAAGCATCCTGCGGAGCTATTGCGTTCCGCAAGGTGATGAAGGATATGGGATGTACGGCAGACGTAGTAGTCGGTGCAGCCTGCACTCTCCTGTACTCGACAAGAATACAGACACCTGGTGAAGTGTACATATTCAGCATCAAGAACGAGGTGCCGATGGCCGCTCTGCCGGCATGTGACAATGACAAGCTGGCTGCTGCAATCAGACCGGAACTGCCATGGTTCAAACTGGTGTCCAGTGTACTCGAGACAAGTATCGACAACCTCAATGCTATGATGCATCCGGCACCGATGCTGCTTAATACCAGCCGTATCGAGGCAGATCCTTTCGTCCCGTTCCAGTACTATCTTGACGGAATAACCCCGTCGGTAGGAAAGTTCGTGGAAACGATGGACAAAGAAAGAATCGCTATTGCGGAAGCATTCGGTTTCCATCAGAGGTCGATATGTCAGGAATATATAGATATGTATTCCTGCGGAGATGAAACGACACAGCTTTACAGACTTTGCAAAGATAATAAGGGATATGAAGGCATCATGTGCGGAAATACGTTATCCACGAGATACTGCCTCGAGGACATCCCTTATTCACTGGAGGCGATCAGAGCTCTGGGCAAGGTTGCCGGCGTTCCTACACCTTGCATCGATGCGATCATAACTATCGGAAGAGTCATTCTCGCCGGTCAGATCACAGAGGGAAGGACCGGAAAGATGCTAGGTATCGAAGGAATGAGCAAGGAAGAACTGCTCAAATACATAATGGGTTAATAAATCACCTCCTTACTATCGGGGGAGCGCATACGCTTACAGTTTGCGCTCCCCTTTGAGGAACTATAAGACTTATAGCTATAGTGGAGGCCGTTCGTAATGAAGATATATGAAGACAAGACCAGAGTAATGTCCTGGGGTAAGGCACTGGCAATAGGGTTTTCGATGACAGCGATCGCGTACGGCCTGACTGCGTGGTCGCTCCACAGTTTGCTGCTGGACCGGGTATACCTGTACGCAGCGTGCTTCCTTTTTGTCTCTTACTTCCTCAGGAACAAAACAGCAGCTCCGGAGCGGCAATGCTACATAAATATGTATGAAGATTACTTTACCTGCAAGGGCCTGTATGGATCATTGCAGCGCGGGAAGAAGCCGAGATATGTCAAAGAAGGCGAACAGTTCAGTTACGCCGATGTAAGTTTTGTGCACCGCAACCAGATCAATCTGATAGTTGATGTCGGTGACATCCGGGTGATGCTGCTGTCGATGGAGAATGCAAAAGAAACCGAAAAAAGGCTCAAAGCGAAAGTCGGGGAGTACAGTTCGTAGGGGATGGGAGAGAGAATGGTTTCTGGACTAAAGAAATCTGCTGTATTCTGGATGATAGTTTCTGTCATGGGATTCTCATTCATGCAGCTATTCGTAAAGCTGTCAGGCGAAGACATATCGGTCTATCTGCAGGTGCTCTGCCGGAATGCTCTGGGAATGATCATCGCAGGCTATTATGTCAGGAAAGAAGGTCTGCCGGTATTCGGACCGGCCGCCGAGCAGCCATATCTTTTTGCCCGCTCGATTGCGGGATTCCTGGGGCTCGTCACGTTCTTCTGCGCCACGAGACTCGGAGACATTGCCGACGCTACGATCATCAACAGGACGGGACCTTTTTTCACCACGCTGTTCTCGGTGATCTTCCTGAAGGAGAAGACCAGGCTTCCGCAGTGGATAGCGCTGATGCTTGTATTCTGCGGCGGACTTATTGCCGGGAACCCGGGCCTGAGCTCATCTATGGCGCCAATGCTGCTCGCACTGGCATCTGCAGTGTGTAATGGGATAGCATATACGCTCCTCGCGCATTTCAGGGACAAAGTACCTGCGATGACTGTGGTGATGCACTTCTCGGTAGTGTGCGTCATATGCGCTCTGCCGTTTGTTATCAGGGCTTTTACGATGCCCGGTGCACGGGACATTCTCATGCTGGCAATGATAGCACTGACCGGCTGCCTTGGCCTTATCTCAATTACCATTGCGTACAGGCTGGCCCCGGCATCTGAAATATCGATATATGATCAGCTGGGCATAGTGATGTCTGTACTGATCGGGTGGATATGCCTGGGAGAGACCCCATCCGTGTCCACAATAGCCGGAGGACTGATCGTACTGACAGTCTCATCATGGATCTTCTTCTATAACAAAAATAAGAATACAAATCATAAGGAATAAAAAATCCTTACAATACCTTATATAATGCGTGGGAAGGGCTGCAGACTTTTGCTTTAAGAGTCTGCATTTTTCTTGGAAAAATGTTTGTCGTTGCCTGACATGTCCCCTGCGTGCTAATCTCTGATTACAAGACAACGCGTTATGTTTTTGAGAATGCACATGTGTAAGGAAAAGAAGATCATCTACAACAGAGCAACGCAAAGCAGGCGGCTGCATCCACCGGATATTCCTGAAAAAAAGTGGAGTGATTTCAGATGTGACTATGAGTCTGGTATGACACTTAAGATGATCGCTGAGAAGTATTTCTGTGATCCGAGGACTGTCAGAAAATGCATAATGACAAACAAGTCCAGTAGTGCAATTGGCAAACAGTCTGAACCAACAAAGCTTGCAGCGTATGTTGAGCAGATAGACAGCTTATATCAGGACTTCATTCTCATACAGCAGACATTGCATAAGAAACCGGGGATATGCGATATAAGCAGAAAGATCACCAGGATACTTGCAGATGAAGGATATACCGGCAGCGAGCGCACTGTCCGCAACTATCTGAGAAACACTTATCAATTTGTTACTGACCCGGATGAACCGTGGGAGGAGATATAAAAATGCTTAAGGTAAGATCGACACCTAATCTATACGGCGTGACCCTCATGGGTGACTATGATGATCTGGATAAGCTCTATGACAGTATCAGCAATTATCTGGCATTCTATCAGGATAACAGCGTATGGTTCCCATATCCTGAGTATGAATACATGCTCTCACTTAATTATGATATCCGCCACTGCTATCAGGGAGACAGAGGATATGAAGCAGTAGATAACTGGGCTGACCGTTTTGAGGCGTATGGATCTCCGGATTACGGTCTCCCGGTTGAAAGCAGAAAAGAATACAGAAAGCTATACAAGGATTTCAAGAACGGTAACCTCTACTATAAAGTCGAAATACTGTACCCGCTCATACTGCACTATATGGTTACATTTGAGCAGATTCTTGAGGATGAACCTACTGAGGACTGGCTTGATACTGAAAATGAGATCGGAGACAAATGGAGTGAGCGGTACTCGATGATCGATGCTATGAGAGATAGAGCTGCCATCAGTCACCTTGTGTCGCTGTTCTGGGAAAACCTTCAGGATGTTCTGGGAGGAGAGAAGGCGGCAGCGCTCCATAGATATTACGTCACCAATGAGTGCCCTACACCTTCCGCTATCTACTGCGATGCATTGATCCATTGCCAGCTTGTCAATTTTGAAGAGATGACAAGAGAAAAAAAGCTTGATTTCCTTCTTGCGGCAGCCTACGAGATTATGGGTGTCGACGATATGGAAGAGTACCCGGATGAGCACGAGGAAGATGCATATCTTTACAACGCGGCAACCGAACGGCTGAACACAGGAGAACACAGAAGATTCCCGGTAAGGCAGGCCTTCTATGATGCAATGGACGAGGCTTTTGATCCATCCAAGCCGGTGTACCGCAATGATTTTGATCAATTCCTTAATGATAAATACGGTGTTTATCAGAATCCATTCGAGACTGGTGACTTTGAGTGGTGATATAAAGGGATATATTTGGTAGCTGTTTCCGGCGAGCCCCAAAATATAGAAACACAGTGGACAATAACAATATCCGTGTAATGCAAAGGAGGTAATTATTTACCTCTTTTGTTGTGCTTTCAAAAAACCTTTCCAGGATATATTGACGAACAAATGTTCATAAATATATAATCCAATTACAGCTGATAGAGAATACAACCGCGGGAAAAATGCTTGCATGCAGCATGAATATAGGAGGAACAACATGATGGAAATGATGATAGAAAGAGCAGCTGATGCAGCAGATAAGTATGAATTGATGTCAGACGGGATCGTTGCTGAGATCGAAGATAAGCTTTTCATGATATTCACATACGGCCCGGAACCAAGGTATTACCTTGCAGATATACATGCCGGAAAGATAGTTGCAGCGATCAGCATGTTTGAAGGCTGCAAATGTGTGTTTGCATATGATGAGAAGGAAGGCTGGAGAATAGATGCAGTAAATGAGAATGGAGACATAGACGGAAGCCTTAAGCTATGCAGGACAGGCATCGATCTTGAGGCAATGAGTAAATCAAGCCGGAGGAGAACTTCAAAAAATGGTGATATCCCAAGACTAATCGCCAGCGACTTCAAGGAGGCGGATGATCATGGTACAGGCTATAGATGTGATCGTGATCTTCGACAAAATGATAAAAGAGCCTAAGCCTGTCAGATTCAAGATATATGACAGCGGGCAATGGAAGTCCGTCAATGTGGAAAGGATATACAACGTCGAATGGATGCGTCTCGATGGTAAAGTGCAGATCGTATATAACTGTGCATCCAGAAGCTGCAACGGACAGATGATAAGCTACAAGCTCAGATACATACAACAGGAGATTCGCTGGGAGATGGACTTGGGAGGTCCGGTGATCAGCTCCGGGCGGAGGATATCCTGAGAACTTCAATAAAACACACTTAAAACAAAAGAGGATTTTGCGCTTGATGCACCATAGTTACAGGCTGGGATGATACGGGACCTTTTCCCTTGTTCCATACACCCTGGCTCAAGGACGGAAGGGACATACGCGCAGGACCATTCACAAGGGAGGAAAAGAAAATGGCAGGTAGTCTGGACACAAGAATAGACAGATTATGCAAATTGATTGGAAGAACAACTGATGACATGCAGCGTGAGGGGGAATTCATCCTGAGTATCGTAAGCGATGCCTGCAGGGACACCGGACTGTATGCACAGGAAATGGTAGAGAATTTCTGCAGTGATTCCTATGAAAGTGATGAATACAGGAAGATGTGTGTAGGCCTGACGAAGCTCGAGTTCTTCACACCAGAGGCGACCCGGCAGAGATATCAGGCTGAAATAAACGAGATCTTTCGCACTGCATGGATGATAAAGGTCATAGATACTATAAAAGATAATATATATACATTCAAAAAATACGGTCCGCAGTTCGTCTCGATACTTACGCTTGCTTATACGAGCAGCTTCAATTCCACTGTAGAAGAGATGGCTGAAGAACTGAACATGTCCACGCAGAACTTCTATAAGAAGAAAAGGTACGCGACAATACTGTTCGCATATGAGTTTGAGAGATTCAGGAACGCGCTGATAATGTCAAAGGAGCCTGCAGGATGGCATGGCGAGCAGATGACGATCGAGGACTTTATGAAAACAGAGAGTTCCCGAAGAGATTTCGGAGAAAAAACGGAGAATTATCAGAGAATTATCTGATAGTTTTCGGACAGGAAACAGAGAGGAAACAAGTAGGGACAAGAGAATTGTCAAGGGGTACACTGTATATGCTGGGAGACCAGCAGCGTAACAATTAAATAAGAAACAGGCGATGCCTCGTATTCACGAAAGTGGGTGCGGGGCTCTTTTTATGCCCTGATTCAGCTGCATGTCTGCCAGACACTACCGAAAGGAGCATGGCAGGCATGCATATACATTCATCAATTCTGCCTCAGAGCAGATCACCGTGATTCCCGATTTTTCAAAACGTTACATCAAACATTTCGAAAAATCGGAGGAATCACAAATGAAGAAAATCATTAACGGACATATCTATGTACAGAACAAGAACTCTCTATATATTGACGGAAACATGGAGTATCAGGCTGTGAACCTGATATCCGAATACGGGAGCAAACTCAATGACTGCAAATATGCACTTACTTCCAATCACGGTCAGAAGAAGATGGAAGAAATGTATGCCGATGATATCGAGAAATTCAGACCATATATCTTTCTGACTCCAGAGGAATATGCGCCTATCCGAGCATATAAGAACAATGGCAGTAAATTTCATCAGAGAGATATCAATTTTCATGAAGGCTTTGATTATCAGGAAGAGATATCTGAATCAGGGCATGAGTGTGTATCGCTTCTGGCTGATACGGAACCGGACGTGCTGACCTTGATCATTGAAGCAGAGGAGCAGGCCGAAATGCAGAAATATATAGCTGCACTGCCGGCTGCACTTGCATCGCTTACAGCAAAGCAAAGAAGCAGGATTGTCAAGCACTTCTATAAAGGCATGACCTTTAGAGAAATCGCTAAAGCAGAGAATGCAGATGTCAGCTCGGTAAGGGACTCTATCAGTCTTGCTAAGGAGAATATCAAAACTTTTTTGAAAAAAATATAAAAATCATACCCCACAACAAGCGTTCCTATTTCTTACTAGTGAGAGGAGCAATTAAAACCTCTCGTGAACTTTGGAAAACTGAATACACATTCTATCAGGTACGAGCCCTGGAATATGAGGCGACAAGCTTTGAGCATGCAGGATCGATGCGCCAAGACTCCGCTCAGCGGACGAGCGATAAACATCATGGATTCAAAAGGAAGATGGCAACTTCAACGTGCGGTGACAATCCCAGGGTATAATGATACTTCCGCTTAGTCACAGCACATCGCAATGAGGGCGGCTCCGTAAGATCTGCGGGGAAGGGTAACGCCTTATGAAGGGATCCGCTAGTCCCTGCCTGATGGTTTCCCGGT
>JBGUIG010000024.1:0-4494 GCA_045112795.1 Anaerovoracaceae bacterium | reverse complement strand
TTCACTGGATATCCATGAGCTGACAGGCGATGTCAAAGAGTATGAGCGATTCTATAAGGCGCTTGTGAGTATAAGCCCGGTACCGATTACTTTTGAAGACATCGAAGGCGGAGCTAAGGGCTACTACAACGATGCCGAGAAAAGGATAGCGATCAAGACAAGAATGAGCGAAGCTCAGACAATAAAGACCCTGATTCATGAGATCTCACACGCCACCTATCATTCAAAAGAAGGTCGTGACAAGGATTTTACTCTCGACAGAAGGCACATGGAGACTGAGGCCGAGGCTATAGCCAGTGTTGTCGCCGGAGCCTATTCCATCGACTCTTCGAGCTACTCCTATCCATATTTGGCTTCATGGGCAAGCGGAAAGGAAGTCAAAGAACTGAAGGATTCTCTGGAAAGGATCAGGTCATTTGCTGATGAAATGATAACCGGCATAGATAAATCTCTCGAAAAACAGATCCGGCGTGAGCAGAACCGTGCCTCACGCGATGAAGCGAGGTGATGATTATGCCTTACTACACCGAAGAACAGATAAAGCAGGCGAGGTCGATAGACCTGATGACATACCTACAGACATATGAGCCGACAGAGCTTGTGCATGTGCGGGGAAATACCTGGTGCCTACGCGAACACGACTCCTTAAAACTGTCTAACGGGAAGTGGTTCTGGTGGAGCAGAGGCTTTGGCGGCACATCTGCACTCGATTATCTGATCAAGGTCAAGGGACTTCCGTTCATTGAAGCGATGGATATCCTGACTGACAAGTCCAGGGATTTTCAGCTTGAAACTCTCAGGATTTTCAATCGGGATAACAGCAACACAGAAAGAAAGCTTCTCCTACCGGAGAAATGCGGGACAAATCTTGAAGTGATTCGCTATCTGACCGGCCGGGGAATAGACCGGGAGATCATCAGAGACTGTATTAATGAAGGTCTGCTGTATGAGTCCCTGCCATATCACAACTGCATTTTCGTTGGCTATGATGAGACCGGCAAAGCTGCATATGCATGCTACCGGGCAACCAATGGCGAAAGGATCATGGGCGATGCCGCAGGATCTGAAAAGAGGTATGCGTTTAGGGTCGAGTCGAAAGGCGGCAGTTCTGGAGTCCTTCATACCTTTGAATCAGCGGTGGATCTCTTATCTTTCGCGACGATAATGAAGATGCAGACGGGCAACTGGCGGGCAGAACCTATGCTATCTCTTGGCGGAGTATATGCCCCGAGTCCCAACAGACCGAATATGAAGATCCCGGCAGCACTGGATAATGCACTTCAAAATCATCCCGAGGTGAAGGCGATTGCCCTGCATCTTGATAACGATTATGCCGGCAGGAGTGCCGCAAAATCTATTGCAGAGCAGCTGCAGGACAGATATGAGATCAGAAATGAACCTCCGCCTTCCGGGAAGGATTGCAATGATTTTTTGATGATTATCCGGCAGCGTAACAGATCACGGCAAATGGGAGCGGCCGGATATGAGCACCCCAGATGAATAAAGAAGTAATGCCATATTTAATTCTCCACTATGACAACAGCCATGAGGGATTCACTATATCCTTCATGGCTGAAACGTCATAGGTATTTGTATGGAGTATTGTTATGAAGAAAAGTTGTTGTCTCTCTGTTTGACAATGACAGGATACCGCAGAATCTTTAAACGAACCTAAATAATCATATTTTTCAGTGTTCTATTATGAAAATAGCCTGCAACTATTTCCGCTTGCAGATGCTTATACTATAATCCACAGATGTTAATCTGCGTTGCTTGCTTTAGGATGACTGTAGACCTACTATAAAAGCAGAAAATCAAAACATACTGGGGTGGCGGCTATGCTAAATGAGAACATTAGGACTATCAGGAAGAATAAAGGATTTACACAGGAAGAATTGGCGATCAGGCTGCATGTGACAAGGCAGACTATATCAAAATGGGAGAAGGGCCTTTCAGTTCCGGATGCTGCACTTTTATCTGATATGGCCGAGATTTTCGAAGTGTCAGTCTCAGAATTGCTGGGAGAAAAGCCTGTCGAAAGTCATGATCAGGATGCGATAATAGAGCAGCTCTCCAGGATCAATGAGCAGATGGCGATTCGCAATCGCAGGGCAAACAGGACTATCAGGATAGTGGCGTGCCTGTTGTTGGCGCTGATAATAGTTGTGGCGACTGTTATTGTGATGAATATCGCGCCTCGTAATACACATATACTTCTTAGTGACCATATAGGCAATCTGACATATACCATGCCAGATGAACGCTTTACACATGATAATGATGATATAGGTGTTAAGATCGGTGATGATGGCAAAGAAAGGATCAGCGCGAAGTCATACAAATGCATAGATGACATGACAGAGATAACGATATGGGAGTATGGTGACTATGATCCTGAATTGATTCAAGAGTTCAAAGAGAAGCATAAGAATGACCTTGTTGATTTTTCAGATGAGCACGGACCATTGCCTGACTGCATTGATGAGATAGTGGCTGCGACAGATGAAACCGATGAATATGTGGGAAGGTATTATGAGGCTTTTGTCGTTATAGAAGGCAAAATGTATAACATAGAAGTTCAGAATGGTGACGATCCTCTTGGATGCGGAGAGTTAGTGATCAGCTCTATGGAAATAGATAACGAGCAAAAGGATGAATATATATAGCAAAAGATGTGAGTAACCACCTCAAAAGCAGCTTGTATTAAATACGAAATAAACGTATAATGCATCCATATCACGAATAAAGCTGGTCACCGGAGGATAGTGTGCCGTAGCACAGGGGATCGTGGACAGAAGTCCGCAGGCCGCCTATCAGATAAGGTGTCGGGTGAGCCCGGTAAGATGTTATTGGCATCGCCGGGATTTTTTGTTCCGGCGCCGGACAGGAGGTGGAGCAATGAAGAAAACACAAGTGAAGCTGATCCCTTTGCAGGAAGACGACAGAGAGCAGTTTATCAAAGACAATCAATGGGCATTCAAATATGGATCCACAGAAGAATTTGGTATGCGCAATAATCAGTTCGAGGAAGAGGGCGAGATCATATCCCGCAGAACTATAGAGGACAGTATAGATAAGGGAGAGGCATATAGGATCATCTGCGATGGCGAAAGGGCAGGGGGCGCGGTAATCCATACAGATGGTACGCGGGGAGAATTGGATCTGCTGTTCACTTTGCCTGAAGCGCACAGCAAGGGAATCGGCTATACCGCGTGGTGCGAGATAGAAAGACTGCATCCGGAGGTCGAAGTCTGGGAAACACTTACACCATATTTTGAGACCAGGAATATCCATTTCTATGTCAACAAGTGCGGATTCCATATTGTGGAGTTCTTCAATCCTTTCCATCCGGAGCCGTGTCATACGGATTCTAAGGAATGTGATGAAGACGGGCCTGAAGATGATGGAACCGGCGGAACGGGTCTGGATTTCCGCTTTGAAAAACGAATGAAGTAGTATAATAGATATCAAAGAGAGGTTTAGCGACATGACAATAGAAATAAAGGAAGGATAGTTGTTTGACCGATGGATAATCAGAAGAAAGCCAGTTTCCTTGTATTATTGATCTCTCTTGTTTTAGCTTTTGCCGGCTGTACTGGTACAAATGATAAGAAGGTCGATATTCCTGAGACAGACAGGATAGACAGTATTGAATTGCAGTTTTCTGACGACTCATGCACTGTTTCTAAGATCGTAAGTATTGATGGCAAAGATAAAGATACGATCACAGAGCTGATAAGGACGACCTGTAAAAAATGGAGGGAATCAGTCAACGACAATCCGCAGGAAGTACCATATGTCATCGTTAACTTCCATACTGGGAATCAGGATGAGGATAGGAGCCTGTATGTCTATAAACAGGCCGATCAGTACTATGTTGAGCAGCCATACAGAGGAAGATGGTCTACCACTGAAGAATTGTTCGATTTGATCAATAATTACGCTGAGGATAACGCAGAGCAATACTTTACCGAAGATATTACGGCAGATAATGTTACAAAGATCGCAGGTATCCTGGAGATTGCAGGTCTCTCCAATGCAGATGTATTCGAAGAATGGGTGACAGATACATCGAACAACAATGAAAACACCGGAGGGAGCGGCTTTTCAGACGCGGACTGTCGTATGACTGTCATGCTGCTTGCAGGCGATTCCATCAGCTATGACAGTGTAAACGACAAGTACGATGGCGACTATCTGATGTTTGACATTGACGCTATCGAAAACAAAGATGAGTACAGCATGCTCCGTGACAAGGAGAAGCTCTTTACAACATTATTCGGGGAAATCCCGTATGCGGAGGAGACTTTTGCTGATGCACTGCCTGACAACTGGAAGAAACATGGCATAGTTTTCAACAACGATAAGTGTTCGATCATCAGCATCGTCTTTAAGACTTACGATAAGGATGAAGCATATGTAGGTCATACCGGTATCCTGATCGACTGTCAGGATATAGCAGACGCAGACGCGAAATATGTATTCATAGAAAAA
>JBGUIG010000023.1:0-22900 GCA_045112795.1 Anaerovoracaceae bacterium | reverse complement strand
CCTCGTTGAGGGCGGCAATTACTCAAGCAACCGCACCAACACTTCATTCGTGGCTATGGCGCCGATGGATGATCCGCAGATTTCCATGATCTGCATAGTTTACAGACCTACCAGAGTCTTCTCTGGCAACTTTACAGCCGGCCCTATCATCAAAGAGGTAATGGAGAAGTCCCTGCAATACCTCGGTGTCGAGAGACAGTACACCGATGATGAGGCTAAGGAGGCCAAGAAGGAAAAAGTCAAAGTTCCTGACGTAACAGGACTTAACAGCAAAGAGGCAATCAGAAAACTCAAGAACAAAGGCCTCAAATACATCATATCGCCTGAGCCTGAAGACAACAAAAATGCCGAATTCGTGGTACTTGACCAGAATCCGAAGTCCGGCACCAAAGTCGACAAGGGCTCGTCGGTATACATCTACAGCGAATAACAAACAGGAGAGTATTACAGTATGCAGTCGTACAAATTCGCATTGATAGCAGTAATAGCTTTCGCAGTATCGATGCTGGTAACAGCAGTAATGATTCCTTTCCTAAGGGAAAAGCAGTTCGGACAGTTCATCAGAGAGGACGGACCTCAGGCGCATCTGAGCAAAGCAGGAACTCCTACAATGGGAGGCATTGCAATGGTTGCCGGCATTACCGTCGCGCTGATAGCCAGCAGCTTTATCACAGGATCATTCGGAGCGGACAAGCTTGCAATACTGCTCAGCATGTATGCCTTCGGTTTTGTAGGCTTTGTTGACGATTACAATAAAATCGCCAAAAAACAAAACGAAGGACTGACACCTAAGCAGAAGATAGTTCTGCAGCTGCTTTTCGGACTTGCGCTGGCCATCTTCGTGATGCTCAGAGAAGGGACAACAGTACTGATTCCGTTCTTCAAAGTGAACGTGAACTTCGGAATACTGTATATCCCTTTCATCGTATTCGTTGAAGTAGCCATGGCGAATGCTGTCAACCTGACAGACGGTCTTGACGGCCTCGCCTCAAGCACATCCGCAATCGTCGCAGCGTGCTTCGCTGTTGTGGGAATGTTTATCCTTCCTGACAACAACGAACCGATGGCTGCAGCGGCGCAGGCAGTATTCGGCGCAACCCTGGGATTCCTTGTTTACAATCACTATCCTGCAAGGATATTCATGGGAGATACCGGATCTATGGCTCTCGGCGGAGTTCTGTCGGCAACAGCAATCGTCGGACATGTCGAGTGGCTGCTTCCGGTAGCGGGTCTCATCTACGTATGCGAAGCTCTTTCCGTAATCATACAGGTCACATATTTCAAGAAGACCGGTGGCAAGAGAGTGTTCCGCATGGCACCGATTCATCATCATTTCGAGCTCGGCGGCTGGCATGAGACCAAGGTTGTCAGAGTTTTCTGCCTGTTCACTCTGGTCTGCTGCGTGATCGCAGTTCTTTCAGTAAAGTAATTGAGGGGATGATATCAAATGAGCAAAGCTTTCAGAGACAGTTTAAAAGATATGAATGTACTGGTAGTCGGAATGGGCAAGTCCGGCAAGGCGGCAATCAGTGTGCTTACTGACTGCGGAGCCAGAGTATCTGCTCAGGACTCTGCTGATGAATCCAAGATTGACGCGGAGTTTCTTGACTACCTCAGAGACAGAAATGTAACAACATATTTCGGCAGAACACCTGAGGATATGACAGCGTATGACATGCTGGTACTGAGCCCGGGAGTGCCTCCGGCACTGGATTTTATTCAGGAGGCCGGTAAATCCGGCGCTGAGATCATCGGTGAGCTCGAGCTTGCGTACAGAATCACTCCGGCTGAATTCGCAGCTATCACCGGCACCAACGGCAAGACAACTACAACCACTCTTGTAGGAGAGATTTTCAAGGCTGCAGGCCGCAAAACATATGTTGTAGGCAATATCGGCAATCCGGTCGTCACAGAGGCTGAAAACGCCGGAGAAGATGCCTGGATGGTAACTGAGGCTTCATCTTTCCAGCTTGAGACAACCAAGGAATTCAGGCCTGTGGTTTCTGCAATCCTGAATCTCACACCTGACCATCTCAACAGACACAAGACCATGGAGGCATATGGAGATGCCAAGGCCAGAATTGCCGTAAATCAGACACCGGAAGAATACATGGTCGTAAATTATGATGATGAAGCAGTAATGCAGCTGTCACATCAGAGCAAGGCAACTATCGTTCCGTTCAGCAGACGCACAGCACTTGATGCCGGCGCATACCTTGACGGAACAGAGATCGTCATCAGAGACTTTGACGGAACAGTCCACAGAATCTGCGACAGAAGTGATCTCAGAATCATCGGAGACCACAACGTAGAGAACGCGCTCGCAGCCGCTGCAATCTGTTACTTTGCCGGCATCGGAGAAGATGTCATCGGCAAGGCAATATCAGCTTTCCCGGGTGTTGAGCACAGAATCGAATTCTGCGGAACCAAGGATGGCGTAGATTATTACAACGACTCCAAGGGCACCAATGTTGACGCGGCAGTTATCGCGCTGAAAGCCCTCAGCAGCAATATTATCCTCATTGCCGGAGGAGACGGCAAGTCCCAGGACTTTACAGACCTGGCAAATCATCTCGATGGAGCAGTAACAGCTCTCGTGCTTCTCGGAAGAGACGCGCCGATAATCGAGGAAGCTGCACGCAAGGCCGGCTTTACCGAGATTTACAACTGCGGCAGTATGGAGGAGTGCGTGCGCAAAGCGACAGAATTATCGCGGAGCGGCGACAAGGTGCTGCTTTCACCTGCATGCGCAAGCTGGGATATGTATCCTAACTACGAAGTCAGGGGCAGACATTTCAAACAATGTGTCAAGGACATCACAGGTTAATTCAGACAGGACGCTGACAGAGTAATGGCAACAACAACGACTATAGACAGAAAAGAAGCCAACAGAAAAGCCAAAGAGACACGTAAAGAGCTCAGAGAGAGGCGCAGGGCTATGAAGGCAGAAGCCAAAAAGCAGAAGCGCCAGAACAGATGGGCGAAGATCAGGAACGCGACAGGCGGAACTGATCTTGTTGTCGTTATCATGGTTCTGATTCTGTCGGTTTTCGGCATCGCTATGGTATTCAGCGCGGGTTACTACCAGACTATCAACAGTTCTGATCCTAATCCGTTCTACTACCTGATGAGACAGGGATTCTTCGTTGTCACCGGACTCGTGTGGATGGCCATATTTGCCAGCATCGATTATCACGTATATGAGAAGTGGGGATACGCGGCCGCGGCTGTCAGTATAGCCCTGCTGGTCCTGGTACTTCTCATAGGACAGAACGTAAATAACGCCGTAAGGTGGATCAACCTCGGTTTCTTCAGATTCACACCGAGTGAGGTCTCCAAGATGTTCATGATAATTTTCACTTCGGCTTTCCTGGTCAGGAATCCGAAGAGGATACGGACTATCCAGGGACTTCTGGTACTGGTTATGATGATGGGAGTGCACTTCGCCCTTATCATCATGCAGCCGAACCTGTCAACAGCTATCGTAATCGTGCTCATCATGATCGCTATTATGATCGTTGCAGGACTCAACCTGCTGTTCCTGGCTTTCCCGATCGCGGGAGCCGTAGCCGGTTATTTCTATATCATGAAATATCAGAAACCGGAGCACTGGTATATCCGTCTTACGAGTTTCATCGATCCTTTCGCTGAGAGACAGGGCGACGGCTATCAGGTAACACAGGGTCTTATCGCTCTTGGCAACGGAGGCCTCAAAGGCCTCGGATTCGGCAAGAGCATTGCCAAGAACATGTACCTGCCTGAGCCTCAGAATGACTTTATTCTGGCGATTCTGGGCGAGGAACTCGGTTATATCGGATTCCTGCTGCTTATGGCGGCGTATATATTCCTTATATTCAGGCTCATGATGATAGCCCTCAAGGCAAGAGACCGCCTTGGCTTCTATCTGGCAACAGGAGTAGCCGTAATGCTGGGACTGCAGGTCATCATCAATGTTGCCGTAGTAACAGCATCGATGCCTGCTACGGGCATCACGCTTCCGTTCATAAGTTACGGAGGCACATCCATCTGGTCATTCATGATGGTAATGGGAATAGCACTTAACGTGTCAAAACGACAACCGTTGGGAGAGGTGATTAAAGAATGAAAATAGTACTCACAGGAGGGGCAACGGGGGGACACATCTATCCGGCACTTGCGATCGGTGATGCGTTCAAAGCAAGGGACCCTGAGACTGAGATTATATATATAGCCAGCGGCAGACCGCTGGAAAAATCCATAATTCCGGATCACGGATACACACTTTATGAGGTTGAGACCGCGCCTCTGGACAGAAGGAGCGTTGGCAAAGCCGCGATTACTGCTGCCAAGACACTGAAAGGCCGTCAGCAGGCAAGGAAGATCATGAAGAAATTCAGGCCTGATGTAGTGGTAAGCACCGGCAGCTATGTCAGTGTTCCTGTTGTTCTTGCGGGCAAAAGTCTCGGAGCATCGGTATATCTGCACGAGCAGAACGGTTTTCCGGGTGTGTCTAACAAGCTTATGTCCAGATTCGCAACTAAGGTATTCCTCGGATTTGAAGCCGCAAGAGAATACTTTGCCGACAAGGACAAAGTCATATATTCAGGCAATCCGGTAAGAAGCGACTTCTCCGGAAGAGACAGGGCTGAAGACCGCAAGGCTCTCGGAATATCTGAAAATGACTTTGTGATAATGGTATTCGGAGGCAGCCTCGGTTCAGAGACTACGAACACAGTCGGAGAAGCGATAGCAAGAGAATACGCAGGCAGAGAAGGATACACTGTTATCTGGGGCACAGGCAGCATGTATTACGACGAAATAACCGCTAAATTCGCCGAAGAAGGCTTTGCACCTGACAACGTAAGAATATCTGCTTTTATCAAAAACATGCCTGAGATCCTCTCTGCGGCCGATATAACCGTAAGCAGAAGCGGAGCGCTTTCAACCGCAGAGACTACGATGGAGGGAAGGGCGGCAATATTCATTCCGTCGCCTAACGTAACTGCGGACCATCAGTATTACAACGCCAAGGCTGTTGCTGATGCCGGAGGAGCTTTCATAGTAAGGGAAAACGAAGATACAGTCCGCGATGTGGTTGAGATCATCGCAGAACTTGACGGGGACAGAGAGCAGATCAGAAAAATGGAACAGGCAAGCCGCAGCGTGGCACCTGTACATGCAACTGATATCATCTGCGATACAATAATGGAGACATACAGAAAGTGACAGCTGAGGATTCTGACGTTAAGAAAACACAGGAAATCTCTGCAGCGGATATTGAAGCTGGCACAGGGCAGACTGGACGCGAAACTATCGCGGGCAGTGCTGCCCCTCTTGACTTGTATGAATTAGCTGACCCGCTGCCTCCTGAGGATCTGTATCCGGGTCTCACTCACGCTCAGGATGCTGATATGTCGCGGACAATCAACCTGACGCAGAACATGGAGATGGGCAGTACTGCAGATCTGACGCATAACATGGATCTGAGTCAGACGATCAATCTGACGCAGAACATGGACATGAGTCAGACAATCAATCTGACTCAGGCTTTGCCCGAAGACTCAGCAGAAGGCGATGTGACAGCAGCTGATGGAGGTTCTGACTCAGAGAAGACGGCTGGCGGAAAGGCTGTCCCGGATAAGACCCGCACTCTTGTCAGTCCGGAAGAAATGGCAGAGGCAGAAAAAGAATCTGCCGAAGACAAGAAGGATGGAGACAAGAAAGGGCTGCAGGAAGACGGCGAAGGAAAATCAGGTCCGGATGGCGGAGAAAATGCCGAAGAAATCGACCCTGAGATCGAAGCCATCAAGGAGAAGATAAGAGAACGCAAGAGGGAGAAAAAGAGAAAAGCGCGCCGCAGGAAAATCCGGTTCTGGACGGTACTGACAATACTTGTAGTCGGCATAGGAGCCTTCCTCTTCTCGATATCGGGATTTTTCACTGTCGACAGCATTGAAGTCAACGGCAACCTGAGATTTTCCGATGAAGAGATAATCAATATTGCACATGCGGTGCCGGGACACAATCTTCTGTACAATACAGGCAGCAAGGTAATCATCGACTATCTCGAGCAGAACCCGTACATCAAGTCGGCAACGGTTGAGAGAAAACTTCCTTCTACTCTGGTAATTACGGTCAATGAGCGGCGTCAGGCTTGCGCTTTCAAATATGATGATGACTATCTGATCCTGGATGACGAGGGCATTCTCCTCAAGAAGACGAGGACTGAGCCTAAGATCACAATGGTAACCGGACTGGTAGTCAGCAAGATCAAGCTCGGAGAAGTCATAGGTACTCAGAGCCCTCAGATGTTCACCAGACTGATGAAGCTGATCAGGAATATGAAATCGGCGGATCTGTATTTCGTGGCAATAGATATGACAAGCTATGAAGAAGACCGTTCAGTCAAAGCGTATATTTACGACAAACTGGTAGTCAAGTCGAGCTATGATGCTCTTCTTACAAATCTGAGTAACGGAAGACTTCACAAGGTAGTCGAGAAGCTGTTTGAAGATGACACCAAGAGGGGAACGATAACCATCGCTGATGATGGTTCCGTATCATTCGAACCGGGAATCTGACCCTGATCCGGGGTGACCGATAAAGGTGAAAACGACAAGCTGCAGCAAGGGTAGATTTACAAGTAATTGTGTCTGGTAAACCTAAATAGCCCTAAATGTTGTGGTTTTTTGACAAAAAGGTAATGCATTTACACAATATGTGTGGTAAGATAACTATATCTATTTATGAGTTCAATGAGGAGGACACACTATGGAATTTGTTTCTGACTTCGTATCTGAGCAGGACAATGCCGCAATAATCAAAGTCATTGGCGTAGGCGGTGGCGGATGCAACGCTATCAACAGAATGGTTGACACCGGCCTCGGCGGTGTATCTTTCATCGCTGTAAATACAGACAGACAGGCTCTCGCTAAGTGCAAAGCTGAGATCAAGATCCAGCTGGGCGAGAAAGTTGCTGGAGGCAGAGGTGCCGGCGCCAATCCTGAACTGGGGCAGAAAGCTGCAGAAGAAACTATCGACGAGATCATCTCTCACATCCAGGATGCTGACATGGTATTCATCACAGCCGGTATGGGCGGCGGAACAGGAACCGGAGCTGCTCCTGTAATCGCTAAGGCTTCCATGGACTGCGGAGCACTTACTGTTGCTGTAGTAACCAAGCCGTTCACATTCGAGGGCAAGAAGAGATGGAACAGAGCTGCTAAGGGAATTCAGTATCTCAGCAACTTTGTAGACTCACTCGTAGTTATCCCTAACGACAGACTGATCGACACCAGCCAGAAGAATACTTCGATGCTCGAAGCATTCGCTATGGCAGATGATGTACTCAGACAGGGCGTACAGGGCATTTCAGACCTTATCAGCGAATACGGTCTGGTTAACGTAGACTTTGCCGATGTAAGAACAATCATGGAGGGCAGAGGAATTGCTCACATGGGAGTCGGTGTCGGCGAAGGCGAGAACAGAATCGAGGAGGCAGTTCAGTCTGCACTCAACAGCCCGCTGCTCGAGACATCAATCAGCGGTGCGAAGTCCATTCTTCTGTATGTATCCGGCGGATACGACATGGGAATGCTTGACATCAACACAATCGCTGAAAAGGTTCAGACAGAAGCTGACCCTGACGCAAACATCATCTTCGGTGCTGCTATCAGCGAACAGATGAATGAGAGAATTTCTGTTACTATCATCGCTACTGACTTCGGCAATGTTAAGGGCAGCGGCATGGGCGGCAGCACAATTCTTGAAGCACCATCCGACAGCTCATCCAGAAGCACAAGCGCGATGCCACGCGTTACTGTTGACGGACTTGAAGGATTCGAGGCAGATCTCGATACTCTTCTGAAAGACAGCAATTCGTCATCATCTGGAACTGATTTCGATATTCCGGACTTCCTCAGATAATCAATATACAGGACAGGACACAGCGCGATGCTGATCAGAATAGAATCGCCTGACAACAGCCGCATCAGGCTTGTCAGAAAACTGGGAACCAGAAAAGGCAGAACTGCAGAGGGCAGATTCGTAATAGAAGGACTTAACCTCTGCAGGGAGGCCGTCCTGAGATCATTGGATATCGACTTTCTGATGATCCCTGACGACTGGGAGACATCCGGAGGCCGCGAAGATCTGAGCGGACTCAGGGCTTTTACCGAAGACTGCATTGCAGACAGTAAATTAACCGTCTGCATGGTGCCGTCCCGCATCTTTGCAGGACTCACCGATGCGCAGACTGGTATCGGCATTCTTGCCGTACTGAAGATGCCTGAGTCATCTCCTGATATTGCGAAACATCTTCCTGACGGAGCCAATATTCTCGTACTTGACAGAATCCAGGATCCGGGCAATATGGGGACAATGATCAGGACTGCAGTCGCAGCAGGCTACGGAATGATCATCGCAATGAAAGGAACGGCCGACATATACTCCGCCAAAGTTCTCAGAGCCACAGCAGGCATGATTTTCGAGATTCCGATCGCGTACGTCCGTGACAGCAGTGAGCTGTCCGGCGTTCTGAGAGCATCCGGCAGGCGTATTGCCGTTACTGACCCTGCAGGGGGCAGACCGTATTTCAGGGAAGACCTCAGCAGGAATACCGCACTTGTCATAGGCAACGAAGGCAACGGTATCAGTGATGAAATCATGGCAATGGCGGATGTAAGGGTAACACTACCCATGAGGGGCAGCATCGAATCTCTTAATGCTGCTGTATCAGCTGCAATACTTATGTATGAAGCTGTCAGAACAGATGACTAATAATAAGGGGTTAATTATGGAAAAGAACAGAGCTGATGTTGTGATCTGCGGATCCAACTACGTACTCTCAAGTGAGAAGAGTGAAGAGCGCATCAAGGAAATCGCCAAGTTTGTTGATGATGAAATCAGGAAAGTCAGCAAAGCGCTTAACTTCAATCCTAATTTCAAGACGGCAGTACTGGCTGCGCTGAATATTACCGAACAGCTCATGGACAGCACTGACACCATCTTCAAGCTCCAGACTGAAAATCACCAGCTTGACAACGATGTCAAACACTACATCAATCAGTGGGAGCAGGCTAAGAAGCAGGTCACAGATCTCAAGGAAAAGATGTCCACAGAGGTAGACAGACAGTCACAGAGCTCCGAGGATCAGAAGAAACTCCAGGAGAAGCTTGTTGAAATGGAGAACGCATACTTCGATCTGCAGATGGAGAATGTCAACCTCAAGAATGAGCTGAAGTCAATCAAGAGAATGAACAGCGAAGATGAATTCTAAGATACTTGGACTTCTTGAATTTAACAGAATACTGGACCTGCTTGCTGAGCAGGCCGGCTCTGCGCTCACAAGAGAGAGAATCGCGGAACTGGCACCTATGACCAACAGGCGCATGGTACAGGATGCACTAACGGAAACTACTGAGGCGGTTTCCGTTATTATATATAAGGGAAATATTCCGATCGGCGAGATAGGCGACATCTCAGGCATCATAGGCATGGCCAGGAAGGGCAGGATCCTCAGCATGAGAGAGCTCCTGCAGGTCCGTACTTCACTTTCGATAACGAGGACGGCGAAAGCTTTCCTATCTGTTGACATGCCTGCAGGACTTAAGCTGCTGCCTGAGATCTGCAGTCTGCTTGAACCTGTACCTAAACTCGAGCACGATATCGAGTCATCTATTCTGAGTGAGGACGAGATGGCCGACAGTGCTTCACAGGAACTGAGAAGGATCAGACGCGAGATCCGCAACAAGAATGAACTTATCAAATCCAGGCTGCAGAAAATGGTTACAAGCGGTTCTGCCAAAACGCATCTCCAGGATGCGATCGTTACTATGCGTAACGGCAGATACGTAATTCCTGTCAAGAGGGAATACATCAATCTGTTCCCGGGCATGGTTCATGACCAGTCATCAACCGGTGCGACTCTCTTTGTCGAGCCTCAGTCAGTAGTCAACCTGAATAACGAACTGAGACAGCTCGAGACCGAAGAGCAGGCTGAAATCACAAGAATACTCGAAGCTTTCTCGGGAAGAGTTGCGGAGCACTGCCATGAGATGCTGAACAATCAGAAACTCCTGTCGGAGCTGGACTTTATCGGGGCAAAAGGCAAGCTCTCCTGCCTTATGGAAGGCAGGCAGCCGCGCCTCAACGAAGAAGGTTACATAGACATCCGGCGCGGCAGGCATCCACTGATTCCTGCTGACAAGGTCGTGCCAGTGGATGCAGAGCTTGGCCGTAAATGGTCGACCCTGCTGATCACCGGCCCTAACACCGGCGGTAAGACTGTAACACTCAAGACAATAGGACTCCTGTGCCTTATGACACAGAGCGGTCTTCACATACCTGCAGACGAAACAAGCGACATGCCTGTCCTTGATGAAATCTTTGCAGACATCGGCGATGAGCAGAGCATTGAGCAGAGCCTCAGTACATTCTCATCACACATGAAGAATATGATCAGCATATTCGAAACAGCAGGCGAGGGATGCCTCGTACTGCTTGATGAGCTTGGAGCCGGAACCGACCCTCTCGAAGGCGCCGCTCTCGGAATTGCCGAGCTCGAAACACTCAAATCCAGAGGCGCGCTTGTTGCAGCCACGACCCACTACACCGAACTCAAGAAATACGCTTTGTCAACACCCGGCGTAGAGAATGCCTCTATGGAATTCAACGTCGAGACTCTGTCACCGACGTACCGCCTGAGAGTCGGCCTGCCGGGCAAGTCCAATGCTTTCGAAATATCCAGAAAACTCGGACTCAGCGAGGATATCATTGCCAGAGCAGCTGAACTTCTGGGCGAAGAGCAGCTCGAATTCGAGGAAGCTGTATCCAGAGTCGAGGCTGATCAGGCAGAGGCTGAGGAAGCACTCCGCGAGGCTGGCGAAGCGAAAGCACAGGCCCAGTCCAGCAGAGATGAGGCTGCGCGTGAACTCGATAAAGCCCGCGCAGAAGCATCAAAGATACTCGAGGACGCGAGAAAACAGGCCCGTGAGATGCTCCGTGACGCACAGGGAACAATCGACGACATCTCGGAAGAACTCCGCAGCATCAGCAAACGCCGCAAGAATGCGGGCTTTAACGAAGGCCACATAGCCGGCGGAGCTGCAAACAGCCGCAGAGCTCTGAAACAGGCCGAAGCAGCGTACAAGTCACAGGAAGTCCGGAAACCGGACACCGTACAGACGGGCAAGGCTCCTGAACCTGAGCAGATCAAGCTCGGCATGAGAGTCAAATATACCAAGCTCGATCAGACCGGAGAAGTGGAATCTCTGCCTGATGCCAAGGGCAATCTGGCAATCAGGCTCGGCGCTATCAAGATGACGGTCAACATCCGCGACCTGATCATCGCTGAATCAGAGAACGCCGGCCACAAGGAGAAGAACCGCGCCAAGTACGGAAGCATGTCGTTCGGCAAGACCAAGACCATCAAGACCGAGATCAACCTTATCGGCAAAAATCTTGACGAAGCAACTGACCTCATGTACAAATACATCGACGATGCTTTCCTCGCCGGACTTAAGACCGTACATATAATCCACGGCCGCGGAGAGGGAATCCTGAGAAACGGCCTTCGCGCCGAGCTTAAGAAGAACAAGCACGTCAAGTCCTTCCGTTCAGCACCATACAATGACGGAGGCGAAGGATGCACGATCGTCGAGCTCAAAGACCGCAAATAGCTATCCGGCAGGGGGAAACTCCTGCCTTTTTTCAATAAAAAGCTGAAAAAGCAAATAAGGCACGGTAGTAATGTACCGGCTTATTTGCTATAATATTTATTTGGAAAAAGCCGCGTTTGAGGATGCGGAACATAAGGGGTTAACACAGATATGTATATAATCAGCAGATGCCTCCTCGGATTTAACTGCAAGTACGACGGCGGCAACAACAAAAATGACGATATAGTCGAATTCTTCAGAACTCATGATTGCGTGACTGTATGTCCTGAGACTGCAGGCGGCATGGAATCTCCGAGAGTACCGGCTGAAATCACCGGCGTAAGAATGACAGAAGACGGCAAGGACGTATTTACTGTTACTAATAAGAACGGAGAGGATGTAAGTGAGGTTTTCGACTACGGCGCAAGACTGTCTGTGGCTTCAGTCCTTGTAGAGGCGGGCAACAGAGTTGACCGCAAGGGAATCATCGAAGGCGCTGTCCTCAAAGCTAACAGTCCTTCATGCGGTACCGGAGTCGTATATGACGGTACTTTTACCGGAACTTTTACCAAGGGATTCGGAGTATTTGCCGACAAGCTGATTGATGCATGCCTGGAAGAGAGAAACAATCCGGACATAAGCGACGAGAACAGACTTTTCTCTGATAATTTCAAGATCTGCGATGAAAACAGCTTCAGCAGAGTGTTCGGAGACAAATAAACTGTGACAGAATTATCCGTGTCATGAAAATTCGTTAAGATATATCACAACTTTAAACAGATAGGAAGATAATATATGGTAGATTTCAAGAAAATAATAGCTGATGAGATATATGATGAGGCGCTTGGCCTTAGCAATGATGAGATCAGAGCACTGATAGAGATCCCTGCAGATGAGAAGATGGGTGATTATGCTTTCCCATGCTTCAGACTCGCAAAGGCTCTCCGAAAGGCTCCGCAGATGATCGCTGCCGACATTGCCGCAAGAATTTCCGGTAATGAGGCATTTGCCAAGGTTGAGAACGTAAATGCTTACGTTAACTTCTTCATCAACAGAGCGTACTTTGCAGGTCAGGTGATCGAAGAGGTCAACAACGCAGGCACTGAATACGGAAGATCTGACGAGGGCAAGGGCAGAACCGTCATCGTCGAGTATTCTTCGCCTAACATCGCAAAGCCTTTCCACATCGGACATATCAGAAGTACTGTAATCGGCAATGCCATATACAAGCTGTATGATGCAGTTGGCTTTGATGTTGTCAGAATCAATCACCTCGGAGACTACGGCACACAGTTCGGCAAGATGATCGTTGCTTTCAGAAAGTGGGGCAGCGAGGAAGAACTTGCCAAGGATCCTATCAAGACACTGCTCGGATACTATACAAGATTCCACAAGGAAGCCAAGGATCATCCTGAACTCGAAGACGAGGCAAGAGAAGCATTCGTTAAACTCGAGGCAGGCGAACCTGAAGAAACCGCTCTGTGGAAGAAGTTCAGAGAGCTCAGCCTTGCAGAATTCAACAGAGTATATGACATGCTCGGAATCACTTTCGATTCTTATGCAGGTGAGAGCTTCTACTCAGACAAAATGCCGAGATTCATACAGGAACTCAAAGACAAGGGCCTCCTTGTTGAGTCCCAGGGCGCTCAGATCGTAGATCTTGAAGAGTACGGAATGAGCCCGGCAATGATTACTAAGTCTGACGGTTCCAGCCTGTATGTAACAAGAGATATCGCAGCAGCTGTATACAGAAAAGAGCACTACGATTTCTACAAGTGCATTTACGTAGTTGCCAGCCAGCAGAACCTCCACTTCAGACAGTGGAAGCAGGTTCTCGAACTGATGGGATACACCTGGCAGAAAGACTGCATCCACGTTCCTTTCGGACTGGTAAGTCTCTCTGACGGTGACGATATCAAGATGATGTCCACAAGAGAGGGTACAGTAGTATTCCTCGAGGACGTTCTCAATACAGCTGTTGAAAAAACAGCAGAGATCATGAGAGAGAAAAACGCTCAGGGTCTCGATATCAGCGAAGTTTCCAAGGAAGTCGGAATTGGCGCCGTTATCTTCCAGGAACTGTCCAACAACAGAATCAAGGACTACGTGTTCTCATGGGACAAGGTTCTGAACTTCGACGGAGAAACAGGTCCTTATGTTCAGTACACACATGCAAGAGCATCCAGCGTTCTCCGCAACGCATCAGCTGAAGAGCTCGCTGCAATCTCGCAGGGCAGCTTCGACTGGAGCTATCTTGAAAGCGACAGCGCTTATGCTCTCGTAAAACTCCTGTACAGAGTACCTGAGATTGTACTCGAAGCAACTGAGAAGTACGAACCGTCGATCCTGACACGTCATCTTGTTGATGTCGCACAGGCATTCAACAAGTTCTATCATGACGAGCACATCCTTGTAGACAACAAAGACGAGAAACTCGCCAAGCTTTCTCTGGTTCTCGCAGCTAAGACAGTTATTGCAAACTGCCTAGGCCTGCTCGGTATCAATGCACCGGAACGTATGTAAGGTATAGACGGGCTGTCCCGCAAAATACCTGATTATCAAAATTAGCGCTTCTGATTTATTAAGTGAGGGAAAAGTCATGAAACTGCTGCTTACAACCATCAAAACAGACTGCAAATACACAGATTATGCGATGAGATATCTGTATTCCATCGTACAGGAGGCACCGCTTGACGTCGAGATGAAGACTTACGACAAGTACGAGCTGGATGCAAGGATTTATGAAGACATCATAATGGGCAGATACAACATCGTATACTTCCACTGCGATGAGCTTAATGAGGGTCATATCTGCGCTGTTGCAGAGATGGTCAAAAAGGCAGCTCCGGCAACAGCTGTACTCGTCGGAGGCATGCAGGTATCATTCGGAACACTCGAGTTCATGAGACGCAATCCATGGGTCGATTATGTAATCAGAGGAGAGGGAGAGACGGTACTGTTCAACTTCCTCAAGTCGGTATGCTCATATGAATTCGACTTTGAGAACATCCCGGGACTTGCATACAGGGTAAACAGCGAAGAAATCGCAGTCAACGATCTCGACGAGCCTGTAGATCTTGAAGATCTGCCGTTCCCATACGATGCGACGATGCTTGACACAGATCTCGTATACTATGAGACAATGCGCGGAGACTCGCTCACAACATCCTATTCACGCTTTTTCCCGAACAACAAAGTAAGATCCCTGAGCCTCGGCAGAGTATGCAGAGAACTCAGATATTTCCTCGTCAGAGAGGTCAAGAAGATCGTAGTATTCGACAGATTCTTCAACTTCAGCAATGAGAGAGCATACAGAATCTTCGAGTACCTCATTGACAACGACAACGGTATCTCGACTTTCGAGTTCAACATTGACGGAGAGAATCTTGATGACGAGACAGTAAGACTTCTGTCCGAAGCAAGACCTGGTCTTTTCGTATTCAATATTGATGTCGCAAGCACCAATCCTGAAGTACTCAGTGCAGTAGGACGCAAGGAGAATATTTATCAGCTGATGTACAATGTTACCAAGCTGCTTCAGGCCGGTACAGTTAAATGCAACATCCATGTTACAGCCGGACTTCCTGAAGAAACAGAAGCACTCTTCGGAAGATCTTTCAACAAGGCTTACGGACTGGCACAGGGTTCACCGCTCAAGATCGATTTTGTCCAGCTCAGCAAGGGCACACTCCTCAGAGGAGACGCGTCAAAGTTCGGATATGAGAGCACTTCGGCAACACCGTATGATGTAATCTCAAACGATCACATGCCTGCTAACGACCTTCTGAGAATCAGACAGATCTCAAGAGTAATCGAAGCTTACATCGGCGACGGCGGATTCGCAGCTTCTATTCCTAGAATTCTCAGCGACACAAGCATGAGACCGTACGACCTGTTCGGCAGACTGACCGATTTCATCGCTGAAAACGGCTGGGCTGACAAGATCAGAAAGCCGGAAAGCTGCGCAAGAATTCTGAGAAAGTTTGCCGAGAAGGCATATGCTTCTTTTGAAGATGACCTCAAGCTGGAAGTTGCCACAGGCGCTATCCATGCAGATCTTGAGAAGCTTGTATCCGAAGAGGATATCATCAAATTCGAAAGAGACGGCTGGGATTTTGCATAGGGCAGCAACCGCATTAACAAAACCATACAATAAGCAAATAGGAGCACGGATGATCTGTCCGTGCTCTCTGAATGATAAGGAGTAACAATGGAATCAGGAAAGAAAGACAGAATAGCATCATACCTGACCCCGCTCAACAAGGATATGCTTTTCGGAGAGCTCTCAGACGATTTTCTCAGAATGATGGGAGCAAAGGAGATCCTCAGCGGAATCCCTGTACCTGTCAGCGAAGGGGAGAATGGACAGATAGCTGTAAAGTCCATCGTTCTTGACATGGCGAAGGTCATAGGCGGTGACCCTGATTTTATCTATGCAGATAAGTATCTCACATACATCAAGGCAGCAGCAGGGGATCAGGCTGAACCAATGCTGGTATCTGAAGGTGCAAAGCTCGCAGATGAAGGCAGATTCGAGGAATCCTGCATGCTGCTCAGGACTGCGCTTGCGATCGAACCTAAGTCAAGAGCGGCCCTGTACCTCTACGGCAGGGCGTGCAAAGCGTGTTATGAGACCGCGTCGGAAAGTGACGACCCGCAGAAGGGCGAAGCATATATCGCAGCATTCAAGGCTGAGTCTATGGATATATTTGAAGTCCTGACAATGATGCATCCTGACTTTGCTATGGGATATTATTTCCTCGGATATGCTTACCTGAATCTCGGTCTGTATCTCAAGACCAAACTGACCTGGGATGACTTCATGAAGTATTCATCATCTGCAGAGGACAACGGATCAGGTCTTGACGATAATCAGCTTGAAGACCTGAGACGCGAGATCCAGGGCATGCTTCTGGACCTTGAGGATCCTGTCGAGATCGAGAGAGGATGCAATCAGATCATGCAGGGCGACTTTGCAGGCGGCAAAGACACACTGTCCGGGTTCAGAGAAGGCAGATACGAAAACTGGTGGCCGCTGTGGTACTATCTCGGAGTAGCTGAATCCGCACTCGGCAATGTTGAAGAGGCGATAAATGACCTCAAGAGAGTTCTTGTTCTGTCTCCGAGCAATACCGATGTGATGGAGGAACTGGCGCAGCTGTACAATGCCATCGGCGACAAGGCCTCAGCAGCCAAATATCTTAACAAGATAGAGATAGTTAAGAAGAACAGGGAAGAGGAACTGAAAAATCTGAACTAATGGCAGATAAGCTGAATCAGAGTGACTGCTGATTTGATCAGGCAAATGACAGAAACCACTGATTTCAGGCAGTGCACAAAATACACCCTTCAAATTTAGTAAAAAAAACAATGATTCGGGTGTTGACATTAACACCCGAATCCGCTATACTAAACAAGTCGCAAATAAGGCAATGAATGTTCCGAGGTAGCTCAATGGCAGAGCAACCGGCTGTTAACCGGTAGGTTGTGGGTTCGAGCCCCACCCTCGGAGCCATTTAATACTTGTTATGCCGGAGTGGTGGAATTGGTAGACACCTGGGACTTAAAATCCTATGGGTAGTGATACCCGTACCGGTTCGAGTCCGGTCTCCGGTACCACTTAACTCCAATTAAATATGATGACGCGGGATAGAGCAGTTGGTAGCTCGTCGGGCTCATAACCCGGAGGTCGGGGGTTCAAGTCCCCCTCCCGCAACCAGTCTCAGAGCTCTCGGAGAATATCCGGGAGCTTTTGATTTTACTGTGATTCTTTGGAATTTCAATGTTTTGAGCGATTTCCACAAACCTATACAGACAAAGCTAAACCTACTCAAAAATGCAGATAAGGGGAAAAAACAGGGGACGTCCTTTCCATGTGACCATACGTGAAGTACTACTGAAATCATCTTTGAGGTCGTTGAACATATCGGAGTCCTTGATGTTATAGACAATAGAGAAGACAAGTGCTCAAGTGAGAAATGCAAAAAGGATTTACGGAGTCTAAAGTGTAAGTAACAGATTTGTCCTGAGTAACATTTCCATAGTTTGATCATCTGTTATACTCAGTTCCTCCAGAAG
Source organism: Anaerovoracaceae bacterium (assembly GCA_045112795.1). Lineage (GTDB taxonomy): Bacteria > Bacillota > Clostridia > Peptostreptococcales > Anaerovoracaceae > Crickella. Next base: position 5,186 of record JBGUIG010000023.1, on the reverse strand, counting down.
ATCATCATTCAGTTCAAGCTTCTCTGTTGAGAAAATCATAGAGCCTGCAGAAGGGCATCCGTATGTCTGCGAAATGCTGAGAATCATACCTCTGGTCATATTGCGCATCCAGTAAGGGGATTTGGCAAGAATATACAGTTTATCTTTCATTCCGGAAGCATTCTGCATCTCCATGAATGCGAAAGTATTATCACTCGATATAGTTCCGGTATAGATGAAAAGAGGGTCCGATAAATCGGACTCTTTTCTGTTGTCAACACACATCACTGCATGCCTGGTTCCGGCTTCGTTCGAATCGCCGGTTATTTCCATTACACCATGCAAAGGATCTTTCCATGGAGAGAAAAGATTATAAACATAGAGCCGTTTGTGCCGCATGAAAAAATTGGCATTGTTCTCAGATGCAGTCGAAGCAATATCTGTTCTGAAATCTGTGAGTTGGCTTATTTCCACTCCAAGAGCAACGGCAATGTCAGATAATGTAAGTATGTCGATGCTGACGCTTCCACTCTCGTATTTCCACAGCGTAGATGTGCTTTTGTGAATCATGTATGCAAGTTCCTCGAGAGTGAGATTCTGATGTTTTCTATATAGTTTGATCCTTGATCCAATGTGTTTTAATCGATCCATAGCTAAGCATCTCCTTTGCTCGATTTATGAAAATGGACCCACCAGATTTTTCATAGAAATCGAAATATTATTGAAGTTTTATGGAAGATCACAATTCTGCAGTATTTTTTTTAAATATATAACAAAGATTTCTCGCTGTCTTTTCATACAATGAAAAAAATCCAATAGCTTTTTTTCTCCAGGCGAGATTGCAATGATTATTAATCTATTTAGTTAAATGAGAAAATATATTATCAAGATGTTTTGCTCTATACACCAAGGATCTGGGGGCTGTCAATGGAGATTACTAACTGTCTTAGCCTTATAGAACGTGACAAAAAAGTAATCGCTCCTTGCTCTCATTTGTCGTACTTTCCGCTTGCAGTAGCATCAGTAGAAGGTTCTGTAATTACAGATGAAGACGGCAATAAGTATATAGATTTTCTATCCAGCGGATCCTCTCTCAATCTCGGCGGTTCACATCCTGCTGTCATGGAGGCTGTAAAATCACAACTCGACTTATCGGCTCAGTATACACAGGCATACAGCTACAGCCGCAGAAGCATTGAGTATGCAGAAAAGCTGGCTTCGGTATATCCGGGCGGAATAGATGTCAAGGTATGTTTCGGGAACTGCGGCTCAGATGCTAATGATGCAGCTATCAAGTTTGCCAGAGCATATACCGGCAGGACAAAAGTAATATCTTTTATCAATGGATATCACGGGAGCACATATGGGTCTCAGACGCTTACGACCTGTTCTACCAGAGTCAAGACGAAGATGGGGCCGTTTCTTCCCGAATGCTACACTTTTCCGTTTTGCGGTATAGATGTTGATGATGATACAGCCGCCAAGGAAAGCACTGCACAGTTGGAACTGGCATTCAGGACATACCTCCCGGCCGAAGAAGTTGCTGCAATCATAATCGAACCAATGCAGGGGGATGGAGGCCTTATGCCAGCTCACCCTGTTTTCATAAAGAAACTGTACGAATTATGTCATAAGAATGGGATCCTGTTTATTGCGGAAGAAGTGCAAAACGGGTGTTGGCGTACAGGCAAAATGTTTTCGATTGAACATTATAATATCATTCCGGACGGAATCATTATGGGTAAATCAGTTGGTGCATTCCTGACGCTTGGATGCTTTATCGCACGTTCAGAGATAATCGATGCTTTGCCGGCTCCAGCCCATACATTCACATTAGGAGGCAATGCTTTGGCATGCGCTGCTGGCGCAGCTGCATTCGATGTTTACTGTACGGAGGAATTCCAGTCGTTGCTGAAGACTAACATTGCTAGGGCAGAAAAATCAGCACGAGAGTTGGCGCTAAACCATCCTGGAACAGTCAAAGACTGCAGAAATCTTGGGCTGTCCATGGGAATAGAAATATCTGATCCGTCGGGCGAATCAGATGACGATGCAACGTTCAAAATCCTGTACCGCTGTTATGAGCTTGGCCTTATAGTAATTTCTTTCGCGGGCAATGTGCTTAGAATACAGCCGCCGCTGAATATTGAGACAGAACTATTAGAGGAGGGGTTCCGTATCATAAATCAGGCGATGTACGACTTTGAGGCCGGTGCCATTACCGATGACGTTCTCGGGTATAAAGCGGGATGGTAAATAATAAATATAGGTAGTTTTATGGAAAAGGAGGAAGAATCATGTTAAGCAATTTCTTTATGAATGCTCTGGGGCGTGAATCACTGATTGCTCCAGATGACCACTGGGCACTTATGATGGTAATGTGCCTGGCCGTAGCTATTTCAATCTATCTTGAACAGAAATATGCATGGGCGTCCAAAGTATCAGGCGCTGTACTTGCGCTGATCTTCGCTTTGTTCCTCTCGAACTTCAGTATCATTCCGATATCGTGTACGCTGTATGACGATATCATCTGGGGCTTTGCGGTACCGATGGCTATCCCGCTCCTGTTGCTGCAGTGCAATATGAAGAAGATCTGGCGCGAGACCGGAAGAATGATGGTAATATTCTTAATTGGTGCGGTCGGAACCTGCGTAGGTGTCTTCATCGCTTACTTCCTGCTTCGCGGCGCAGTTCCTGGACTTGAAGGAGCAGCTGTACTTGAGACAGGCGGTTACATCGGCGGCGGCGTTAACTTCGCAGCTCTGGCAGCTCAGTACGAAGTACCGGGTGAAATGATCGGTGCAGTCACTGTTTCGGATAACCTGCTGATGACACTTTACTTCTTTGTACTTCTCTGGTGCGCAGGCTCAAGATTCTTCCGCAGCCATTTCACGCACCCGAATATCGATGCTGTAGAGGCAGCAGGAACAGATGATTCCAAGACGCAGGCTGCTCAGTACTGGTCAAGAAAAGATATTTCTCTCAAGGATATTGCCATCAACGTTGCGCTGGCAGTAACTATCGTTTTCTTATCGCAGAGAGTAGCCGGTCTCCTCGGCGGAGCTATTCCGACGGGAAATATCCTTACGCAGATACTTAACGCATTCTTCGGCAGCCAGTATGTATGGATCACAACCTTCTCAATGCTCGTATCCACATTCGCAGATAAGCAGATAGCCAAACTCAATGGTTCACAGGAAGTCGCTACCTTCCTTATATATCTGTTCTTCTTCGTAATCGGCGTTCCGGCATCGATCTTCGCTATCATAACAAAAGCACCGCTGCTGCTTGTATTCAGTGGTATCATTGTAATCATAAACATGCTCTTCTGCTTCTGCGGAGCGAAGCTGTTCAAGTTCGATCTGGAGGATGCTATCATCGCCTCCAACGCGAACATCGGTGGACCGACGACTGCTGCCGGTATGGCTATCGCACAGGGCTGGACTGAGCTGGTCGGACCTGCGATGCTCACAGGAACATTCGGATATGTAATTGGTACATACCTTGGTATCATAGTCGGAACATTGCTTGGTATGTAAAAGAATAAGTGAAATGAGGAGGCTTGCTATGGTTGATTTTAACAAACCGATACCTAAGACGGACTTTCCATTCGGGCTTATCATAGTCAGCAATCCTTCAATGGATCCATTCGTAGAACTTAATGATGAATTTGACTGTGACTCAGCATATTACCACTGGGCGGAGGAAGACGGCGTGGCCGTCCCGGGAAGCAGCCCGATCATCGTGGCGAGGAAGACTGTCAAAGAAATGCTGCGCAAAGCAGAGGATCTGCTTCCGGAAGGCTATCATCTCAGAATCTACGATGCGTACCGCCCGGTAGCGATCCAGCAATTCTTCTGGGATTACTACCGTGCAAAGCTAGGAGAGAAGAATCCGGATCTCAATGATGAAGAACTCGACAAACTGACAAGAACCTGCGTGTCTATGGCTTCATATAGCATCCTGAGGCCAGCGGTCCACAGCACAGGCGGCGCGGTAGACCTGACAGTTGTCGGTCCTGATGGCAAAGTACTGGAGATGGGTACAGGATTCGATGAATTCAATGACGCTACATGGACATATGCATTCGAACCGGACAGCGGAACGGGATTTGTCAACGATGAGGTAAGAGACAACAGGAGACTGCTGTACAATGTTATGACAGCTGCAGGATTCACGAATCTCCCATCCGAATGGTGGCATTTCGACTATGGCGACGGAATGTGGGCTCAGCTCAAGAATGAGAATGCGATCTATGCGGGCAGACTTGATGCAGAGGTCAGAGATCAGGTCCCATATAAGAATATGGAAAAGGTGAGAGAAGCCGACCACAAGCAACAGGCATACATCAGTAAGATGGCTGACATAATATTAGCCTGCGAAGAGATAGGCAGTCAGGTGACTGCTGAGAAAAAGTAAATAATAAGATCAGTTTTTATCGAAAGGCAGGAGCAGCAAATGTTCCTGCCTTTTTGGCGAAAAAGCTTGTGAGCTTCAATAATCGATATGCTATGCTTTGCTAACGGAAAAACATGATCATGAATGGTGCAGGATATCGCATTTCGATAGATGCAAAGTTGTATTGAGTCAGGGATTCCACCGGTAGTATTAAAGGCCTGGCTTGGGCATAAAGACATACATACGACGCTGGATACTTATACTGATGTATTCAAGAGTATGGATATAAAAGCAGTAGATCAATTTGATTAGTATCTTAATTATATGTAGCTGATAGAGAGCTCCTGAGCAGAGATGCTGGGAGCTTAATCATTATACGAGGTAACACTACAGGGGATGGTCTAATGCGATATAACTCGTACAAACCTACACAGATTTCACATTAAAAATTGAAACCAATTCGAACTATGCTGAAACCTACGAAAGTGGAGAAAAATAGGGGATAAATTTGAGGGAAAACGCTGGAAGCCTTGCAATAAGCCGGACATCGCCGGTTCAAGTCCCGTTCCCGCAACCACTTTTAAGGCTCTCGGAGTAAATCCGGGAGCTTTTGTTTGTGCGCTTTAGCTTGATGCTAACCACCGGCTATGCCGGTGAGGGTAAAAGGCTTTAGCTGTGATGTGTGAATGCTCACGGTTGGCATGTCTGATGGGTGTATGTCCTTTAATTGGTTGACAGGCAGGATGAACCTACTGCATTTTTTCAGCATCCTATTTTGTAGGTCCTCCGAGTCTCGAGACCATGTTCCG
>JBGUIG010000022.1:0-2806 GCA_045112795.1 Anaerovoracaceae bacterium | reverse complement strand
ACCGGGAAACCATCAGGCAGGGACTAGCGGATCCCTTCATAAGGCGTTACCCTTCCCCGCAGATCTTACGGAGCCGCCCTCATTGCGTGATCCCGCATTGCTGCAGGGCTGTGACTGAGCGGAAGTATCATTGTACCCTGGGATTGTCATCGCACATTGAAGTTGCCGTCTTCCTTTTGGACCCGTGATGTTTGTCGCTCGACCTTTCGGTGTCTTGGCGCATCGGTCCTGCATGCTCGAAGCTTGTGGCCTCATATTCCAGGGCTCGTACCTGATTGAATGTGTATTCAGTTCTGTAGGTTCCCGAGAGGTTTTAATTAGTCCTCTCACCTGTAGGCCACGGGAAGGCCAAAAATATGGCATTATTCAAAAACTTTTTTAAATTTTTTTATTACGGTCCTGTTTCTCTTGGATGCGGTGGACTGATCGATGCCGCTGTCATGCGCATAATCATTGATGCTGTCGCCGTATTCGTAGACGGATTCATAGAGTTCATCCTGCTTTTCAGACAGGCTCCTCCTGCCGTCATCAAATCTGTCGTCATGTCTGCTGAAGAGCTGACCGGCGCATCTGATATATACTTCTCCTCTTTCAGTGCTGAGCCACTCACCGTCTTCTCCGTCATCGAGCGAGACATGCCTTCTGGTCTCAGCGTGGTTGTTGTTGTATTCGAGTCTGTCGAGCTCCTCCAGAACGCTGATCCATTCTTCACTGATCTCAATGGTTTTGTTTTCATTTGCGAATTCGTACTTGTATTTCATTTGTAAGCCTCCGTGTTTTCCGAAACGTTGATGTAACCTGCGAAAAACACGCGGCCTACGGGGGTCTGCACTCAGGCAGAAGTATTGAATGTATATGCATGACTGCCATGCTCCTTTCGGTAGTGTCTGGCAGACATGCAGCAGAATCAGGGCATAAAAAGTGCCCCGCACCCACTTTCGTGAGTACGGGGCTTGCTGCCCTTCTTATTTAATTGTATGCTGCTGGTCTCCCAGCATATACAGTGTAACCCGGCGAAACTAACTGCACAATCATCTTATACTCGCCTTATTCTCTTCATAAACTCTTCAATAACTCTTCGTATACTCTCCGGTCTAATGCATGAAGTCGGCAAGTGTCATCTGCTCGCCTGTATATCTTACCGGATTGCAGCATGCAGTTATCTCCCGCTTGTATTCTTCGAACTCAAGAGCGAAGAGTATGACTGCATATTTCTTCTTCTTATAGAAGTTCTGCTCCGAGATCCTCAGCTCCTGTGCTGCCTCAGCTCCTGTGAATCTGAAGCTTGACATATAGCACAGGGTCAGTATGCTCACGAACTCCGGGCCGTAATCATCAAAGGTGTAGACGTTCATCTTGACCTGATCCATCACCCTTACCATCCAGCCTGTCCTGAGCGACCTTCGGATATCCGACTCAAACTTGTTTTTCGTATACTCCGAGGCAAAGAACTCAAGCCTTGTCAGAGCTGAGCTCATCTGGCTGCTGATATCGCTTTCATACGACTCGCTGCAGATATCCTCGAGTATATCCTCCGCATCCAGTGTATTGTTTCTGCTGACATCGCGGTAAAGCTTCAGCAGTTTCTTTCCGAACCTGTACAGGTATTCGTAATCATATCCGGCCAGTGCACACTGGTCCTTTATCCTTGTTTCCAGACTTACTTCTGTACGCATTTGCGTTCCTCCCTTTTAAATAATCCCATACAGCAATGCCTTGCCCACAAGCCAGGGTGTATCGAACAAGGGAAACGGCCCGGTATCATCCTCGCCTGCTACTTTGGTTCTTACTGTATGAAAACTATCTTTGATATGCCGCAGTTGCTGCGCCGGCAGCCACTTCATATGCATGTGATGACCTATTGTTTGTCGTTCGAACGCTTTTCATTCTGTATGAGGAGCAATGCATTGAAAGATCACGATCTCCACATCATGTATTGCCTCTCTTTTGAATGACGAGGACATTATATCTATATAAGAACGTTTGTTCAAGTAGTTTTGGGTATGTTTTTTTGCCGCACGTTAAAAGCGGTCAATAATGACCGCCTCGCTTCACAGAGCCTTATTTTGCTCAGTTTCAGAGCACCCCTGTTTTTCATCGATTATTATGTTTTTTTGAGCTGCCTCTCGAAACAAGCATATTTTTAGTTTCCCTTTTCATTTGATGGCACGTTTTCCATGGATATGATGTTTTCATTCTCATCTACAGTAAATCTGGCGATCACATTGCCGTCTTTATCCCACTTGATTCCATGGAGATCTTCATATGTTACTGAAATAGCACCTGTCTCTATTCTTGTGGATATGATTTTCTCTTCTGGTCGTACAGTATCATCAAAAGCAGAATGCTCATATCGCACGAGTTCACCTATGTATTCAGGAGGTTTGTTATTGATCCCCTGATCTTTGGTCCAGATTATCTGCCCGTTAACTTTCACAGTTTCCGCTTTGCTAAGATCAGCACTTTCCTTATAAAAGCCGTCTAATATCCAGTAGCTGCGCGGGTTCCTCGAATCCGATTCCATTTTTCCTCCAAGAGCAGTTCTTTTTATGGCAATATTTATCTCTTTTGGATCATCTGTGTCTTCAAATGTAATACTGAATCCGCCATCCCAGTTCATTTGGTATGTAAAGAACAGTCCTTCTCCTCCATCTGTTCCCAGGTCATACCTGCAGACATCATCTATTTTTAAATCAGCTGGATCCACTTTTATGATATCCGCAGTGTTTAGAAACTGGAGTCCTCCAAAGAACACTACTACTACCAACAAAGCTATCAGGACGCCTCGTATCGTTCCATTTCTTCT
>JBGUIG010000021.1:0-18424 GCA_045112795.1 Anaerovoracaceae bacterium | reverse complement strand
TCCATCAGTTCACCAAGGTGGTATACCGTGACAGTTCAGATCAGCAAAGAACTCAAAAGAATAGCTCTGCTGTTTGTTATTGCAGGCATGATAATGGGACTTGCCAGTCCTTCATCTTGTGATGAGTTCTATAATAATCTGCTTAAACTTAATGGTCAGCCTTGTGAAATCAGCAGCATAAATACAGCAATCGCAAACGACTGCATTACTTCAGGTGAAACTGCAAGTCACAATCAAAGTCGCCCGATTGTAAGGAGCAGTGGTAATACTCGAACAGATCTGTTCAGACTGGCAAGTGGCGGGTTGCTTTGCTCATCTTACTCTATTACAATCCATCATTTAACTTTATTCCTGATTGCTGCAGCGGCTTCTTCAGCAGCGCTTTCTTATTATCACATCACATTCATCCATTTAAAGGACGGTCACAAATAGTATTTCGGACATACGCAAATAAGACGTTGTTTTAGTGCTTATTTTTGCGTATGTATTTTTTGTATTGCTCAGAAAAAACAAATACTGTGGAGACCGGTTTTATGGAGATTAGAGACAAAGTATTAATAGTTGAAAAAGAAGCAAGTACGGTCAATCTGCTGAAAACAGTACTGAGGGCTAATAATTATGATGTGGTTTTTGCGGAAAACGGAACTGAAGCGCTGATGCTGATCACTTCTCACTGTCCGGATCTGATTATTCTTGATCAGAAGCTTCCGGATATGAGTGGTGCGGATGTTCTGAAATACCTGCGCACCTGGTCGTTGACTCCTGTTATAGTTCTTTCAGCAAGTACTAATGAAAGAGATAAAGTGGAAATACTGGATCTCGGTGCGGATGATTATATCATTAAGCCTTTTGGTGTGCCTGAACTCCTTGCCAGAATCCGTGTTGCACTCAGGCACAGAAATCAGGTAACTGAAGTAAGCCCGGTTATTCAGAACGGGGTGTTCCGGACAGGACACTTAATGATAGACTACAGCAAGCATCGTGTGTATGTTGATTATAAAGACGTCGGATTGACAAAAACAGAATACCGAATGGTAGCGTTACTCGGCAGATATGCCGGAAGAGTAGTTTCATATGATATGATCCTGCAGGAAATCTGGGGACCTAATCATAGTAATGATACTCGCATTCTCAGAGTAAATATGGCAAATATCCGCCGTAAAATAGAAAAAAATCCGGCCGAACCGGAATTGATTATTACCGAAGCCGGAGTGGGTTACTACCTGAAAGAGCCCGATTGATAACGGAGTTATACAATCGGGCTCTATAGTTAAGTCTGTAATAGAATTACTTTTCTGTGAAGTTTACTTTTCCGGTCAGAGCTTTCTTCAATCCTTCAGGATCGTCAACAGCATAGAAAACATAATCAGTGACATGATTCTCCGGATCTCTTTCATGAGTTCCGGTAAATAATGCAAGACCGCGCCATTTTGACGGCTTGGATTTTAAGGCTTTACTTCCGCACAGCAAGGATGTATTTCCACTCGGATCCTTACGGAAACCGCAAACACTGATATCTTCATAGTTTGCTGTGTACATCATCGAACCATTAACTCTGATCAACCTCCTGTCAGTTGCGGCATACCCAAGTGACCGGGTCTTAATGCCATCTGCTACAGCGGTAAGCGGAATCATGCTTCCGATCACTGCAAGTACAAGTATTACGGATATTTTTAATTCTCCGTTCTTGTGAAAAGCGTAAGTCATGAGAGCAATAACAAGACCGTATGATATGAGAAAACGTAGGAAATATGGGATGCGATAGGTATTATCCCATACCTTTCCTGATGTCGAACCACCGGACCAAAGCAATTGTTCACCGCTTTCCATACTGCTTTTGAGATATTCTTCCATACTGTACCTCCTTTTATTTTTGGTGATTATACTCGAAGATACAGTAAAGAATCTGTTAAGAAAGAACCCTTCAGAGCTAATATATCGCTAATCCGGGAATTATAAGCATGATGATATGTTAATAATTATGCTTATGAGATCCTGCCACCCTGATTCTTTTGCAAAGTATGCATCGCTTATCCTGATGTTTCTGATTGCAGCCTTAAGCTGCGTTTGTTTTGATACTTCGTCAGATATATTTAACGGCGGAGAGAGCATTAAGGGAAGAGACCGTGAGCCAATTGCTGATTCGCTTTTGACCGTAGAACAGACAAGTGCCGATGATAGCAGTAACAGAAATGAAAGCTGTGAACAGAATCTGGGGAAGGCGGGTTTATTATCGGATTTCATCATCAGACTGATAAGAAAGCTGATACAGTTTTGCACAGATGGAAATATCTGCAAGTGTATACTGAATTTCAGACAATATTACCTGTCTGTTTGCATTTTAAGTTGTGCATTATTCTCTTGCCTGACTATCGTCAGAAACATTCACCTCAAAGACGGAAGTAAGTGATTCCATTTCATGAACCATGTGTTATTCAGTCTGTGCAAAGAGCAGATATATTTTACGTGAAATGGAGAATTATACTTAATGAATACTACAATCGAAATCGCATTATTGCATCTTATAATACTGGCTTCGCAATCTTTTTATATGTATCTTTCAAGCAAATCCCGGATGAAGAAGAAATGGTATATGTACATTCTGGCTATACCATTTGTGATGTCTTTCCCGGCAATACTGTATAATCAGGATCAATATGCGTATAGTTTATATGAATATGCTGTAGTGATTTGCATTATTACAGCTGCAGTTGCAGATATTACTTATGCTGCCTTCAGAAATAAGGATTACATGACAGATGAAAGCTTCTGCATATTTCTATATTCATATTTCCTTATATGTGCTACATCGGCCTGGTCTGGAAAAACACAGCTTCTTATAAGGATAATCACCACAATAGTTCTGATCAGCGCCATTGTGCTGTGCGGCTTTACAGGAAAGCATTTTATGAAATGGCTGTTCAAGGCTGCATTGCTTGCTATTTTATCTATTGCCGTCTCGTGGATGGTCATTACATTCGCACTGTAATAATCAGAACGGGGAAATAGTAACTGTTCCGACCATACCGCACTTTTTCGCCAAAAACAAAGCCGCTCGAATGAGCGGCTTTTTGCATAAATAAAGTTGTAGTCAGCTGCAGTCACATGCTTATAAAGCTGCCAATACTGCAAAGCCGGCAATTGCAACAAGCGTCGACAGTGATAGTACTGAAGACACATAGGCGCGCTGTTCAGGATCATCAGCGAATACAGGCAGTACGAACGGTGGCGGCAATATGAACATAACATTGACCGCATCGGTGAGATCGACCTGAGGCCAGAATCTTCCGAACACCATTAACAGCACTGTACGCAGAACAAACATGATGACTATACGCAGCAATGTGACTTTGACTGTCTCTGCCCAAGGTATATCATCAAAGACCAGATCATAACCAATGGTAAGCAGAATGATGGCACTTGTTGGCGCAGATATAAAGCTGGTACATGCATCAAACACAGTATTGATTCCCGTAACTGTCATAGCCTGATACAGCCCGGTCGCACCAATAAGAACACCGGCGACAATAGCAGCGATAATAGGCGATTTAACCATATCGCGGAGCAGGTACTTAATGTCTGTTTTCTGATTGTCATCGCGCGAAAGCAGGATTTTGTACAGAGTGAAAACAAACAACACCTGTCCAAGGTCGATTCTTGCAAATTCAACAACACGATCGGCCCCATACAGCATTGAGAAAAGCGCATAGCCGAGCATACCGGCCTCGAATCCTGTAGTCAGGAAAGGGACAAAGCGGGACGGCATGCGGAGCAGACGGCCGGACACACGGCCCAGAAACCAGGCAGTCAGGCAGACACCAAACATCAGCAGCGGTATGATAATATCCATGAATGTATATTGCGTGGTTGCAAATGCATTCAGAAGAACTGCCGGCAAAGCTATGTTCACTGCAACATTTTTAAGTGCCTGAACGCCTTCCCGCGAGATGATACTGTGTCTGCGGCAAATGGCTCCGATCCCCAGCATAAGAGCTACAGGGAGAACCGTTTTGACTACTTCAATTATCTGCATATGTTATTTATCCTGTCCGTAATATGCGTTCTTGCCGTGCTTTCTGAGATAATGCTTATCAAGAAGGGCCTGCTGCATATCTCTGTGCTCAGGATTGAGCATCAGTGCATGGTAATCCATAAATGCGACTTCTTCCATGACAACTGCGTTGTGTACAGCGTTCATAGGGTCAGTGCCCCATGCAAACGGACCGTGTGAATATGTGAGCACGCCCGGAACGGCTGCAGGGTCTTTGCCTTCGAATGCCTCTATGATAACTTTGCCTGTTTCTTTCTCATATTCTCCGGCGATTTCTTCTTCAGTCATAGGACGTGTGCAAGGGATATCGCCATAGAAATAGTCGCCGTGGGTGGTACCCATTGCAGGAATTGCCATGCCTGCCTGTGCAAAACTTGTTGCCCAGCGTGAGTGTGTGTGAACGATACCGCCGCATTCAGGGAAAGCTTTGTACAGCTCAACGTGAGTAGGAGTGTCGCTGGATGGCTTCCACTTGCCTTCGACAACTTTGCCGTCCAGATCGACTACGACCATATCCTCAGGTGACATGTTGTCATAAGGGACACCGGATGGTTTGATAACAACCAGACCGCTCTCTCTGTCGATGCCTGAGACGTTGCCCCATGTGAAAGTAATAAGACCATATTCAGGAAGCATGATGTTAGCTTCACATACAATTTTTTTGAGTTCTTCGAGCATAAGATTCTCCTTAAATGTATATAGTCAGTGTTGGTTTCTTGTATAAACTGTTTGCCGGTTAAATTGCGCTTACAGCAGCTTTCTCGACCGGAAGTGCTTTCTTGTATCTTATCAGGAAGATATTGAATCCTGCAATATCGGATTCTTCAGCCATAACTGTGTTTACGGATGATCCTGCAAAGACCTTGTTATCCAGGTAGTCAGGAAGGGATTCTCCGTCTTCCTTGTTCAGCATGTATGCAGCGAGCAGGGCGATTCCGTAAGGACCGCCTTCACCTGCAGTTTCCATGACAGAAACCGGGGAGCCTACTGCAGCAGAGAGCATTCTCTGTCCGACCTCAGGAGTTTTGAAGAATCCGCCGTGCCCATAAAGCTTATCGACTTCTACGCCTTCAGTCTGTGTCAGAATATCCAGTCCGATCTTAAGAGTTGCCAAAGCAGACAGGATGTGTGTTCTCATGAAGTTTGCGAGGGTGAAGTTTGCGTCAGGTGTTCTTGCGAATACAGGTCTGCCTGCGTCAAGATCAGTTACGCCTTCACCGGAGAAGTAGTTAAAGCTCAGGAGACCGCCGCAGTCAGGATCACCTTCAAGAGACTTTCTGAAAAGTCTGGTGAAAAGCTCACCCTTGTCTGCGTTGATTCCCATCATTTCTGCGAATTCATTGAGAAGTCCTACCCATGCGTTAATATCAGATGTGCAGTTGTTGCAGTGTACCATTGCTACAGGAAGACCGTCAGGAGTGGTGACCATGTCGATCTCGCGGTGTACACCAAGCTGCTTGTCTGTAACGATCATTGCGAAGTCTGAAGTTCCTGCAGATACATTTCCGGTGCGAACACGTACTGAATTTGTTGCAGCCATACCGGTTCCTGCATCGCCTTCACAAGGACATACAGGGATGCCTGCTTTGAGAGTTCCTGTAGGATCAAGGAAACGAGCACCTTCCTCGGTAAGATATCCTGCATTTTCACCTGCTGTAAGAACTTCAGGGAGAATGTCGCGTAACTTCCAGGAGAATCCTTTTGCTGTGAGCAGAGCATCAAATTTCTGAACCATTGCTTCGTCATAGTCAAGCTTGTCAGAGTCAATTGGGAACATACCGGATGCTTCTCCGACGCCCATCACCTTGCGGCCTGTCATCTTCCAGTGAAGGTATCCTGCAAGGGTAGTAAGGAAATCAATATCTGCTACGTGGCTTTCCTGATTGAGAATAGCCTGGTACAGATGTGCAATGCTCCATCTCTGAGGAATATTGAATCCGAAAAGCTCAGTCAGCTCTTCTGCTGCTGCGCCTGTTATTGTGTTACGCCATGTGCGGAATTCGGCGAGCTGATTTCCGTCCTTATCGAAAGGCAGGTAGCCGTGCATCATAGCTGAGACTCCGATCGCGCCCACACAATCAAGATCAACACCTAATTCTGATTTAACATTCTCGCGCAGAGCAGCGTAGCAGTTCTGCACTCCCTTGTGAACAGTGTCCATTGAATATGTCCAGATTCCATTGACGAGCTGATTCTCCCACTCAAAGTCACCTGATGCGACCGGTATATGGTTTTCGTCTATGAGGACTGCCTTGATTCGCGTTGACCCCAATTCTATTCCAAGCGTAGTTTTTTTCAGATCCATTGCCATTACTTCCTTTCATATGTAATCCGCAGATGTTGTCTCTTTGCTGCGGCTTCGCCGCCATGTGTAGAGAGTATATCATCGAGCAAAAAAATAGAGAATGTAATAATTTCACTGTGAAGTGAAACAAATTGCATATTTTTGCTGCTGTGCTTACGGTGTTCAGGTAAGTCAGGCGGATAATAAATCTCTGTTCTGACCAGATTTTTACAAAAATAATAGTAAATTGATACAGATAAAGTGGACAAAAAACTACGGTCAGGATTAAACTATATTGTATAGACAGACAAACAAATACGATTTGTCTAAATAGATAGAGCATAGTTATTATGTAAGATATGTTGATAAAGAGAATCCGGGAAAGTCTGCTTCTGCAGCTGATGTGCATAATTCTGATAATCCTGCTGGTTTTTACCGGCTCTCTTATTATTTCCCAGAATTATATATATGATATAAGCAGGGCAAACTCAGAAACGCTCTGTAATAATCTGATGTCGCAGATTGATGAATCTCTGAACTTCCACAAAGACAGGCTACGCTATCAGGCATCTTTTTTTTTCAGATATCCGGGCGCAAATGAACTTGGCAGTCAGGACGGCCAGAATGATAAGTCTTTCGAAAGCCAGCTGCAGCCTCTTTATGCTCAGATTACTTCACAGAGCAGGGATGTTGTGGCTCTGATGGTTTTTGATAAGAACATGTACAAAGTCGCACATTTCGGGCGCGATGCAGCATTACCTGCAGGAAGAGATTATCTAAGGACAGTAGAAGATTTTGATGCCGGCAACTATATAATCAATGACCATGATTACAGTTACGCGTATTACTACCCGATATTTACTACAATTGACGGTAAGGCTGTTCAGACAGGAATGTGCGTGTTCATCATGGAGCACTGGATAATTGACGGCAATATACGCAGTATACTGGCTGACCATGCTGCAGCTGCTATGCTGAGTGACTCGTATACTCCAATGCTTGCCATGTACAGCGGGAGCGGGATCAATGGCAAAATGACAATGGAGGAAATGCGCCTTGATCAGGACTATATATATCAGGAAAGTGAGTGGGATAACGGTATCAAAATAACAACGACGGTATGCATATCTGCCAATACTGAGGGAAGTGACAGAATACGCACACTGGTACTGCTGGGTTATACTGTAGACATTGTTCTTCTGGTGCTGCTGTTCGGATTCTCTTACTTTAATATGGCGAAACCTATTAACCAGATCACGGAATTCATTAACCGGGCCATCAGACATCCCGATGACCGCCTCAATATGGACAGAGAAGATGATATCGGAGTAGTAGCTTCAAGTCTGGACAAAATGCTCGATGAGAATCAGAAGATGATCGAAGAACTGAAAGCCGGGAAGATTACACTCTATGAAACCCGGCTGGCCCGTCAGAAAATGGAAATTCTGGCATACCGGAACCAAATTAATCCGCATTTTCTGTACAATACGCTATCATGTATGAGAGATATGGCTCTTATACACGATGAAGATGATATTGCAGACATGGCAATGTCGTTGTCAGATATATTCAGATATGCCGTTAAAGGCAGCAATATAGTGACATTCCGCGATGAAGTTCAGTATATGGAGAAGTATGCGAGCATTATTAATTACAGATTTTCAGGCAAAATCAAAATAGCTACAGATATTTCGGATGAAGTTCTCGATAAGCCGGCAATCAGGTTCCTTCTGCAGCCACTCGTGGAAAATTCGGTATTTCATGGTCTCGAGGAATCCTTAGAACCGGGATATGTTAATACAATAGTGTCTATGAAAAACGGCAGAATTGAGATAACAGTGGAGGATAACGGCGTTGGAATGGATGAAGATACACTCGAAGCTGTGAGGGAGATGATCAGCAATCCGGGTGAAAGTGCAAGTATCGGCCTCAGTAATATAGTTCAGAGACTCCGGTTGTTCTACGATGACGATTATCAGATTACAGTAGACAGTGAGGAGGGTGAAGGAACCAGAATCGTTATATCTCTTCCGGATCATATTAAGAAATGATTCGATACCGTTGAAGGGGGGGAATATGCTTACGGTGTACATCGCTGATGATGAAGTGTGGATCACTTTGGGCTTAACCAAACTTCTGGAGAAGTCAGGATACGACATATGGGTCGTTGGAACAGCGAACAATGGTATTACAGCCAGGGAAGAAATAGCTGAATTCAAACCTGATATTCTGTTTACGGATATTCGTATGCCCGGAAAGACAGGACTGGAGCTTCTCCGCGAAATACCTGAGATATCTCCGTCCACCAAAGTTGTCCTGATATCCGGACATGCTGAGTTTTCATATGCTCAGGAAGCAGTTCAGAATCATGCTTATGATTATCTGCTCAAACCAATCAAAGAAGAAGAGCTGAGCAGGATTCTTAGTAATATCAGTGCTGAGAGCGGCGGTGCGCCGGTCAGTGAGGAAAAGGGCACACATGCACCGGAGAGGATGATAGACTGTGTTGTCAATGATATCCGCAATCACTATACAGAAGACATTCAGCTGACAACACTTGCTTCAAAGTATTCGGTCAGCATAGCAAGGCTCAGTACCGAGATCAAGAAAAAAATCGGAATGACTTTTTCTGATTATATTACTCAGCTGCGCATTCAGAGAGCCAAGGAACTGCTGTCCGATGAAACGATGTCTGTGGGTGAGATTGCCGAAATAGTTGGATACAACGATTATTTCTATTTTATTAAAGTGTTCAAGAAGGTACAGGGCATTTCGCCAAGCAAATACAGAAAAACACTTCACGAGTAACCCGGAATCTGCATTTTGCGCTGTTTGTATAATATTACAGCATCAGAAATGTAACGAAATTAAACAGTATATTAATGTAAAAACTGCAGGGAAACCTTTCCTGCCGTTTTTTGTGCTGTATGACGGGCATGCCGTCAATCTGTGGTGAAAGTCCACAAGGGGCGTAGCCAACGACGAACCCCAGAGCGACTCCCAAGGTTCAAACCGTGAGGATTGGGCGAGAAGAAGGGATAGCGAAATCGTAGCCTGACGAACAGAAACCTAATACCAAGGCGCATACGGCGGATAAGCGGGCAGTTAGTCGTGAAGTCCAAAAGTTGGTCGTAACCCGTATGCGTAGATTAGGCAGGTAGACGAGGAAAGATTGGCGACTTATCCCGTGAGGTCTCACGGACGGAGGAATTCGCAGTAACAACGAACCGTGAGAAGTCAGCCGAGGTCATAGTAGTGATGAAATTCCTGTAATGGGGACGGAGCGAAGGACCGAACAATCCAACAGTCAAATGAAACTCTCGAGGCAAGTATCCGTATCCGACGAGAGCCGCAGTAGCGAAGACGTAACGGAGCGAACGGCTCACAGGAGGTAGGAGTGAGGATACGAGAGCGAAAGAAGGAAAGGAGACAAATCTATGTCGCAACTCTTAGAGGAAATACTCTCAAGGGAAAACATGATGCGAGCGTACAAGCGAGTAGTCGCGAACAAAGGGGCGAGCGGAGTGGACGGGATAACGACCGACGAAGTCAAACAATATCTCATCGAACATTGGGAGGAGATCCGCGAGCAGATCCGAAACCGCAAATACAAACCTCAGCCGGTGCGAAGGGTGGAAATACCGAAGCCGAACGGCACGTACGGTGGTGTGAGAGGGGCTACGAGTTAGCCCCTACTTAATTTTCTTCGGGATGTAAAAGATTTACCAAAAAACAAAAATGAATCAATACTTTTCATCAATTCGAAGGATTATTATAAATGCGATCAGAGGGGGCTTCGGTCCTTTCGACAACTCAATTTATTATTTCAAATCCATGAATGTGCGGCGGGTCTGCTGCACAGAATGAAAACTGGAGGAAAACATGAAGACTAGCAAACTTAAAATGATGCTGGCTGTCGTACTGTCACTCGTGATGGTATTCTCACTGGCAGCTTGCGGCGGCGGAAGCAGCGAATCAGCTGATACTTCTGAAGAGGCTGCAGCTCCTGCTGATGGCAACATCAAGATCGGCGTATCCATCTGGAGTTCTACAGACGTTCTCGGATCACAGTGCAAGCTGATCATCGACGAGGCTGCTAAGGCACTCGGCGTTGAGGTTCAGTACGTAGACCAGGGTCACGTATCCGAAAAGGTTACTGCATCTGTTGAGCAGCTCTGCGCAGCTGGATGCCAGGGAATCATCATCTGCAACAGTTCAGACACAGAGATGGCTTCCGCAATCAAGACATGTAATGACAATGGAGTATATCTTGCACAGTTCTTCCGTATTATCAGCGAAGCAAACAGCGCAGACATCTTCAAGGCAGCTACCGATTCCCCATACTACATCGGAGCAGTTCACGAGAACGAGCCTGAAAACGGCGAAAAGCTGGTTCAGATCCTTCTCGACAAGGGCGACAGAAATATCGGTCTCATCGGCTGGGAGCAGGGCGATGCTACATGGCTCGGCAGATGGGAAGGATATAAGGCAGGCGTAGAAAAGTGGAACGCTGAGCATCCTGATGATCAGGCTGTTCTCTCAGAGCCACAGTACGCTGGTACTTCTTCAGAGGGCGGCTCCAAGGCTGCTGAGGCTCTGATGAGTGCTAACCCTGATCTCGACGCTCTTATCCCTGCAGGCGGCGGCGGAGACCCACTCCAGGGTGCTATCGCAGCAGTTGAGCGTGCAGGAAAGACAGCAGACATCGACATCGTTTCCACAGACTTCCTCCCAGACCTCGGAGAAAGACTTGAGAACGGTAGCATGGCTGGTGAGTCCGGCGGACATTACTGCGACCCACTGTTCGCATTCATGGCTGTATATAATGCAATCAAGGGCAACTACACAGGTATCGAGGGTACTTTCGAAGACATTCCTTTCCCATATCTGTATGTATCTTCACCAGAGGACTACGCAGACTATGAAAAGTACTTCGTAGATCAGCTCCCGTACACTGACGAAGAGCTCGTAGAGATGGCAGGTCTCGATATGGCCGGCCTCAAGGACAAGGCAGCATCACTCTCAATCGAGGACGCAGCTGCAAGATCCGGCAATTAGGATTTAAGTTCCTGGGGACTATCCTGCGGTCACTCAACCGGGGACAGTCCCCTTTAGTTATCTGGAAAAAGCGGCTGGTGTCGCATTCAGCGATACCAGCCGTCTTAGCTAATGAAAGAGGTGGATTAGATGGTTTCTGCTGACGAAACTAAAAAGAAAAAGGGTATGTCAGGAACCGTAAGAGGATATCTGATTCTTTTCGGTCTTGTTATACTCTCATGGGCTATATTCAAAGTCCTTACACCGGGAAATTTCGGTTCGCCGGCCAACCTCCTCAGCTACTTTGAGGCTTCTCTCCTCGCTGCTGTTGGAGCTGTAGGATTTTACTTTGTAATGGTAATGGGCATGTTCGACTTTTCTATCGGAGCTAATATCATGCTCTCTGCTATAGTCGGATGTGTTTTCGCGACACGCTTTGGACTGGGATATGCCGGCCTCATCGTAGGTAGCATTATTACAGGCGCTATTGTAGGTCTTCTCAACGGATTCTTCTATGTAAAACTCAGAATTCCGTCGATGATCGTTACAACAGGTCTGGCACTCATTTACGAGTCTGTCGCAAACTATATTGCAGGTGGTGTGGAACAGACACTTCCATCCAACCTTAGAGCGCTCGGCCAGATGCCGGGCAACCTGATTCTGGCAGTACTCGCTTTCGTACTTGCATATGTTCTTCTTAACTACACCAAAGTAGGAACATACACATATGCGATCGGAAGTAACGAGTTCGTTGCTAAGAATATGGGTATCAATGTTAATCTGTATAAGGTGCTCGCATTCGTAATCAGCGGAGCATTCTTCGGAATCATGGCTATACTGACTATCAGCTATGGTTCATCAATGGTAGCTGTAACAGGTATGGCATCAATGAGCCGTAACTTCGTCCCTACTATGGGATGTTTCTTCGGACTCGCATTTAAGAAATACGGAATGCCACTTCCTGCGATTATCATCGGTGAGTTTGTTATCAACATCATCTTCTTCGGATTCATCGCAATGGGAGCTCCGACAGCTATTCAGGACGTTATCACAGGACTTGCACTCCTTATCGTAGTTACTATGACTACTAAGGTTACCAAGGGCGAGATCGTTAAGTAAGGGAAGGAGAAGTACAATGAGCGAAATCAGATTACAGGTTCAGAATGTGTGCAAATCCTTCGGTATTACGAAGGCCCTGCAGGATGTATCATTTAACATCAACAAGGGTGAGGTTCATGCCCTTATCGGTGAGAATGGTTCAGGCAAGTCAACACTTACAAATTCTCTTACCGGCATCTATCAGAAGGACAGCGGCTCTTTCATTCTCGATGGAGAAGAGATCCATCCTAAGAATCAGGTAGAAGCCAATAACGCAGGAGTATCGATCATCGTTCAGGAACTCGGTACACTCGACGGACTGACTGTTGCAGAGAACATTTTCCTTGGACACGAAGACCGTTTTGTCAAAATGGGAATCAAGAACACCAATGCAATGAACCGTGAGGCTAATGCGCTGCTCAAGCAGTACGGATTTGACCGTATCAAAGCTGCAGACATGGTGGAAACATATAATTTCGAAGACAGAAAACTGGTTGAGATCGTCAAAGCGACATACTTCAACCCTAAGATCGTTGTTATCGACGAGACTACAACAGCCCTCTCACAGGAAGGCCGTGAAGAGCTTTATAAGCAGATGAATCAGATCAGGGATAAGGGCAACACTGTTATCTTTATCTCTCACGACCTGCCGGAAGTTCTGCGTATGTCAGATACCATCACAGTACTGAGAGACGGCGTGTATATTGACACTGTTAAGAGTGCTGACATCGATGAGGACGGACTCAAGAAGCTGATGGTCGGAAGAGAAGTAACCGGTCACTACTATCGTACTGACTATGGTGAAAAGATCTCTGATGAGGTAGTTATGTCTGTCAAGAACGTCACTGTTCCGGGACAGATTCACGACATTAACTTTGAGCTTCATAAGGGCGAGATCCTCGGATTCGGCGGTCTGTCAGAGTCCGGTATGCACGAGATCGGTAAAGCCTGCTTCGGTGCTTCATTCGACAGAGAAGGAAGCGTTACACTTGCAGACGGAACAGAGATCAAGGATATACCGACAGCTATCAAGCACAGCATTGCTTACACTTCGAAGGACAGAGACAACGAATCCATAGTAATCAATCAGAGCATCAGAGAAAACATCTGTCTGCCTTCACTCGATGAACTCGCTAACGGCATGCATATGCTCAGCGATAAGAAACTGAAGGAGTTCGCTAACAAGCACGCAGCTGAGATGTCAACCAAAATGCAGAGCGTTGAGCAGTTTGTTTCTGATCTTTCCGGCGGTAATAAGCAGAAAGTCGTTCTGGCACGCTGGATCGGCAAAGACTCAGACATCCTTGTACTTGACAGCCCTACCCGTGGTATCGATATCAAGGTAAAGCAGGATATCTATCAGCTGATGGACAGAATGAGAAAAGAAGGCAAATCAATCATCATGATTTCAGAAGAGCTGATGGAACTTATCGGTATGTGCGACCGTATCATCATCATGAAGGACGGTGCAATCAGCAACGAACTCATGCGTGATCCGGAAATGGATGAGAATTACCTCATCGCAAGCATGGTATAAGGAGGAATGGTCATGGCAGGAAAGAATAATATAGCAGCAGACTCCAAGGAGCTTGCTCTTAAAAAACAATCCAGAATGAGCCTTATCCGTGCAGCTCTGCCTATCGTAGGACTCATCGTAGTATTTCTCGTATTCAACATACTCACACATGGAGGACTTTGGCAAAGCCGCAGTCTCGTACTCAACCAGGTGTACGTAACAATGATTTCGGCAACAGGCGTGTTCTTCATAATGACAATGGGCGGACTTGACTTCTCCCAGGGATCAATTCTCGGTATAGCTTCAATCGTAGTATGTCTTCTGAGCGGAATTAATATGTTCCTTGCCGTTATCGGCGGTGTAGTTGCAGGAGCTGCTATCGGAGCAATCAACGGATACTTCTACGTAAACAGGAAAATCAAGTCATTCATTGTAACAATATGTACAATGTTCCTCTTCCGTGGATTCATCAAGTACATGGCATCCAATTCGCCTGTAGCTGCAAGCATGAGAGTGTATGATTTCGATACTACTCCGGTCAAGCTCGGACTGACACTTGCAGTACTCGTAATTGGATTCATAGTATTCCGCTACACCAAGTTCGGAGTATATCTCAAAGCGATTGGTGCCGGTGAGAAGGCTGCTAAATTCGCAGGTATCCGCACAGACAGAATGAAATTCCTCATTTATGTACTGGCTGGAGCAATTACCGGTCTTGCAGCATTTGTAAACATTGCCAAGAATGGTTCAGCTACTGCAAATGTAGGTAACCAGCTTGAAACACAGATCCTCATAGCTCTCGTACTTGGCGGAATGCCTATTTCAGGCGGTGCCAAGGTAAGATTTGAGAACGTAATCGTTGGTGCTCTGCTGTACACAGTTCTGAACAACGGACTCACAATGATGGGTCTGACAACTCAGGCTATGCAGCTCGTACAGGGCGTTGTATTCCTGATCTTCGTAGCTATCTTCGCTGACAGAGAGAGCCTGAGCGTAATTAAATAATTGCAATAAATGGGACAGATCGGGCTGCCTAAGGCAGGCGGCCTGATCTGCAAGAGCATAACAGGAGTAAAAATAATGAGCAAACTTTATTTTATCCCGGGTTCACAGGACCTGTATGGTGAAGAGTGTCTCAGACAGGTAGCTGCAGACTGCGCAGAAATGGTTGATTTTCTTAATGAAAAGCTCAATGGCGTAGTAGAAGTAGTGCTGATGCCTACAGTAGAGACATCAAGCATTTGCGTTGAAGATATGAGAGCAGCTATGAATGATGATGACTGCGTAGGCGTTATCACATGGATGCACACATTCTCACCTGCAAAGATGTGGATCAAGGGACTTCAGATTCTGCAGAAGCCGCTTCTGCACCTGCACACACAGGCTAACGAGAAGCTTCCGTATGATCTGATTGACATGGATTTCATGAACCTCAATCAGGCAGCACACGGAGACCGTGAGTATGGCTTTATCCTCGCAAAGATGAACATTCCTCACGAAGTAGTTGCAGGATATTATAAACACGATCATGTAATAGAAAGCATCCGTCAGTTCGCAGAGGTAGCAAAGGCTATCGCATTCTCCAAGAACGTAACCGTAGCTACTTTCGGTAATAACATGCGCGATGTAGCAGTAACAGACGGCAACAGACTTGAAGCACAGATCAAGTACGGATGGGAAATCAAGTACTGGGGAATCGGTGAGATAGTTAAGCTTGCCGCAGAAGCAACCGAAGAAGAAGTTGATGCCAAGATGGCTGAATACCTCGACAAGTACATTATGGATACAGACAATGTCGATGCAGTACGTCAGCAGGCAGCTTATGAAATCGGTTTTGAGAAGTTCCTCGCAAAGAACAACTGTGAAGCATTCACTGACACATTCCAGAACCTGTTCGGAATGGATCAGCTTCCTGGTATCGCAGCACAGAACCTCATGGCTAAGGGAGTTGGTTTCGGACCGGAAGGCGACTATAAAATCAGTGCATTCTCAGCAGTTCTCATGAAAATGGCTGAGTGCAGAGAAGGTGCTACCGGATTCATCGAAGACTACACGTATGATCTGACACCTGGCGCTGAGCTCGAGCTCGCATCACATATGCTTGAGGTTCCTGCATCCTTTGCAAGAACGCAGCCTAAGATTCAGGTACACCCACTCGGAATCGGCGGCAAAGATGATCCGGCAAGACTCGTATTTGACTCTGTAACAGGAGATGGAATCCAGGTAACACTTATTGACATGGGTGACCACTTCCGCATTGTATGTGCAGATATCGAGCTCGTAGAGGTACCGCATCCAATGCCTAACCTTCCTGTTGCGCAGATCATGTACAGACATAAGCCAAATTTCGAGATCGGCACAGCAGCTTGGTGCTATGCAGGCGGAGCTCACCACTCAGTCGTATCTACAGCACTCACAAGAGATGACATCGCTATGTTCGCACGCCTTACAGGAACAGAACTTGTTACAATCGGCGATGACACAACCAAAGCAGATCTTCAGAAATTTTTCATGTAATAAATCAAATTAGATTAATAGCTTTTTCTTCATAACACTCCTATATATTCAGCACATGTATTGCGGAAGCAATACATGTGCTGACTTTTTGTGCTGTTTTTACAGTCAACCAAATATTTACCCAATTTGCATTTCGTGATAGTGGTAGAATAGAGCTCGGAAGAACAGAGCTGCACAATCTGAAAAACAAGATGATTTCAAGACTGATTTTGAAAGAATTGTGTGATTTTTGAATATATGCAATCGTATTGAATATAGAGTATAAATATACCGTTGCTCTGTCCAATCAGACTATAATACCAGACTAACAGCACGGGACATTATGGAGGGGAACCCGTATGAGCATGATAAGACTGAAAAACGTCTCCAAGTTCTATTACAGCAAAGGAATCATCGCCAGCGGCATTTCCAGAGTAAATCTGGATCTGGACGCAGGCGAATTTGTTGTGATTACAGGAGAATCCGGAAGCGGTAAGTCAACTCTGCTCAATGTCATTTCCGGTCTTGACACATATGAAGAAGGGGAAATGTACATCGAGGGCAAAGAGACAAGCCACTACACCGCTGCGGATTTTGAAGCATACAGACAGAAATACATTTCCTGCATTTTCCAGAGCTTCAATCTGATATCCAGTTATTCTGTTTATCAGAATGTGGCGCTTGCTATGCAGATTGATGGCTGCAGCAGTGATGAAATCAGGGAGAAAGTGCCTGAAATCATCGAGAAAGTAGGACTCTCGGAATACAGGAACCGCAAAGTATCCAAACTGTCGGGAGGACAGAAGCAGCGCGTTGCGATAGCCCGTGCTCTGGCTAAGGACACGCGGATCCTGGTCGCCGATGAGCCGACCGGCAATCTTGACAGTGCGTCTGCAGAGGGCATAGTTGAACTTCTTACAGACATAGCATCAGACAAGCTGGTCATTGTTGTTACACATAATTATGACCAGTTCAAAGATCATGCAACACGTGTTATCAAGATGCATGACGGCAAAATTGTCGAGGATACAGGCATATCCGCCAACAGACAGGAATACAGATTTACACCCGCATCCGGCGGACGGGCAGCAAGAGAAGATGACAGACAGCGCAAGCAGAGTGTACCTTACGGAACCCAGCTCAGACTCGGAGTCCGCAATACATTCAATCTGCCTGCGAAATTTCTGCTGCTCCTCCTTGTGTTCCTCTTTGTTGTCAGTTCTGTTACGGCTCAGTATGTGACAGTGCAACAGCAGAAAGACACTGTTTCGGAACAAGGCTGGAACAACTACTTCATGAACTACAACCCTAAGCGCATTGTCGTCAAAAAGACCGATAATTCTGCTTTTACACGCGAAGATTACAAGGCAATAGAAAATGCACCGCATGTAGCCCGGCTGATCCGTGAGGATATGCTGTATGACTCCTCGATATATATGGAAAACAAAGATTTTTCATTCAGCGGATACATGCTTAATATCAGCAATCTGGAGAAAGAGCCTGACCTCGGAGCGATGCCGAAAGAGGACAATGAGGTCGTGCTTTCGGGTCATGATGACGGATGGACATTCGGTGACAAGCCCGATGAACTGATAGGGAAGACATTCACGGTTACAACGGATGACGGATCAGATCACAAGATCAAAGTCGCCGGAATTTCATATATGGAAAGTGAAAGCGGCGAAGCAGAGGAATACGGCTCTTCTGAAAGCGAGATTTATCTGTCGGACGCAATGATCGCTAAGGTGCGCAGGGGAATGTACGCTGCGAACAGCACCACTACAATGCTTATTAACGGCAGTGAAGAAATGCTCAGCCCGGGTGTCGGCGGCCTCGTGGTCAACAAGAATGTGCCTGAAGGATATATTCTTCTGCCGACCAGTTACGATTCGATGTTCAAGAAAGGATATGCTGCCGGAAACGAGGTCAAGATCAGCGTCAA
>JBGUIG010000020.1:0-26806 GCA_045112795.1 Anaerovoracaceae bacterium | reverse complement strand
AAGCTGAAGAAAATCATGATTAAGGATTTGATCGCCAAGGACAAAGCGATGGATTCATAAGAAATGGCTGAGTTCCTTGATTTTTTAAGGATTTCAGTCGCCAAAAAGAAACTTGTGAAAACATCAAAAATGGCTTGACAAAAGCTCTCCGAAAGGCGAAAATCTTCGTTCAACAGGCTGGCTACTGAAGAAGAAAAACTATAAGATCCGCGTATTGGATCTGATCCAGATGGAGCGGAGCCACTGCTACAATCCATTCGTCTATCTCAGAGACGATAACGATGTTCAGAGGCTTGTCACCAACCTGTTCAAGGCGACTACACCAAAAGGAGCGACAAGCTCGGATCCTTTCTGGGACACTGCCGCGCAGATGCTTCTGCTGGCACTCATCTTCTATCTGAAGTATGAGGCCCCGGAGGATGAACAGAACTTCGCTATGGTAATGGAGATGCTAAGAGCAGGTGAAGTTGACGAGGAAGACAGCAAGGCAGTCAGTGCTCTCGATACACTGTTCTATGATCTCAGAAAGACCGATCCGAATCATATAGCTCTTAAGTATTACGATGCCTATCACTCCGGATCAGGAAAGACACTGAAGTCCATACAGATAACACTTGCGGCAAGACTGGAAAAGTTCAACCTTGAGAGCGTTGCGGGCCTTACGATAACAGATGAGCTTGACCTATGGAGACTTGGAGAGGAGAAGACGGCGCTGTTTGCCATCATCCCTGACAATGACACGAGTTTCAATTTTCTGGTATCCATATTGTACAGCCAGCTGTTCCAGCAGCTCTTTGAAGTCGCCGACAAGAAGTATGGTGGTAGCCTGCCTGTGCATGTTCAGTTCCTGATGGACGAATTTGCAAACCTGTCATTGCCGGACGATTTTGACAAGATCCTATCGGTAATGAGATCAAGGGGAGTATCTGTAAGTATCATCCTTCAGAACCTGGCACAGCTAAAGGCTCTGTTCGAGAAACAGTGGGAGAGTATCGTAGGCAATACGGATGAGTTCGTATATTTGGGTGGAAACGAGCAGGCGACTCACAAGTATGTAAGTGAGCTGCTCGGTAAAGAAACCATAGATACGAACACCTACGGGAAGAGTACGGGCAGGAATGGAAACTATTCGACGAACTATCAGAATACAGGAAGGGAGTTAATGACTCCTGACGAAGTGCGAATGCTGGATAACAGGTATGCGCTTCTTTTTATTCGCGGTGAACGGCCAGTGATGGATTTCAAGTATGACATTCTGAAGCATCCTGATGTACGGCTGACGACGGATGGCCAGGCTGAACCATATATCCATGGAGAACCGTGGGATGCAGGCTCTTCAATAGAACTGGTATATGATCCGGATCTGGTACGTGATGCCTTTGATAGTGCGCAAGTAATAGAACTGCCGGATTCTGATTATGCACTTTTGTCAGAAGAGGATGTTGAAAAGATGGTAGCCGAAGAGGCTAAAAATGGAGGAAGTAAATGACAAAGAAAGAAAACAAGATAATCGATCTTAAGGGTGCCAACAGCACGATGAAGTTGGGACTGGTGCTCTACTCGGTAATGGTAGTTGCTTTCATACTGTGTGCATGTGTTGCATATGCTGCAGGAGATCCTATCAGTACGGTAAATAAGCTCTCAGATTTCATATTCAGCCTGATCAGAGCGATAGGCCTGATACTGCTCGGGCTTGGCATCATGCAGGTAGGACTATCGCTTAAGTCTCATGATCCGAGTCAGAGGGCCAATGGGTTCCTGACTGTAGCGGGCGGAATTATTATAACTTTTACGAAAGAGATCCTGACTATGATCACTGGATAGAAACCAGACACTTAAGGCGGCAGAAATGCTGCCGGTACATGACACGGGCTGTTGCCTGATATATACTTGAAAAGGAGTGTGAACGTTATGAAACCGGAAATGATAGGGAAGATCCATTCATCGATGTACCATCAGTGTCAGAAGAGAGGCTTTGCTGCGCCTGTAGATGTGCTGATGGATATCGGTGTACTGAAAAAGCAGGATTATGAGAATTGGAGGAACGGCAGAGTAGACTATCTGGAGAGAGTTTGCCAGTGCAATCTGCATAAGCTGTCTGAAATCATGAAAGAGGTCAGAGCATATGCCGGAAAGAATGCCCTTAAGCCTTCGGAGACTGTGTATAAGCAGTGGGGCTTGAATAATAAGGGCAAGAAGATCGTAAACAGACTTCGATTCAGTAAGTCCGGTGATCCCGGGGTTGAGAAAGGATATTCTACGCATTATGTAGACAGCAAGCGGACCGCTGAGATTAAAGCGGAGAGACAAGCAGTCCAGTCAAGCTGAGGCAAGCAAATAACTGAATCTTTAATCAAGCCGGTGCGCGTGTGCCGGCTATTATTGTGCAAGAAAACGGAGGTCATATGAATATAAGCAAGGTAAAGAATGTAGATGGCAAAGTCGGTGAAGGTGTTAAATTCGAGCGTATCCGCAGGATAACAGGATATCTTGTTGGCACTTTGGACAGATTTGGAAATGCGAAGAGATCTGAAGTAGAGCAGCGTGTGAAGCATGGACTGGGAGGCAAATCGAGTGATGATAAAGAGACTTAGAGTCAGGAAAGGGGGTGTTTGACGTTGGACAGTGACAACTGGGTAGTTCAAAATCTGGAAAACGCACTCAATACGTGGAATACGAAGATGGCTGAAGTATGGTCGCTCTTGACCATGTCGCCGCAAAGCTTCAAGGGCGGAGGCATATGGCATGTGATCCTGCAGATCAATGGAGCCGTAAAGGGTATAGGACTGGCGCTGCTGGTCCTTTTTTTCTTGGTCGGAGTCGTCAAAACAAGCGGAAGCCTGACTGAAGTGAAGAGACCTGAGCATGCTCTGAAATTGTTTATCAGGTTCGCCATAGCAAAAGGGGTAGTCACATATGGGCTTGATCTGATGCTGGCGCTCTTTGATATAGCTCAGGGAGCTATGAGAACTATAATGACCGCTTCAGGAGTAGGCTCTGCAACTAAGACGACCTTGCCGAGTGAGATGGTAACGGCAATAGAAGACTGCGGGTTCTTCGAGAGCATCCCTCTGTGGGCGGTGACGCTTATCGGAAGCCTGTTCATAACGGTCCTGTCATTCATCATCATACTCACAGTTTATGGCCGTTTTTTCAGGCTCTATATGTACACGGCTATTGCGCCTATACCGCTCTCGACTTTTGCCGGGCAGCCTACGCAGAACATCGGTGTCAGCTTCCTGAAGAGCTATGCAGGAGTATGTCTTGAAGGAGCGATTATAGTGCTCGCGTGCATCATATTCAGCAAGTTCGCAGCCAGTCCGCCGGTAGTGGACAGCAATGCTGCGGCAGCGACTATGGTGTGGAAGTATGTCGGTGAGCTTGCGTTTAATATGCTCGTGCTAGTGGGAATGGTCAGGATGAGCGACCATCTTGTTAAGGAAGTAATGGGAATATAGAAAGGAGACAGAATGGAAGTTATCACTAAAGACAGGATCTGGCTGGACAGAGAGCGCCAGGAGAAGAGGATCGAAGGTTATCGTTTCAAACTGTGGATGATGGAAAGGAAGAGAAGAGATTATGGAAGTAAGAGAATTCATTAAGACTATCAAGGAAGAACTGCCGGATTTTCTTCCGGACGAGGTGTATCAGGACATCACCATCGATGATGTGGAAGTGTCCAAAATGAACGATCAGAAGCTGCATGGCCTGACGTTCAGGCCGAAGGGGAGCGATGCCGCGCCTACACTGTATATTGACGACCTGTATGAGCGTCATGAGAACGGTGAGGATCTGGGATTCCTGCTTGTTGATCTGGCGAACAGATATGAGCAGGCCAGGCTTGCACCGACTCCGCCGGCAGTAGATCTCAGCTGGGAGAAGGTAAGAGACAAGCTCACGGTGAGACTCCTTGAAAAGAGCAGAAACATCGACTTTCTCTCTAACATGCCTTATGCGGATATGGGCAACGGTCTTGCCATGATAGTGGACATCAACATGGGTGAGGACAGAGGAGGCGACTGGAGAGCTGCAGTCAATCACGGACTTCTGGAGTCACTCGGTGTAGACAAGGAGACACTCTTCATCACTGCCATGGACGATTCAATGCATATCGCTCCAGCGGTGCTTACAGACATGAGCCAGGCACTCTTTAGTCCGGATAAGGAGAATCTGCTCGATAGAACAGAGCCACTCGACCCAGCGGATGTCGGAGGCATGTATGTCCTGACCAATGAGGAAGGGATGCTTGGAGCATCAACGCTTTACTACCCTGATGTGAAAGAGAAGGCAGCTGAACTCATTGGATCCGGCTACTATGTTCTCCCCAGCAGTGTGCATGAGGTCATCCTCGTCCCGGATACGATGGATCATGATGTGAAGGATCTTTGCGAGATGGTGAAGCAGGCCAACCGCACTGTGGTGGAGCCTAAGGATGTGCTCTCCGATAATGTCTATCACTATGACAGGGATGCTCGCACCCTGAACAAAGTGGATCCAAGCCGCGAAAGAGCAGACAGAGTCGCTGAAGCAAGGTAGAAGGATGCAGGAGAGGAGACAGAGATAATATGGAAGTGAGAATTAATCGCGAGATCCGTGATTACACGGAGTCGATGTTCTTCGGACTGTCGCTGAGGCAGTTCTTTTTTTCTGTCCTGGCCTGCGGTGTGGCAGTTGGCATCTATCTTGGTCTCAATCCCATTCTTGGGACTGAGACCACCAGCTGGCTCTGCATAGTGGCAGCATTCCCGTTCGCGGTAATGGGATTTCTGAAATACAACGGAATGACTGCAGAGAAGTTCATCTGGGCGTGGATCAAATCCACATTCATGATTCCCAAGGTACTGACGTTCGGTAATACCAATTACTACTACAGCATGCTGGAAGAAGAATCGCATGAAACTGCCAAAAAGCGTCGCTTCCACAGACGTGGCTCAAGACAGAAAAGAAATATGGCCCGAAAGCAGGATGCAAACAGTAAGAGACAGAAGAAAGAAAAGGAAAGGAGCTGATGGTTATTGATTCGGACACTTACTAACGTCCTCAAGCAGGACAAAGAGAAATTTGCTGTGCCTCGCAAGGTGCAGGACATCATTCCCGTTAGGTCGATATGGCCGGACGGGATTTTTCTTACCGGCAAAAACAAGTTCAGCAAGATGTACCGCTTCACGGATATAAACTATGCAGTCGCATCCAGGGACGATAAGGCGGGGATGTTCCTCGGCTACTCAGAGCTTCTGAACTCGCTGGATTCAGGCTGCACTGCCAAGATCACCATAAACAACAGAAGGCTCAATATGCTGGACTTTGAGGACAGGATTCTGCTGAAGATGAAAGATGACTCGCTAGATGTCTACCGTAAGGAATACAACGACATGCTAACGGACAAGGCAACAGGCAGCAATGCGATCATCCAGGACAAGTATATTACCATCTCAGTGAATCGTAAGAGCATCGAGGATGCGAGATTGTATTTTGCACGTATAGGCGCGGATCTGACTGCACACTTCTCAAGACTGGGATCAAGGTGCATTGAGCTTACAGCCAATGACAGACTTCGCATTATCCATGACTTCATGAGAACTGGTGAGGAGACCTCGTACCATTTCGATCTTAAGGACCACATGAGGAAAGGGCATGACTTCCGTGACTATATCTGTCCGGACTGCTATGAAAACAACAGCGACTATTTCAAAGTCGGAGACCGTTTTGGTCGTGTCTTATTGCTGAGAGACTATGCGTCGTATATATCCGATGACATGGTGGCAGAGATCACTGACCTCAGCCGCAATCTGATGCTGTCCATAGACATAGTGCCGATTCCGACCGATGAGGCAGTGAAAGAAGTAGAGCAGAGGTTGCTCGGGGTTGAGACAAATATTACGAACTGGCAGCGCAAGCAGAACATGAATAATAACTTCTCTGCAGTAGTGCCTTATGACATGGAGCAGCAGAGAAAGGAAACGAAGGAGTTCCTTGATGATCTCACTACAAGAGACCAGAGAATGATGTTCGCGGTGCTTACGCTAGTGCATACGGCAGACTCGAAGAAGCAACTGGATAACGATACTGAGGAGGTCCTTACGATTGTTAGAAAGAGGCTTTGCCAGATGGCGATCCTGAAATATCAGCAGCTTGATGGGCTCAAGACCGCTCTGCCGTTTGGTGTAAGGAGGATAGATGCATTCAGGACACTGACTACTGAATCTCTTGCAGTATTCATGCCGTTCAGAGTGCAGGAGGTATATGACAGCCATGGTATTTATTATGGCAACAACGTCATTTCCAAGAATATGATCATCGCTGACCGCAGGCGGCTGATGAACGGCAACTCCTTCATTCTTGGCGTACCAGGTGGCGGTAAATCCTTTACTGCGAAGAATGAGATAGTGAATCTTATGCTCTCAAGTGATGCGGACATAATCATCATAGATCCTGAGTCGGAGTACGGACCTCTTGTCAGAGCGATGGGAGGATCAGTGATCAACATATCCGCCAACTCACCAAACCATATAAACGCGATGGATATGTCCAGAGACTACGGTGAGACGGATCCTATAATCGAGAAGTCACAGTTCCTGCAGTCGCTTTGCGAGCAGATAGTGGCAGGACATAAATTCCAGAAAGGACAGCAGTCGATCATCGACCGCTGCACGGAGAACGTCTACCGCTACTATAAGCAGGGCAACTATATGGGAACACCGCCTACACTCCAGGACTTCAGAGAAGAACTGTTGAAGCAGCCTGAACCTGAGGCACATTCGTTGGCGCTGGAACTTGAGCTCTTCACAAGAGGTTCGCTCAACACTTTCGCAAAGCAGACCAATGTGGACACATCAAACCGCCTCATCTGCTACGATATCCTCGAACTCGGCGAGCAGCTGAGAGCTATAGGTATGCTGGTCATCCTCGATTCGATCCTTAACCGAATCACTCAGAACAGACAGGCCGGGAAGCGTACGTATATCTTTATCGATGAGATATATCTGCTGTTCATGCATGAGTACTCTGCGCAGTTCCTGTACAAGCTGTGGAAGAGGGTTCGTAAATATGGAGCTTTCTGCACAGGCATCACTCAGAATGTGGCGGATCTGCTGCAGTCATATACTGCGAGGACGATGCTCTCAAACTCAGAGTTCATTGTAATGCTCAACCAGGCTGCTACAGATCGAATAGAGTTGGCAAAGCTGCTGAATATCTCAAATGAGCAGCTGTCATATATTACAAACGTTGATGCTGGCCATGGCCTTCTGAAGGTAGGCTCCAATCTGGTGCCATTCGAGAACAAATTCCCGAAAGATACAAAGCTGTACCAGCTGATGACATCGAAGTTCGGTGAGGGGTATTTCGCAGGCAATGCAAAGCCCGAAGATGGTTCGTCAGAAAAAGGGGACAATTATTCTGACAAGCAGGCAATACTGCGAAAGATCCGGGAAGTCGCAGGAAGCAGCGAAGAGTTTGATGCATTTGTTAAACAGTTTATGAGCAGCAATGAATGACAATTTCTATGAGGCAGAGCGATCTGCCTCGGTTACATAAAAAATATCAAAAATACAAGAACGAACAATCGGTCATTTCTTGCCGGATTTCGGTCAAATAATGTCGGATTTCATGATAATTGGCGGTTTTTTGCGGTTTTCTAAGGGCGTGAACGCCTTGAAATTCCAATGGCTTGCTGTTAAATTGAGAGTGCCCCGGGGAAAATGTTATCTGTTTGTAACAGGAGGGCACAATATGATTGAAATAAGATCTGATAACAAAGAGATACTTGTGAAAACCTGCAATAAAGAATCACTTATATCTCAGCTGAATGAGTTGAGACAAATATGTGCAGCGACGATCGGAACGATAGCGCATGATCACGCGTTGCCTATGGACAAAGTCATGGGAGGATTCCTATTACTATTGGAAGAAGATGATGACTGGAAACCAGTGTTAATAGAAACAAGAGAGTTTAATAATAAGACGGAGGAGAGAAATGGCCAGAATAGAAGCTGAAAACGGATATCTGAAAATAAATCTAGCGCCGGGAGAAACCTTTGCAAAAGCACAGGATGATGCAGGTAATACGGAAATAACCTTTGATTCAGCAAAAGATGCGGAGGCGGCTATGGATATGCTTGCAGAGGTTTTATGTGGTAAATGGTTGGAAGGCGATAGCGAAATGATTTCATAAAAGAAAGGGTAGAGTAGAGAAAAAAAGTCGGTCAGATGCAGAAACGTGTCTGACCGTCTTTTTGTGTTATGGGAGGAATGAGATGGCAGATATAAAGACGAGGGATGTGACCAGAGGCACTATCAAGACTATCGACAGAGCAGCGAGCTCCATGCATCACCTGAAAGAGGAAACTATCAGAAGCAAGGGTTTGGATATAAGCGGCAGACATGATAGTGAGTCTGCAGGTTCATATGCGCAGGATACGCTTGAACACTATACAGGTGACAGCGCTGCCTTTGCTTCCCGTGCAGGAATTGAGATGCTGCTCCATTCGAGGGAAAACACAGGTAATAAATCAAATCTGATTACTGCCGTACCATCACCGGATCGTAATGAGCAAATCAGATACGCTTACAGAGAACATGGCGTAAAGACGATCCGTGACAGGCAGAACAAAGCGAAGATGGCTGATGCCGAGGTCCTCAGAAATGTTGAGGAAGACAGGCTGACAGGACGTATAAGGGGAGCTTCGACCACTAGGAAAAAGCGACTGTCTGGATACAGCAGTAGAGTGGGTAAAAACTATCCAAAACCGCTGAGAGGTGAATCACTCGCACGGGTGCGAAGAAAAGAATATGCGATTAGGCGTATAACTGAACGGAATGCCGGAAGAGGCTTTACCGAGAGAACGGATATAGCCGTAAGGAACGTTGCTCGTGGTAGGACGGTAAGAGGCGCAGGGAGACTGATGAAGAGAATCGCGGATAGTTCAAAGGCATTGTTCAGTTCATTATCTGTCGGTGGAGCGGCTGCAGTAGTTATGCTGGTGATCATGGTGTTGTTTGGGGCGGCCTTCACGATGAACGAAGATGGTAGTTATATGGCAGGAAGCGGAGACGGCACCATAGTTGAAGTCGCCAGAGGGGAACTCGGCAATGTAGGCGGAGAGAAGTTCTGGAAATGGTATGGCTTCAGCAGCCGTGTGGACTGGTGTGCAATATTTGTAAGCTGGTGCGCTGATCAGTGCGGTTATTTAGAAATGGGTGTTGTCCCAAAGTTCTCAGTCGTGGGTGATGGAGCTAACTGGTTCAAAGCGCGTCACCGATGGGCAGGAGGAGGACATAAACCTAGTCCGGGCGATATCATATTCTTTGATTTTGAGAAGGATGGAGTGCTGGATCATGTGGGCATTGTAGAGAATTGTGACGGAAAGACAGTAACGACAATAGAAGGCAACAGTAGCGATGCGTGTAAGCAGCTGACCTATAGAGTAGGAAGTTCGCAGATAGCAGGATATGGACTCGTGCTTATTCCGGGCGGTGGGAGTAAGGCTCAGATGATTGTCCGAAAAGCAACTCAACTTGCGTATCCCAACGCTCCTGATGAGGCAAAATACCATGGAGGAAAGCCGACACCGGCATACAAGGCTGCGCTTGAGCGAGCCTATCCCAGCAGATCGGGTTGGGGACAGCCGTCAAAAGACGGAGCAAGCTGCGATGTGTTTGTTGGCACAGTTCTCGTCGACAGCGGAGTGGACAAAGACTTCCCGCGAGGATACAGAGATCAGAAGACCAGATTGGCAAGCAGAACGGATCTTTATGAATGCGTAGTCAACACGACATCGAGGGATATAAAGGAAAGTGAGCTAAAAGACGGAGACATATGTACCTGGGAAAAGGCTTCCGGCACAGTGCATATTTGGATATATGCTGGTGGCAAAGCCAGACAGGCCTCACATGACAAATGGTACCCAAGAACCACTTCCCTTGGGAATAACCTCAAGATCAGTGGGAAGAAAGTGATTAGAGTCTACAGAACAAAGGACTGATGTCAAATGTACTGAATGCAGTGGAAATGTAGCATTTTGATATGAAATATAGTATACTCCGCAAGTGTGTTGCTACAGGGATGGTGCCTGTAGCGGGTTCAAAATCAGGATAAGATATTTAGCTCAAAATATAAAAAGGAGAATCACTATGACAAAAACAGAATTTGTAGAAAAGTACGCAGAGAAGACAGGAATGAGCAAAAAGGATGCCACGGCGGCAGTAAACGCATTCTTCGAAGTAACAGCTGACGCATTGAGGACTGGCGACAAGGTAGTATTCTCTGGCACATTCAAGGCTGAAGTAATTGAGAGAGCAGAGAGAACAGGACGCAACCCACAGACAGGCGAAGCGATGGTGTTCCCTGCAAAGAAAGTCATCAAGGCAAAACTCTCAGATAAGCTACTTGGCTAAAGAAAAGGCAGAAATCATTAGTATGGCGGCCTCGATTGTCAATTAATTACAATCGAGGCTTTTTATAACGCTGCTTATTGGCAGCGCCGATGTCTGTTTTTGTTGACAAAGAGACATGTGATACATATAAGCATAATATCTGTCCAAATGACCCTGACAGTGTAGATTGCGAGGATGTTCATACTCTCGACATAAATCAACTTGGTGACATTGATGCTTTTTCTTTTGGGTTTCCATGTAATGACTTTTCAGTAGTTGGAGAACAGAAAGGCTTTGATGGAACGTATGGACCGCTTTATTCATATGGGGTACGAGTCCTGAAAAGATATCAGCCATTATGGTTTTTGGCTGAAAATGTTGGCGGGCTACAAAGCGCAAATGAGGGCAAAGCATTTGAAATAAAGCACGATATGAGGGCGTGCGGATACCGATTATACCCTCATTTCTATAAATTCGAAGAGTATGGTGTTCCGCAGGCTCGACACAGAGTGATAATTGTGGGGATAAGGAACGACATGCCTGTCGAATTTAGGGTTCCAAGTCCTGCTCCTTATAGAGATATTGATAATTCTTGCAGAACAGCAATAGAGGTACCTCCTATACCTGACAATGCTTTCAATAATGAACGTACAAGGCAAAGCCAGCAGGTAATAGATAGACTCAACCATATACGACCTGGAGAGAATGCTTTTACTGCTGCTTTGCCTGAAGATCTTCAGCTGAATGTAAAAGGAGCAAGAATCAGTCAAATTTACAAAAGGCTTGATCCAGATAGACCTGCATATACTGTAACTGGAAGCGGCGACGGCGGAACGCACATTTACCATTGGGAAGAGCCGAGGGCCCTGACAAACAGAGAACGTGCACGACTCCAAACATTTCCGGATGAATTCGAGTTTATGGGAAGCAAGGAATCTGTAAGGAAGCAGATCGGAATGGCTGTTCCCTGCAGGGGAGGCTGTCCGAAAACTAGCCTTTGACCAGTAAGTAGTAACGTTTTTACACCTCGCGCTCGTTTACGCCCGCCCCCTGCAACTGGGAGCCCGCCCGACTCGCGCGAGACAGTAAGATATACAAGCACCTTGAAAACTGAATAAAATGCACCAACCCATTGGAATTCCAAGTAGTAGAGCTTTCTCTATGGTATAATATATAGGCAGCTGGAACTGTCACCCAAGGAGGACTCTATGCGTTATGTGAAAGGTCTTGACCGTGATCAGGTAATGATGTGCTCTCTCGATTCCTTTGTAGATATGGAGAGCGATGCGAGGCTCATAGATGCGTTTGTTGACAGCCTTGATCTGGAAAACCTCGAGATCATCAAGTCTTGTGCAGCATCAGAAGGCCGGCCTGCTTACGATCCGAGAAGCATGCTCAAACTGTATATCTACGGAGCAGAGCATGGCATCCGTTCATCAAGAAAACTTGCAGAAGCGTGCAGACTCAACGTAGAAGTTCGCTGGATGACAGGAGCTGTGACTCCGGACTTCAGAACGATCTCGGACTTTAGGAAGAATAACATCAATTCTCTGAAGAAAGTTTTCCATGAGTTCGACAAAAGGATCGCTTCAGCAGTCGAGTTCGGATTCGTTTCGGTGGATGGCAGCAAACTCAGAGCTAACAATTCCAAGGACAACAATTTCACTTCTCACAAACTTGACGACCGGATCCAGTGGCTGGATGCTCACATCGATGAGTACCTCAGACAGATGGATGCCCTAGATTCTATGGAGACCGCTGAAGAGATGGAGCTCGAAGGAATGCTCAGCAGAGAGAAGATTGAGCAAAGACTTCAGGAAGCACAGGCAAGGCTCGAGAAGTACAAGCAGTACCGGGACTACATGGAGGAGAACGGACTGTCGCAGATTTCGATCACGGATGCTGACTCCAGGCTGATGAAGAACAAGAACGGATTCCAGGTCTCGTACAACGTGCAGACAGCAGTGGATTCCGAGACACATCTCATCAGAGACTTCAATACGACCAACCAAGTGACAGATCATGGATTGCTGGCACCGACTGCTGCAGATATACGCAGCGAAGGTGAGATCCTTCATGCAGTAGCAGACAGAGGCTACGAGAACCATGAGGATATGATCAAATGCCTTGAAGACGGCATCGTTCCTCACGTCATTCTTCCTGATGGCAAAGATACTTACGAACTGGAACTCGAGTATGTTGAATCCGAGTGTGACCCCGCCAGCACAAAAAGCGAAGATCTGGCCAAATGCCTTCATGCCGGTGAGATACCTGATGCATACAGGGATGTCATCAAAAGTGCAGAGGTCAGGGAAGTCCGTCGGAAGGTAAAGGAACCAGGCAACGAGCCGTCTCCGATCCAATCGCCATATGGTACTGAAGAAGAGATGATGGCCAGAGCTTCTGAAGGTTACTTCGTCAGAGACCCCGAACGAAATCTTGTCTACTGTCCTGCCGGGCAGATCCTCAGGCAGAAATGCATAAAGAAGAATGGGAATATCCGCTATGCCAATAAAGCAGCCTGCAGAAGATGTCCTTTCCGAAACAAATGCTACAAGGGCAAGAATGAATGGAAAGAGATCGACTTCAACAAGGATACGCTGGAGAAACCGTGTCGCGACTGGCTAAAGGCCGAGGGCAAACAAGCTGCAACGGAGAAGAAAACTTCAAAAGCCAAGTTTGAAACAATAAAGATCGTTCTTCTCAATCTCAGACCGGATCGCGAAAAGATGTCACAGCGGTTATGTCTGTCGGAGCATCCTTTCGGAACGATCAAGCATTCAATGCACGCCGATTACTTCCTCCTGAATGGAATGGAGAAAGTGACCGGAGAGTTTGCGCTCTCAGCGATTGCCTACAACCTGAAACGATCGCGAAACCTCCTGGGATTCAACAAAATGATGAACCTGATGATGATCTAAAGCATCGTTATTGGTGAATTTTATTCAGTTTTCAAGGTGCGTCAGCTATTTCTGAAACAGAATAGCAAAATGACGTGCTATTTTGTTCGATAAATTATTGTAATTGACCGTTGAAACCGTTGAAAAATACGAGTTTTCGGACGGTCTGAGGGGGGGCACAAATCATTTATGAGGCAATTCTCAGAACCTTTGCTGGTATAGATTATGAATGGGTAGAGCCAAATATTAATGAGTAACGAAGAGGGGTGATCGACCTTAATTGGCTCTATTGCATAATCTGGGGTCGAGCAAAAAAGACGCTATTCCATAATCTGGGGTAGAAGAACATCAGGGGTGGGCAACATAGGTTGTCCACCCCATTTAGAATGCGTCAAATGGCTCAATCGAGGTTAATTCTTGATGGATGAGCTCCCGTTCAGAGAGTACAAAGCGCGAAGTTTGAATCTTTCAAAAATGCGGTAACCATTCCCATTTTGCTTGATTTTTTTAATCCTGGAATTCACGGACTCAATCGGACCATTTGAGATGCGTTGCCCATCAACTCTATTAAAACTGTTGACGATCTCCTTCTTCCAATGCCTGAGAGTACGCGCAACACATCTGAGCTCACGCACATCGTAAAGCAATAATTCTCCAATAAAATTGTCAATGCGCTGTTCCGCGTTTTCAGGCGTAGATGTGCTGTTGATGTATGCATACTCCTCTTTCATGGAATAGGCAGCAGTAAGATCGAAGTCGAAGGAACTCATCTTTTCGATCATCACTCCGATGGAGGGATAATGACTGTCGAATGCATAAAAGTATCGTCGAAGGTCAACCGTCTCATGAAGATCAAGCCGTGAAGAGTTTTTAGTAAGCACCCAGTTGAAATGCTTCAGCAATAGGTATTCCTCAGAAGATGTCTCAAAGCTTTTCATTACACGTATGCGGATATTCGTGAAGGCCGTGTTGATCAGCTTGATGACGTGAAAACTGTCGATGCAAATGATGGCTTCGGGAAAGTATACCTCAGCAACATCTTTGTACAGCTGGTACATGTCCATGCAGATATACTTCACCTTACTGCGCTCCTGAGGACTTATTCTGGAGAAACAGTCTGCGAGATCGGCCTTTTTTCTGGTAGGCAGCAGGGCATATATCTGGCTGGTCTGCATGTCCACGAGAACGAAGGCGAATATACGCTGCCTGTACTTGATCGCATATACCTCATCGATGCATAGGCACACAGGAAGTGAGATCGGTGTAACACCTGCATATTTGTCGAAGATCCGGATGACAGACGAGACTGCCAGTCCAACTTCATCAGCTACCTGAGAGAAGGTCATCCGCGGGTTTTTCAGCATTTTCATGACACGAAGAATGACATAGTCTGAGATACGCCGGTTTGGATAGGCAAAGGGATTTGCCTCAGGGAACGATTTATTACAGCATGTACATCGATATCTCCTCTGATTGAAAACGATAACAGTGCGCACATCATTGATGATCGCATGCTCGAGTGTCCGCTTATTGTAATCGTGGATCCTTTTGGTAGTACATCCGCAAGCAGGACATCGCTGGCGTCGTACATTGAGCGTTATGATGGCATAAAGGCATCAGTTCGATATAAAGGAAATGTGGACGATAGAGCCACCACCAGCATTCAAGGATTTGAAACAGGAAGCATATAAGGTGATAATTCTTGAAGAGCTTGCGCTGGAGGAAGAAGAGGAAAGTGAGCCTGTAAAAAAGTACGTTATAGTCAGCGATGATGACGAGGAATGCAACGTACCCGCTGAAGTCGTTAGACTGAAGGACATACAGGTGCCGAAAGGTGTAAAGAAACTCAAACGTGACATTAGGCATGAGATGCTCAGAAGGATCGAACAGTCTGCACGAACAGTAACTGACTTCAAGCGCCTTAATGACTGGTATGATTTTCTAGAAGGGAATGAAAAATCCAGGGTCAGGAAGCATGAGATCCTTAGGAATGGCGATGATTTCCCTCTTGAGTATGGCGAAGACGAGGACGGTACTTTTTCTGCAGGCTGCTTGAGTAATGTCATAGCCAGGCAGA
Source organism: Anaerovoracaceae bacterium (assembly GCA_045112795.1). Classification (GTDB taxonomy): domain Bacteria; phylum Bacillota; class Clostridia; order Peptostreptococcales; family Anaerovoracaceae; genus Crickella. Next base: position 11,455 of record JBGUIG010000020.1, on the reverse strand, counting down.
TGCGAAAAGGGGACATCCTGGACTTTCTGTATTGCAAGCCGGACACTATAGATCAGCTTGTGACAACAGACTATATGATACATTTCATGCGGGCTATAGATAAGAAGGAAAGAGAACTGTTCTATTACAAGGTGCTGGAGAAAATGTCTAATGAAGAGATTGCTGAAAAGCGGGGCCAGACGGACAGGGCGGTAAGGAAAGCGTGGGATAAGCTGTTGTTCCATCTGAAGCAGCGGACGATGGGTCTGCTGATTTTCAGAAGTGATAAAGATTATTCTTTTACAGGTGATGAGCAGCGATTCCTTGATACCTGCCGGGAGGAGTATGAGTTCAAACTTGAAGAGTCGGCTGATGGTTTATCATAGTGCGCACACCGTACCATGGCTGAAGTGTGTTACAATACCGATATAGATAACCGGAATCCAGAGCATAGTATTTGCATTGGATGGGACAGGAGAAAGAAAAGCATGAATCTGATCAATATTGGTGAAGAGACCGAAAGAATCGAACATAAGAAAAGTACAGGCGAGCTTAAAGAGGGCGTAATATCTGTCGCATCCATGCTTAACAAACATGGTGAAGGCACATTGTATTTTGGTGTCAAAAATAATGGTGATGTTATTGGTCAGATCGTGAATGACCAGACACTGCGAACTGTAAGCCAGACCATTGGGAACCATATCAAGCCAAGAGTATATCCGACGATATACAAGAAGGCTTATGGAGAACGCGATGTTGTCGTGGTTGAGTTTGAGGGTCATAATAAACCATATCTTGCTTATAACATACCGCGTATCCGTGTTGCAGACGAAGATCTTGTTATGGATCAGGACACATATGACGAACTGATACGCATTCGGGATGATAATACCAAATCATGGGAGAGACAGGTTTCCAAATATCGTGTCGCTGATATTGACATGCAGGCATTCAGCAAGTACTTCAAGAGGACAAAGGAGATAGGCCGTATAACATTTGACAGCGATGAACCTGCTAGTGTTTTGAACAAGCTAGATCTTACCGAAGGAGACCGCCTTCTTAATGCCGGGGCAGCGTTATTTGTTAACAGTGGTATCAATGATCTTCAGATGGCCAAGTTCGCAACTAACGAGAAAGGAAACTTTACAGATATACGCAGGCACACAGGTTCTATTTTTGGGCTTGTTGAAATTGCTATGCAATATCTCATTGATGCAATGGACTGGCGCGTGGAGTTTAACGGGAAAGTTCAGAGAGATGAAATACCTGAAGTACCGGTAGACGCCCTTCGCGAAGCTGTTGTCAATGCGTTTGCGCACCGACAGGTCGAATCCGGGCAGAGTATACAGATAATGATATTCCGCAACAGAATAGAGATATACAGCCCGGGAACTTTCCCGGACAGAATCACACCTGAGGAGTTTGCCGAAGGTGACAAGAAGGCGATCCGCCGCAACAAATTGATAACTCAGACTTTATATTACTCCAAGGATATGGAGACCTTTGCTACCGGGCTCAAAAAGATCAAAGACCTGAGTGCCGAAGCAGGTGTGAAGTACGAGTTTAAAAAAGAAGAATACGGATTTACTGTTGTCTTCTATCGACACTGCGGAGATGGATGGGGCTGGAGCAGCAATGCAAAGGACACCGCAGAGGACATCGCAAAGGACAATGACCCTCGCAATGTCCCTCAGAAAGAGTCAATAGAGCAAATAATCGAAAACGCTATCCGTAACAACAATAGAGTAACACGTGCTCAGATTGCAAGGATTGCAGGCGTAAGTGAAAAAACGATAGGAAGAAGAATCAAAGGAATGAATCACATAGTATTCATTGGAAAAGGCGACAATGGTCATTGGGAAATAATTAGTGAGGATGACTGATTGCTTAATATATCTGATAGAAGGTTAAAACCATGAACAGGCTCTTTGAATATGCCAATTCAATATGGGTGAGGTACAGTGATTATGTTATTACTGAGAATTTGGATGGAATAAAGTATCTTCAGCCGGCACATAATGCTATGCCACAGCCTTATGATCCTGTAGAGGAGTTCGAGAATATCGCATTGGATGCTCTTAATGTAGGCCAGCTTTGTATGAGCCAGGAAGCAGTCGAAGGCGAGAAGCACGAAGCAATACGAGGCTTTGCGCTTAAGTACGGACTGCTGGGCATCATGCCGGCGATTCCTACTACACCGAAATTCCTGACATATGAGAATGTATTCTTCCCCAAAAATCACTTTATCAGGGAAGAATCGATGGCTGTAGAGAAATACCTGGATGAGTTCTTTCCTTTCAATAAACCGAATATCCGGAAGAAGGGGTCGGAATACATCTGGGATATTGATGGTGGCAAAGAAGTAGTACTTCTTGGAATGCTGAGGGATGGCAGGCCTGACGAAACACATATGACTTTTCAGCGCGAATATGCAGAGAGACTGGATTGGATGGAAGAGCAGTTTAAGGACTGGGCGTTCAATCTCATGGTCATATTCTTCTATTACGAAGATAAGGACGGGTTTACGGAAAAACAGAAGGAATTCCATAAGCAAAGTATGGCAGCGTTTGATGGACTGACTCCGACATACCATATCGGGCTTATGGATGACAGACCTTATCTTGTCTGGAACTTCAACTCGTTGCTGCAGGGAATACAGCTTATGGTTAGTATGATGCTGACTGACGATTCCAGACCGATCAGAATGTGCAAGAACTGCGGTAAAGCCTTTATAGCCAGACGCCACAGGGATAAATTCTGCAGCAGAGAGTGCTCAGAGGAATATAGAAACTTTGATCAGGAGAAATAATAAATGCTTCCAGTATGGCTGGCGCAGGCAATTGAGACAGAAGAAGAAAGATCCAAGATGGAGCAGCTTTATGATGAATACGAGCGGCTCCTGTATTCAATTGCGTTCAGATATATGCATGACAGCTACCGGGCAGAGGATGCTGTCCATGATACATTTGTCAAGATCATTGACCATCTTGACAGCATAAGCGAAGTAAAATGTCCCCAAACCAGAGCTTTCCTTGTTAATATAGTAGGGAATATCTGCCTGAATATGCTAACACGCAAGAGCTACACTGCAGAAGTATATGGATCTGATGAGGATGATAGGCTTATAGTTGAGACACTGCCGGATCCATATTCTAACACCGCAGATATGTACTCAAATAAGTATGAAGTGTCACTGGTGACGGATGCAATAAGACAGCTGCCGGAGATACTACAGGATACAATGATATTATATGCAGCTCATGGATATACGACGAAGGAAATCGCAGAAATTCAGGGCTGCAGCACAGAAACCATTAAGAAACGCATTCAGAGGGGTCGTGAGAAAATCCGTAAGATGCTGGGAGAAGACAAATGAGTGAGATGAATAATTTGCAAAAGGCGCTTCTGATTGTAGAAGAGGAAAGATCTCACAAATATGATGATCTTTATGATAATCCTGAGATGCATGAGTTTTCTCAAAAATATCTTGTGCGGCGGAGAGAAATAATTAGTATGTATAAAGATCCGCAAGTGGTTATAGCCACATCCATGTCGACATACAGAAGGACACACAAGATCAGACTGAGAACGATACTTGTCGCTGCATTGATTATGCTTCTTGCTACAGCCTCCGTGATCGCAATAACCAAACCACATATTTACTATGTGATAAAGGAAAAAATTGGCAACTGGACTATTACATTCACACAGGAAGACAATACTGATGAATCTGCGTTAACCCCAGTTTGGCCACAAATACCGGAAGGCTTTAGTGTTACCGAAAACGAGGCGACAGAATCTCATTTCTACATCTCCATGGAAGACAATGACAATCATATAATAATATTCGAGCAATTACCTCCTGATGGTGCGAGTGTCAATATTGACTCCGAGCGGAATGAAAATACCATTGGAATCATAAACGAAACAGAAGTTATTATTTCCAGAGAAGGAAATGCGATTATGATGATCTTTAACGATGGCAAATATGCATATCATATCAGAGGAAACGCATCCGAAAAGATACTGCGGGAGATAGCAGATGACATATTAAACAAGCAGTAAATTGTACGAAAAAAAAACAAAGGTAGAAATATGTCCCCAGATAAGCACCTTCCTTGTTTATGTGAGTAGAAGATATTCTAAACACATTAAGAAAAGGAGGTGCTTTTAAATGTTTAGAAAATTGTTATCTTTGATAATTGTACTTATGGTTGCTGCGCTCGTGTACATACCGGTGTTTGCCGAAGATATGGATTCTCCGGTAGAGGAACCTATTATTCAGGAATATCAATACATTAGTACGATAAATACAAGCCTAAATATAAGTGGCGGCAAGGCAAGTGCTAGCGTTACGGTAGACGATCTTAATAACAATACTACAAAGATTTATGCGACGATGACTCTACAAAAGAAATCAGGTGGATCATGGAGCAATATTGAGAAATGGGATAAAACGACATACAGTAGGACTTTAACACTTAGTAAGACAAAAGCTATTTCAAAGGGGACATATCGTCTAAAATGTGTAATAAAGGCATATAAGAATGCAAATTGTGAAACGATTACGAAGTACAGCCTGGAGAGAAAATACTGAAGATCTGGCCCAATAAATGGCTAAAACAGGAAAAAGACCAGTTGAGGTTCGGTGAAGGAGAAAAGGAATGTTTAATAAGAAAATGTTAGTTCTATTGCTTAGCCTAACAATGTTGTTTGTTGGTACCACAACCTCATTTGCAACTGATATAGAAGAAAAAGGATCGGTTGATAATGAGAGCGGATTACAGCAGGGACGGATGTCACCACATAACGAAACAATGACGAATATAGAAATTGAAAACGCAGTGAAAGCTGTAACAACTAATAACTCCAAAATAGTTAAAAAAACGGAGTCGTCTTATCAATTTCGCAAAGGGGATAATGAGTTAGTCATTTCAAAGAACTCGGATGAAGGGATCGTATTTGATGTTGGAAAAGAATCCATTAATTTTCATATTCCTAAAGAAATTAATGATTCTAGTGGCGAATTATTAGATGGTTTAGTAATTTATAAAGATGATAATTCTAACACAGCATGTGTGATTCAGGCTGTAAGCAGCAAATCCTTATACGGCTGTATGGTTAAGTCAATGATTGTGATTGGGGATTCTTCGTCGCCGGATAGGTACGCTTTTGAGTTCGATTTGCCGAATAATTATAAAATATTGAAAGGTGAGGATTATTTTTCATCACCAGAGGCGAAAGACGGGTTTCTCTATATAGTGGATATGTCAAATATGACAGTTAATGAAGCTACAGGGGAAAAGTATCCGGAATCGATAGCGTTCATCTATCCTGCATGGGCAAAAGATGCAGACGGGAATGATATAGATACAAAATATGAAGTAAAGGGCAATAGGATTATACAGACAGTTAAGTTCGATGAGAGCTCATCGTTTCCTATAGTTGCAGATCCTAACATTCAAGGCTATAAGTATCAGAAGAAGAATGTGAGCTACAGTACGAAGTGGAATTCACCGCAAAAAGTTTCTGCAAATGTGCATGCTGGCAAAGGAGAAACAGGCACAATAACCTGCAGTAAGGTAATAACTGCAAGAGGTTCTATTAAAGGAGAAATAAAGGGCATTATTACTATTGGAGTAGGAGGCGCCATCTCCTCTGAAAAGGGATATTTGCTATCATTTAAGGGACCAGCTACAAAATATATGGCATACAGTACAAAATTCAAGTATGAATACGGAACGCGCCAAAAGATTGCAGTATATGAAAACGGTACAACAAAGGTAGTTTCGTCAAATAAATATACTGTAAAAAAACCAATTGATAATAAATATGAACTTAAAACCTCTAATTAAATAAATTATTGGGCATGAAAGTACTGCACTTAAGGAGGTGAGGTAAAAATGAGAAATACAAGACATTTTGCAAAATGGATACACATTACAGTATGTGCTGTGGCTATTATCGTAGAGATTATATTTGCCTTAGGTCCTCTGAAAATGAACACTCCGAATTTTCCTCATTATGTAGATGGAACTGATCTAACAGCGGGTGCGATTATTGTTGTCTCTTTAGCTTCCACTTGTATTTATCTGTCCTACTATATTTGCCATGAAATTGATAAAAGCATGCAAAAATGCAAGTTACAGGACGAAGACAGTATATAACGATTAGGGAGCATTATTGCACTGACTAAGAAACATAATGCAATTTTGACTACTTAAATATGGGAGAAAACGACATACGGTAGAACTTTAACACTTAGCAAGACAAAAGCAGTATCAAAGGGGACGTATCGCATAAAATGTGTCATAAAGGCATATAAGAATGCAAATTATGAGACGATTATACAGTGCAGCCAGGAAAGGAAATATTGAAATTTAATTACAAAATATCCCATAAGGCTTTGAACGTGAAACTTAAATAACCACCATTAGACAGAGTTTTAGCGAGGAGAGTGTTTTATGATAAGAAAGACAATTGTATCAATAACTGGATTGGCGGTAGTATTTATCATGAGTATTTCTGCACTTGCGATAGATGAGTTGCCAATAGGTGCCGATGTAAATGAAGAATATGAGATAACTACGCTTGAGGACTTTAAAGCTGAGCTGAAGGATATTCAGAGCGACGGAAAGATTACACAATTGGAAAAGGACGGGATCGTCAATGGCACCTCTCCCGAAATTATTTATGAATTTTATGATGAAAAATTTGATGAGGCCTTTAAAATAATTCAAGACTTCGATATTGATGCAAATATGGAAGGCGACCAAGACTATGCCTGCTGCGAAAAAACAGTCGAATTGGACGATCATTGCACTGCTCAAATTATATTTGAAGATGGTGAAGATCTCGGAACAGTAGCCAGTCTGGTAAAAAATGAAATTCCGGAGGCTTACGCTGCAACTAATGGGGAAACTAAATGGAAAAAATATGGAAATAGGTATTTTACCGCAAAAGCAACAGTGCAATGTGGTGCCGGTGCTGCTGGTATTGCTCTTGAAAATCATTACAAGGTCAGCAAGAATGGACTGGATGAGAGATGGGGTGACGCATATGTTACACATGCTGTGGGCGTGGGGGGAAGTATATCTGCAAATGATCCGAAGATAACTGATGCGGTAGCAAGGACAGAGGGGACTTCAGATATTAATATGTATGCAAGATATCCATGGTCGTTCAATCTGGAGGGTGTTGGCTCACAGGGAACATGGAAACTATCGACTTCTATAAAATATCTAAAAAGGGATAGCGCAAAAAAACAGATTCAAGTTAAGCATTCATGGAAGAAATCACACAGCTAATAAATAAACCAATCGGAGGGAATGAAAAATGTGGTTTTCATTATTTTTGCTGATATTTTATACACTAATAGTCGGTGGAACCGTTTTGATAGTCACTAAGCTGATTAAAAAGTGGTCTGACAAGCATGTTATTGTTTCTAAAGATGATCTATATTCTTTCGGTCTTGAAAAGCCTAAATCTATAGGAAAAAAAGAAACAACAGATTTTAAATAGGGATCGTATATGTTGTTGAGTACAGGGTTGGGTACAAATGCGGACGGCGTGTTTCCTTTAAAACTCAGAATCGGAGGAATCGATTCGTCTATAGAACAATTGAATGAGATCCTTCGAACCCCTACAGACTTCTGTAATCCTACGGTTCCGCTTAAAACAGAAATGGTGGAATGCATCAACTCCAAAGGCAAGACAGATCCTGTACTTATTATGCCTATAGAAGCCAGTGCTCAACTTCACGTCAATCAGGCTGATGAAGCATACCTTCGAGTTGGTGACAAAAGCAAAAATCTTATTGCAATGATCAAGGAACACAATGCTTTTTGACATCATAAATTTTGATAATTATTGGGCTCAATATACATACAACTTATCATTTAACGAAAGGAGATATCGTATTATGAAGAAAATATCAACCCAAAAGAGCAAGACAATAATAGGTGGAACAACGTATAAATGCCCATATTGCAGCTTCAAGAGTACTAAATACATTGATGTTAAAAGACATGCTAAAGCATGGCACAATGTTACTTTGTAGAATTATTAGAAGAGAGTGGCGCGCATTCTAGATAGCGCGCTTCTCTCACTTGACTTTTTGTATTATGAAAGCAATTAGTATTCTGGTTCAAAGATATCTTCTCCTAAATAAAAAAAGAACTGTAGCGGTAATCGCGGGAATCATATTGGCTTTAACTGTTTCTACGATTGTGATGTCTTTTTCGAATGCAATCTTTAATGAATTGGAGGAGAAAATTACTGAGAGGAACGGTTCACAGCATGCGACAATACACGGTTTGAGTGAAGAGCAATATCTTGTTCTTGAAAAATCTGCCAAAACTGCTGCTGTAAGTATTTCAAGGAAATGCAGCCATGAAGGGAATTACGATAACCGTATTTGCGCTGATGTGAAATTTCGCAAATTATCGCGTACGGTGTATAAGGATACTGCTTTTCTATGCGAGGCTGTTGGCATGCAAAAACTTTCGGATGAGATGAGCCTTGTACTGCCTGATGAGTCACTGATGCCTTATGATGTGACATTTAACGAAGAACTACTGGATTTGCATGGACTTGGTTACTCAGATGGAATAGGGATAAAAGGTGCAGTTCTTGGCCTTGAGGTTCTTGTAGTGATCCTCGCTAGTCTTATTATGTATAGCAGCTTTGCTCTATCAGCATTCGAAAAGGCAGGTTATCTGGGCACTTTGGGTGCGGTTGGAGCTACCCGCTTACAAAAGGCAGGCGTTATTTATGGCGAAGCTGTTTTTGAAGGCATGATCGGAATACCTCTGGGAATACTCTGTGGATGCGCTGTCTGCAGATGCTTACAGCAGGTTCTTGAATCAGAATATTCGCTCAGCATGAAAATAATGCCGAGTAATACTAATCTGGTGTTGCTGGCAATTCTGGGAATAGTTTTAGTAGGAATTTCCTGCAGCCTTCCGGCGATCCGAGCTTCTGGGATGACAGATATTGAGCTCTCAAGAGATAAGGTTAAGATCAGCGATAAAATGAAAACCATGACTGATCTCATCAGAGCTTCAAATAGAGGGCAGGTGATTCGAAGACTCTCCATGAAGACCATATATACGAGTAGACATAAGTACATAGTCTATGTGGTGCTCCTTGTATCGGTGATATGTCTGCTTGTGGATGGTGTTGCATATACAAGAGGCGCAAGAGGAGATTATTATCCGAAAGATGACCGCGACAGGCTGGGACTTGATATATGGGCAGAATTGTATACAGACAGCGAATCAGATATCGATGAGGTGTTCAGGCATGTGTCAGTCAATAAAGCAATCACCGAGTGCAGACTTGAGCGCATACTTGAACCTGGAGGAATACTGCTGTCAGATGATCAGATAAAAGGCGACGCTGATAATGTAAAGATCAACGACTTTATGGGATTCAGCGAACTGAAGCGAAAAATCAGATCTGCTGACGATGGCAGAATATATGAAGGTGCGTTGCTTCACCCGCAGTTTATTGGAATTGACGATGAAACGTTCAGTAGATATGCGAAAGAATGCGGGTTCAATGCGGACACCAATGCTGAATATCCGGTCATCATAGATGATTATGTTTCGCTGAAATCCGGTAATAATGAGGAGCGAAGGGAAATCATTGATGTGCAGGAAGGGCAGGAACTCGATATTCTTTACAGCAGATATGGAGATATGGACAGTGCGGAGTCTGTAATGGATACTGCTGAGGGCAGGATAATCAATGTGGATCAAATTATGGCAGGTTCCCTGTATTGCATTGGCTGTACTGATAAATGCCCGGACATTCCATATTTTTCAGAGATACATGAAAACATTGAAGGCTATCAGGAGAGAAACCTGGGGAATATAAGAATATATATGCCACTCAGCAACTTCGAGATGTTCATTAAGGATCCAGCCTATAAGGACATGTATGGCACACATCCTGATAATACTGTTGCATTTAATTATGTTGAATATAAAAGTATCCGCACTATTTTATTCTGCTCTGCAGAAGACGGACAAAAAGCGTTCTCTTTGAAGGATAATATAAGCGGCATAACTGACGCTGATACCGATCGCAGCATTGTCGGCGAGATAGACCGAGTGGCAGCAAGCGCAGGGCTTCATAAAGTACAGTCAAGAGACAGCGACCGAAACACCGGTACATTTCCGTTGATGGACAATGGCTTTTATTCATGTAGCAAGACCATTTGGCAAAGAGACGTGTATTTCACCTCAGATGAGGTGTTAAAAATAATACTTGGGTTTGGTGTGATCCTGATAATTGCTGTATTTGTATTGATGAGCATTATTAACAATATATCCACTTCTGTCCGGCTCAGAGGAAGGGAACTTGCAGTTCTGCAGTCATCAGGGATGACCGCAGGTCAGATACGAACTATGCTTACAAGCGAAAACGCTGCTTTCGGAATAATAGCGTGGCTGATCGGAATCCCTTTTAGTCTGCTTCTTCTGATCGCAGTCAAATCGGATTTTGAATGGTATTCTCTTGATTTTAAAATACCTTGTGACATGCTTGCAGTCGCAACAATAATGGTGGCATTAGTAGCGTTGATCCCAGCAATACACGTTAATTCGCTTGTAAATAAACTGAACATTATTGAATCTATAAGAAACAGGAATGTGTAAGAATATGTCAATAATAGAGATCGAAGCACTTGTTAAGGAATATGGTGAAGGCGATAGCTTGGTGCGGGCTGTGGATAATGTCAGCTTTTCTATAGAAGAAGGTGATTTTGTAAGCATACTTGGCCCGTCCGGATCAGGTAAATCCACAATGCTCCATATGATTGGAGGCGTAGACGTTCCAACAACCGGGAGCATAATCATAGGTGAGAAGAAGCTCCAGGAAATGAGTCCGAATGAGCTTACACTATTCAGACGCAAAAATATAGGACTGATATATCAGTTTTATAATCTGGTACCGGTGTTGACGGTCGAAGAGAATATCGCGTTGCCGCTGCTGCTCGGAGATGGTAATGTTGATAAGGTAGAGCTTTCAGACCTTATTGAAAGACTCGGTTTGTCTCGCCGCAGGAAACACCTGCCGTCAGAACTATCGGGCGGTCAGCAACAGAGAGTGTCGATAGGAAGAGCTCTTATAACGCATCCAAAGGTCATCTTAGCGGATGAACCAACGGGGAATCTTGATAAGAAAACCTCAATAGAAATTATGCAGCTGTTGGATGAGCTTAACAAGGAGAAACATCAGACTATAGTTCTGATAACACATGACATAGATACGGCCATGTACAGCGACAGGATCCTAATGATGGAAGATGGTCGCATAGTAAAAGATTACCGACGCAGGGATCAGAAAAAACAAGATGCTAATGAAAAGAAACGTGGAGCGTGGGTGAAAGCATGAAACTTAAGGGAGTTTATCAGCATGATATCCACGACTGTGGAGCTGCATGTATAGCTACAATTTGTTCTTTTTATGG
>JBGUIG010000019.1:0-2761 GCA_045112795.1 Anaerovoracaceae bacterium | reverse complement strand
GTCTTTCGGCATCATAAGTATATGTGACTTTGTCTGCGCCTGCGCATAAACTCCGTATTTACTTTGTCCTATGAGGATATACTCATGGCCGAAAACATCGCCCTTGTTCTCAAAGATAGCGATAATTTTTCTTTTCCCGTCGCAGAAATCCATCCCAAGAGTAACAGAACCGCTGATCAGCACGGGCAGAGCAGCTGGATAATCTTCTTCCGAGAATACCATTTCCCCTTTTTCCAGAGTTATGCTTTCAGCCTTGCTGCAAGTGAGACAGCTCTGTATTTCTTCTTCGCTCAGATTCGTAAAAAGCGCCGTGCCCTTCAGTACCGACTTAAGACTTTCATCATTCTTAGCAAGTATTTTTACTGACATTTTTATTCTTACCTTATTTTTCTTTTGAGGCAAAATGATACGGCAGTGCGACAAACAAAATCGCTCCGATCATGTTGCCCAAAGTTACAACAATAAGATTGAACCAGTATCCGCCCATGCTGATCGCTTCATTACCACCGTTGTTGATAAGTGCCAGTGTCAGCAATGTCATGTTTGCAATACTATGCTCAAATCCGGTTGCAAAGAACGCCAGCAGACACCAGAAAATCATGATCAGCTTGCCTGCATCCGATTTGGCTCTGAAACCGCACCATACAGCCAGACACACCAGGGTATTACACAGCATGCCTCTTGTCAGAAGCGGTATGAAGCCTGCCGTCATCTTTCCGGCAGCAGCACCTGTCATAGCAGCTACAGTCGCATCACTGTAGAGTCCTGTCAGGCTGAATACCAATGCCAGCAGTATCGAGCCGGCAAGGTTTCCGAGCCAGCAGACAACCCACAGCTTCAGTGCGTCGCCAAGCGTTACAGTCTTGCGAAGTAAGCCGGCTGTCATCACCAGATTGTTTCCGGTAAACAATTCCGCTCCCGCTATCACCACAAGACTCAGCGCAACGCCGAAACAGCAGCCCATCACAAGTTTAGTATATGGTGCTCCGGCAAGTGCTCCGCTTAATGTAAATACCAGAAGGATACCAAAGCCGATGTATGCTCCTGCCAGCATGGACAGCAAAAAGTATCCGACCGGTTTCTTCTTCAAAAGAGCGGACTTTGCGGCTGCTCCTTTGGAAGCAGCCGTGAATTCTTCATTAAACATATCAGGATCCTTTCTGTCAGTTTCTGACTACTCTTCTCTTTCGGAGAAGCGGAACATCGACTGTCTCAGCTCGTTACCCTGATCATAGCGCTTACCGCCCCAGTAAATGCGTCCCTGGATCTCGCACTTCGGATTCGGAGTGACATCCTTCATGATGTATTTCAGGAATTCCTCAAATCCTGTACGGTCTACGATATAGCCGATATGCTCCTTGCTCTCAACTGCCGCTTTATCCAGATACTCATCAAGATATGCATAAACATTGCATATGACCTTCTTCACAGTATCGTGGTCAGCCCATCTCATAAAGTCTTCTGCCATGCGTGGATTCTTCTTGCCGGTACGCCCAAGCAACACGACACGGTAGTATTCTTCCTTGCTTCTTGTCCACGCTCTTGTCGGACAGTAGTTGACACAGAGTGCGCATCCTACGCATTTGTTGGCATCACGCTCGATCTTGCCATTTACGACTTTGAGGGCTCCAACCGATCTCTTTTTGCAGTACTTGACGCACTGCTCGCATCCGACGCACCGGTCCTTGTTGTACTGAGGCTCGCTCATGCCTATGATTCCAAAGTCATTAAGACGTGTGTGAGCACAGTCATTCGAGCAGCCTGTGAAGGCGATCTTTACGTGATGATCGTTCGGGAATATAGCCTTATCTATCTCCTGCGCGAATTTCTTTGTATCATAGTTGGCGAATGGGCAGAGTTGTTTGCCCGGACAAGCCACGACATTACGTGTTCCGGAGGCAGGATATCCGCCGTTATAGTCCTCCTGATTGACGCCTCTGTTCTCAATGATCAGCTGAAGTGCCTTGTTGACTTCTTCCACGTCAGCCAAGTCGATCCCCGGGATCTCAAATCCCTGACGATTGGTGATGTTTACCATGCCTTTGCCGTATTTTCTGGCTATATCGACGACGCGCTGAAGCGAATCAACATCGATCTCTCCGCCCGGGCAGCGTACACGGGAAGCTGTTTCGCCTCTGACCTTGGATACACGGAAGGCGTTTTTCTTCAGTTTTTTTAAATTTGTATCTAAACTCGTCTTGTTCATGATTCCACCTCCCGCTAATCGATCAGTGTCTTGTGTTCAGAGAACTTGAATACAGGACCATCGATGCAGACATACTTGTCGTTGATGCGGCAGTGTCCGCATTTTCCGATCCCGCAGCTCATCCTTCTCGAATCCGAGATCCATACGTTATCTTCGCTGAGGCCTCTCTTGACGAGCTCGATCATAGAGAACCTGATCATAGGAGGAGGTCCTACTACGATGGCCTTACACTTGCTGATATCTCTGATCGGGATATCCGGAATGTATTTTGTGACCAGACCGACCTTGCCGCCGTATCCTTCAGGCGCGCCATCGACAGTAAGTGTCAGATCGATCTTCTCAGCCCAGTCCTTAAGATCTGCCTTGAACATGATCTCGCCCGGATCTTTGAATCCTGCGATCATGTGTACGTCTTTAGCACTTTCAGTCTCGCACAGATACTGGACCACACCTCTTACAGGCGAAACCGCAGTACCTCCGACAACTATGATCAGCTCCCCACCTTCAAACTCATGCACATCAAAACCATTGCCGTAAGGTCCGCGGAGGAAGAGA
>JBGUIG010000018.1:0-2678 GCA_045112795.1 Anaerovoracaceae bacterium | reverse complement strand
ATCGAACCGGGTATCCAGGATGCGTACTACTGGATCTCCATTGCTGCCGAGGCAACCGGGAACAGTATGATGAAAGATCGCTACGATCAGATGGCCAGGGCGGAACTGGCAGAGGAAGAATATCAGAAAGTACAGCATCTGCTGGAGATACGAACACATCCAACAGAATGATTCAGAATGATATATGAGGGTCTGCTGAAAGTGGCTTGACTGCTTCGGCAGGCCCTTTCTTTTGCTTCAAAATTGAGCGTTGGTTAATAAATATTCCATATATTTAATGACTGCTCAATAGGAATTCTGCCTTTCTTGAGGTATCTTATAAACAGGGATGCATCCATATTGGACAAAGAACACGTAGAACCTACGAACGAGACGGAGGTATATATAGATGCTGGTTGGAGATGTGATCAGAAAATACAGGAAGCAGGTCGGAATAACGCAGGAAGAGATGGCCCGGCGGCTTGGCGTAACTACACCGGCTGTGAACAAGTGGGAGAATAACAACACACAGCCGGATATTGCACTGTTGGCTCCGATTGCGAGACTTCTTGGCATAACAACAGACACCCTTCTTTCTTTCCGAGACTCATTGTCGTCTGAGGAGATCGCGGCCTTTGTTAAAAAACTCGACCAGGATCTGGAGACAAGAGAATATGCGGAAGTGTTTACAGAGGCTAAGAAGACTTTGGAAGAGTATCCAAACTGTGATCAGTTGATCTGGCAGACCGCTGTGATCTTTCAAGCCAGACGGAATATCGATCAGATCCGGGACAAAGAAAAGTATGATGACATAATCTACGGATGGCTTGAACGCTGTCTGCAGTCGGAGGACGGAAATATCCGGAAGGAAGCTGCAGGGTCGCTTTTCTATGCATATCTGCAGAAGGAAGAATATGAGAAAGCACAGTCTTACCTTTCCTACCTTGCTGTGGACAGTCCGGAACGAAAACGTAAAGAAGCAGTTGTTTTCAGCAAGACCGGGAAAAAGCAAGAGGCTTACCGTGCTTACGAAGAGCTGCTCTTTACCAACTATCAGTTCATCAGTCTGGTACTGAATGATCTCCGAATCCTGTATATGGAGGATGGGAACCACGAGATGGCCTGGAAACTGGTGGATGTTCAGAATCAGGCAGCCAGGGCTTTTGAAATGGGCCGATATAACGAAGTCAGTACAGGGCTGGATGTCGCTGCCTGGGAGAAGGATGTTTCTAAAACAGCAGATATCATGCGACAGATTCTGGATGCTTTGGATCATATTGGGGATTTCTCTCAATCGAGCTTGTATCAGCACATGATCTTCAAGGAGATGGATCCCGGTTTTGCAGACCGGTTACGAAAAAGCCTGGTCGGGGGAATGAGAGATGAGTCATTTTCTTATATGCGGGGCAATGAGCTCTGGGAAGAAATACTGGAAAAAGGCCTTGACTCTCCCCTTAGGTCAGAAGATACACTTGTCTCAGATTCGAATCAAACATCATGAAAGGAGCTGATCGTTTTGCTTCAGATAGGCGAATTCTCCAGGATATGTCAGGTGAGCGTCAAGACGCTGCATCACTATGATAAGATCGGTCTTCTGGTTCCGGCCGAAGTGGATCAGGTTACAGGTTACCGTTACTATCAGGCAGAGCAGATAGACATCATGAACTATATCCAGCGCTTAAAACGCTACGGATTTACCCTTGAGGAAATCCAGCGGATCATCACCCTTTCAGATGAAAAGGAGATCTCTGGACTTCTGCGTCAGCAGAGAGACAAACTGAAGCGTGAGCAGCAGGAAAAGGCCACGATCCTGAATGAGCTGCAAACGCATATCTCCATATTTGAAAGGACCGGTGATGTTATGACGTATCAGAAAGGATATCAGATTGAGATTAAGAATTCTCCCGCTATGAATGTGTTGACGGCTAGAGCAAAGATGAGCGTAGACGAATTCGGCAAGTATTACGGAACGCTGTTTGAGCGTGTCCCGAAGGATCGTGTTACCCCGACAGGCCTGAATGGAGCCCGGTATTTTGACCAGGAGTTCAATCCGGAATCTTCGGATATAGAAGTCTTTATCGGGATCCGCGAGAAAGATAAAGCAGATACTGTCATGGAGTCCTGTGAATGCGCGATGACGGTGCATCACGGAGGATACTCCACGCTCTCCGAGGCTTACGGCGCTGTTGTGAACTGGATCATGGAGAACGGATACGAGATTGCCGGAGCACCGTTTGATTTGTATATCAAGACACAGTTCGATTCCCTTTCGCCGGAAGACTGGGAGACCGAGGTCTATTTCCCGATAAAAAAACGATGAAATAGCCCAGTCACAGGATTGTCACAGCTATGGTGACAGCCCTGTCACAGCACCAGAATAAATAATCATGAAAAGTTTCACTGTTACAGGATTGTCACAGGCCCTGAAGTAGGGCCGGTCACAGCCGACCATTAGAGTCTGCAATGCAAAAGCAACAGACAGCATTGTAGACGAAATGGACGGGTGACAGAATTTGGAACAAGGTAACCAACCGGAGGCGGTTGTTTTTGCAGAAAATTGCAGAAGCAGCCGCCTCCTTTTTTTGTACTCAAAAAGTCAGAGAGCTCGGGCTCCTCCGGAACTGAGATTTGCCCAACAACCAGATTTCAGATTTCGGAGGAAAGACAATGAGCTTTGATACAGAAGCCTGCGGGGCCAG
>JBGUIG010000017.1:0-87015 GCA_045112795.1 Anaerovoracaceae bacterium | reverse complement strand
TCCCATCCCGAACACAGTAGTTAAGCTCCTTAGCGCCGATGATACTTGGAGGGCGACCTCCTGGGAAATTAGGACGTCGCTGCTTTTTCTTTTTATCTAATAATATGCAGTATGAAGATCACACTTCATACTGCTTTTTTAATGCATCTTTGCAGCTTCTTTTACACATTAATGCATATTTGCACCTTTTTATCAATTAATGGATTCCTTGCAGTTTATATAGAGAATAGTGGCCAACTATTACTATTCTTTAGATCTTCCTCACAACCGGTGAATATACCCTACTGTTAATCTTGTAATGATGTAAGGATCTTTCCTGCTGTGAATCTCCCATATGGGTTACCGCTTGTAATTAAGCGTGCGGGAATTAATTGCACAATTACCGAGCGGTACATATAACTAACTACAATTACGGGCTTTATGTATTGTTTTGTATTTGATTATTCTGTACGACTGGTCAGTTTGCATCGAATTTAGTACACAAAATACACCTCTCTTATCTTAATAAATATTCACATTTTCATCACACTAGTGATAAAATATAGGCAATATTGGTAGTCTGTCCTTCTATGAGACAGACGTATTACTTTGTTGAAAAACAAGAGAGGGAATGAAGATGAAAAAAGGATTAAGTGTTCTTCTCATCGCAGCAGCACTCTTCGGTTTTTATGGCGGAGCTGTAAACCTGAATGACGTGCTTGCATGCAAAGATTACTGGGAAGAAGAAGGTGAAAGATCCACAGCTGACATGAATAAGCTCGAAGACGGACTTAATCAGCTGAAGGATAATGAGCAGGCATATCTCGACGGCCTTGATGCTCTTGCTGCAGGTGAAGAAGCTCTCGCACAGGGCGAAGAAGACTATGCAGCAGGTCAGGCAGAACTCGCAAAGGGCGAAGAAGACTACGCAGCAGCTCCTGGCAAACTTGCTGATGCAAGAAAGCAGATCGCACAGGGCGAGAAGGATCTCGCAGCCGGCGAAGACAAGCTCGCAGCTGGCTATGCAGACTATGCTAAGGGACAGGAAACTCTCAAAGCCGGTGAAGCATCACTTGCCGATGGTTATGCTCAGAGAAAAGCAGGTCAGCAGTCTCTTGCTGCAGCAATAGCTAACCGTGCTGCGCTCAAGAAGGTTACTGATAAGATTGCTGACGTTGAAGAGGCTTATAAACCATGGCTTCAGGATTTCGGAAAGCTCAGAGCAAGCATCATAGACAATCCGGAAAATCCATCAAGCGGTGTTCTGTATGATGCAGGCGCGCTTAAAGAAGGTCTTAAACTGGTTGCTGGCGGCTTTGAAAAAATCAAGGAAAACTCCGATGCTGCTGCAGCCGGTGCTGCACAGGCAAAGGAAGGAATGGATAAGATTGAGGCCGGTGTTAAGAATTCCCTGATCGAATATGGTATTGCTGAACCAACTGATGAGCAGATTCAGGCAGCTATTCAGAATAGTGAAACATATAAGGATACGTATAATAATGCCAAGGCAAACTATGAGAAGTACAGTAAACTTTCTCAAGATGCTCTTACGCTGTATACCTATCTTAAATCTTCGTATAAGGATGATCTTGATGAAACAGCTGCCGACATTAATGATAATGTAGTAGAGCAAGTGAAGGGCGCAACATATCAGGCTACAGAACTCAGAAATTCAGATCTCGCAACTAAGGCTGAAAATGCAGAAGCACTTCTGGACAAGATTCTGGCTGATCCATATGTAAGAGGCAATGCTGAAATGCTTGCAGAACTGATAGGCGGACTTAACCAGGTTAAGGGCCTTGCAGCTGCAGCTCAGTCCAGCGCATCTAAATACAATTCAGCATATGATGAACTGAAGCCAGAAAAAGCTACTAATATTGGATCAAAAGTTGCATCTGCTGCTTCTGCTATTCTTTCAACACCTGATATCGTTGCAAAGCTTGATGGTAAGCAGACTGCTACACTCAAGACATTTACCACATCCGCGGCAATTACAGAACTTCCTAATGTTGAACTTCTCTATGGAACCATGACATTGGGACAGGATGGTAAGGACGATGGTGAGAACTCACTTCTGGACAGCTTCAGAACATTGAGCACAGCAGCTGCCGGTGGAATCGAACAGTATGATGCAGGAATTGCCGGCGGTCAGGCTGCATTAAGAGAAGCTGATGCAGCACTTGCAGCTGGTGAAGCTGAGCTGGCAGCAGGCAGAGATAAGCTGGCTCAGGGTGCTAAGGACCTGGCTAAGGGTGAGAAGGATCTCGCTGCCGGAAAGGCTAAGCTGGCTGATGGTAAAGCACAGTATGCTCAGGGCCTGAAGGATTTCGCAGCAGCTCCTGCTAAGCTGGAAGCTGGTCGTGCGGCTCTCGCAGAAGGACTCCAGAAACTCATGGATGGCCGTGCAGAGCTGGCAGAAGGTAAGAAGAAGCTTGCTGAGTACGAAGATGGTGAGCAGCAGGTAAGAGATGGTCTTGCTACACTGATGGGAACTGCTCCGGACGGTGGACTTACAAGCATTCTTGACAGACGCAATGGCGATGATGACTTCGACAATGGCGACAATCACCTTGAACTTGATGAAGGTCTTGAGGCTGTTGAAGTCGGCAGAGGCTATCAGGCTGACTCCGGTGTTCTGATCACTAAGGAAATCACTAAGAGAGCAGTCGGAACTGCAGCAGGTCTTGGTGCAGGAGCTCTCGCAGTACTCGCTGCAATCCTGTCCTTCCTCAAGAAGAACAAGGGCGCAGGCATCAGCGCAATCCTCTCAGCAGTAGCTGGCGGTGCCGGTGTTGCTGCCGGAACAAGCGCAGGCGTAGAATTCTCGAATATTGCAGGTTCTACAGTAGGCGCAGTTCCATGGATCGCATTCGGAGTACTTGCAGGTGTTGCACTCGTTCACGCAATTGCACACTTCGCTTCCAAAGAAGCTTAATCCTTAAAAATACAGATAGTACAGTCGCCGAATAATGGCATTACCTCTTAAGGGGTACATAAATTATCAACTACTATTAAGGGAGACGTTAATTCGTCTCCCTTTTTTCGTCTGCAGGGAAAATACTTCCACACTTGTGCCGATGGCTATATTATTGATATATTATTGATAACAGTTAATAACTGTTTGCTCTCCATTGGTATCAGATGCTGGTTTGCGATGTTATTATGAGATGTTGATAACAGGCGAGAGCTGCAGATAATTTGAGGAGAAGATCAGAGTAGCAGTATGAACAAGAATAAGAATTCGGATTATTTGAAAAGACTGTTGGTACTGATGCTGGTGCTGATTTTGTCAGCGGCGATGGCGCTGCTGGGCGGCTGTGCCCGGAGCAGTGATGGGCCATCGGATAGTGAGGGTGAGGAGGCAGCACAGGAACAGAATGC
Source organism: Anaerovoracaceae bacterium (assembly GCA_045112795.1). GTDB lineage: Bacteria > Bacillota > Clostridia > Peptostreptococcales > Anaerovoracaceae > Crickella. The sequence goes on along the minus strand of JBGUIG010000017.1, from coordinate 83,655 downwards.
TCAAGAGGCGGCAGAACAGAATGCTGAAGAGAATCCTGATCAAAGTGCTGATGCCGGAGCAGGCCATGATATTGTGGTGCTTTTCACGAGCGATATTCATTGCGGTGTCGATCAGAACTGGGGCTTAGCCGGCCTGCAGCAGATAAGGGAAACGCTCAAGGCCAACGGAAACAACGTGATTCTGGTTGATAACGGCGACGCCATACAGGGCGAACCAATCGGATTGCTAAGTGACGGCAAAGCGGTTGCTGATCTGATGAATGACCTGGGATACGATGTAATGATTCCGGGCAATCACGAGTTTGACCGAGGAATGGACAATTTCTTCGCAATAGCAGGAAATTCGGCGGCGCCATACATCAGTTGCAATTTCATGAAGGATGGCGAGACGGTCTTCGAGCCATACATCATAGTTCCGTCCGGAGGAAAGAAAATTGCGTTTGTCGGCGTCACGACGCCTACCACTCTGACATCTTCTAATCCTAAAAACTTCCAGGACAAAGACGGCAAGTATATATACAGCTTTCTTCAGGAAGATAAGACGGGCAAAGCTCTGTACGACGCGGTACAGAAAAGCGTTGATTCGGCACGTTCCGACGGGGCGGACTATGTCGTTTTGCTCGCACATCTTGGAATGAACGCTTCGGATAAACCATGGGACTATGCATCAGTAGCCGAGAATACCACAGGCATAGATGCGATACTTGACGGACACAGCCACGATTATGAGCAGGTTAAGGTAACTGATAAAGATGGAAACACTGTTCTGCGTTCTGCCTGCGGCACCAAAATGAAATGCATCGGGTGGCTTAGAATCAGCGCGGCTGACGGAAGCCTCAGCACAGGTCTTTATGACTGGACTAATGACGCATCATCAGACGAGCTTCTCGGATTCAATAACGATATGAGCCGCGCAGTAGCTTCCGCAATGGAGACAGTGAACCAGCAGATGTCCAAAGCTGTAGCCAGCACTCCTTTTGACCTTACGATATACGATCCTGAAGCCAGGACAGACGATGACCAGCCGATCCGTATTGTACGCAGGGCAGAGACAAATCTTGGAGATCTGATAACGGATGCTTTCCGTGAGCAGACCGGAGCAGACGCTGCTTTTGTAGGAGGCGGCGCAATACGGACGACAATCCCTGCGGGGGATTTCACCACGGGAGATATACTCGCTGTTATTCCGTTCGGCAATGAGCTGTATGTGTCGGAAGTTACCGGACAGCAGATCCTCGACGCTCTTGAATGGGGAACTCGTAAAGTGCCTAATGAAAATGGAGGATTCCCACAGGTATCCGGTATAACTTATGAAATAGACACAAGCATCGAGAGCTCATGCAAAGCGGACAAAAACGGCATGTTTGCAGGAGTAGAAGGTGAATACAGGGTCAGGAATGTGACAGTCGGCGGAAAACCGCTGGATACTTCAAAGAAATACACGCTTGCAAGCCAGGATTACTATATCCGGGACATGGGGGACGGAATGTCCATGTTCAGTGAGGATCAGATTATCCGCGAAGGATCAGCAGACATTGAAGCCGTTTCTAAATATATAACTGAAACTCTTGGCGGCGTAATTCCGGAGGAATACGCTGATCCGTACGGACAGGGAAGAATAACAGCGGTTAAAGGCAAAGAATAGCGGTTGTCAATGAGAGAACAAGGCAAAGTAAACTTCAAAAGATGGCCGGAGGCACTGATCATCCTGCAGTCGATCGTATATGGATTCGGAGACCCGATTTCCAAGATTGCTTTCGAGGTGACTCCAGTATATTCGATGATGTCGGTCAGATATTCGATCGCATTCGTTGTATGCTTTGTGCTGTTCAGAAAAAGGATTATTAATACGCTCAGAACGGTTCCGGTGCGGGCATGGCTGATTCCGGGTCTGTGCATCGGACTGACATATCTTCTTAATAATGTAGCGTTGGCACTTACCGACGCGACGTCCGTTGCTTTTCTCAGATCCCTTTCGGTAGTGTTCACGCCGGTATTTGCCTTCCTTATATATAGGACACATTATAAGTGGCAGCACATGGTTCTTCAGATCCTGGTTCTCCCGGGGCTGTATCTGCTGTGTGTGAGAGGCGGACTGTCGGGATTCGGCATAGGTGAGGTGGTTACTCTTGTGGCGGCTTGTTTTGCAGCCGGAACGCTGGTCTTTTCCAAGAGCTACATCGAAACTGTTGATCCGGTCAGCCTTACAGCGCTTCAGGGCGGGTGCTCAGCGGCACTCGCGATAGGCGGAAGCTTCATATTCGAAGGCGGCATTCACGTAGAGACAACTACACCGGTCACCTGGATGATTATCCTCTATCTGGCTATTATGTGCACTTTCCTCGGCTATTTGATGCAGAATCTGGCACTGACCAGGATTTCTGACAGGTCAGTTGCATTGCTGCAGACTCTCTGCCCGGTAATGACTGCTTTATTCGCATTTATCCTGCTTGGTGAGCGCCTTTCGGCTGCAGGAATCGCCGGAGCTTTGATAATCATAGTGTGCGTTACACTGTCGACAATTACATCATCAGATAATTAATCATTAATTAATACAGAACTGATTGTTTTCAGCTGGCATGATAATTATTCGTGCCGGCTGTTTCATTGTGTGGAAAAATGTATTTTTATTAATAATGTTGCGCTTTGGTTGCGTAAATGTTGCGGATTTGCTACAATTAGCTAGCATTAAGACAATGGGGAAACTTTAGGACAAATTGATCAGCGCTTGCGTAATTTACCCGGAATAGCGATTGATGGGTGTATCTTGGCTCCTTTAACAATAGAGATGCACTACAAGGTCAGGACATCCTGACTGGTTTTTCATTCAAGGTTTCAGAGGTAAATGGAATATCAGATTAATAGGTCTAAAACAGCATGAAAAAGCTGTTAATGACCAATTAAAAGAACAACGCTTTTGCTGTCGTTGTGTTAAAATTACTTTGTTTAACGATGCGCTTTTGTTGCGCGAAATTCGAAAAATCCGCACAACATTAGCCAGTTATAAATTATCACTTATTTCTTATTACGTTGCTAAGGGGAAAGAAAAATGAAAGACAATCACAAGTATCTGAAAAGATTCCTTGCCTTTGCCCTGTCGGTTGCAATGGTGATCACGTATATGCCGGTCAATCTGATCGCATATGCTGAAAATGAAGCACCACAGCAGCCAGTCGCTGAAGAGGTTGTTGACAACGCTGCCAACACCGAAGCTCCGGCCCCACAGGACGAAGTGACGACTGAAGAACCTGCCCCGGTACAGGAAGAGGTTGCTGAACCTGCACCTGCACCAGTTGAGGAGGAACCTGCAGTCGAAGAGGAACAGGCCCCTGCAGAGGAAGAACAACAGGTTGAAGAACCTGCTGAAGAAACTCCTGCAGAGGAGACCACAGAGCCTGAGAAGGAAGTATCGTTCCCGGCGCAGACCTTTAATGCCGACAAGGGCGGAGTAAAGGTTCTCGTTAAAGCGCCAGAAGGTGCTCTCCCGGAAGGCACTGAAATGGTCGTAACACCTGCTAACACAAAGGCTGTTGAGCAGGCTGTTAAGGATGCAGTTGATGGCGAAGTCACCGGATTCAAGGCCGTTGACATCACCTTCGTCAAAGACGGAGAAGATGTTGAGCCTAAGGTTCCTGTACATGTCTATCTGAACGCATCCGGACTGGACAATGCAAATGCAGTAGTCCACATTCCAGACAATGGCCCTGCTGAAGTTGTTGACGACGCTACAGTCAACAAAGCAGGCATCGCTAAAGTCGTAACAGATCAGTTCTCGGTATATGCTGTTGTTGAAGAAGGTGATACTTCTGGAAACGCTCGTGCAGAAGTTATCTTCAAGAGTGGAGACACTGAGAGAGCTACAGTATATGTAAAGAACGCTGACACATTAGACGAGCTGGAAGAGATCATCTATGATCCAGGCGTTGGCGAATTAGCTGCAGGAAAGATTTTCAAAGGCTGGATTGTCAGCAAGGACGCAACAGCATCATACGACACTAAGACAAAAACAATGAACATCGAAGAAGTACGTAAGTACTTCGAAGGCCTTTCAATAACTGAAGGCGACAAGTATTATGTTCATGCTGTGATTCTCGATGCATATACTGTCACTTATAAGAGTGAAACAGGAACAATCATCGATTCAGTAACAGTTCTTGGTGTTAACGGATCAACAGAAGATTTTGAGATCAATATGACATACGAGCCTGAGAACCCGGATATCCAGCAATTCCAGGGCTGGTTTGTTTCAGGCGCTGCTACTGATGTTGACGGAAAACCAATACCTTCAAACGAGGCACAGCAGGTAGGTACCAAGCTCAAGGTTAATGGTAATGTAACACTTACAGCAAAGGCACCTAAGGGCAATTACCTCATCTTCAAAGAGAACGGTAAGGGAGCAACCTATACTGTTGCACAGTTTATTGAAACAGGTAAGGTGACAGAAGAGCCGGCTGATCCATCCAGACTCGGATATGAATTCGACGGATGGTATACTGGTGAACCTAGCGAAGTAGGTGGCGACCCGACAGGCAGTAAGTTTACATTCGGATCCGGAATTGATACAAAGACTTACCTCTACGCTAAATGGAAAGAAGTTGAGACAGCAAATTATACTGTTATCATCTGGAAGCAGAGCGTAAAGGATGCTAAGGATGCAGCAGACAGCGCTAAAACTTATGATTTTGGCGAATCTGTTACACTTTCCGGAAATGTTGGCAGCACTATTAATACTGTTACAGCTACAGGTTCCGGAGACGGTAGATATGCATCTGTAAATGGAGTAGCTAAGAGTTACCCGGGATTCCATCTTAATAAATATGATACAAATGTTACTATTGATGCAACAGGCAGCTCTGTAGTCAATGTTTACTATGATCGTAATCTCGTAACACTGACTTTCCAGTATCGTAACGGAAACAGCTGGGCAACTCAGACCACTATGACAGGTCTCTATGGTCAGACTCTTGCATCACAGGGTTATACATGGCCGACCAATCGCTGGTGGTATGAATCATATCGACAGACTTGGAGTGGATATGAAGGTTCTGGTACACGTACCACATTCCTGGATGCTTTTAAGCTGTCAGATGACAGTTCCAGCCAGACATTCTATGGATTTGGTGGAAACGGAAATAACCATGTCTACTTCTACAAGCAGAATGCAGATGGCACATACCCAACGACTGCTACAAATACTGTAGATATTAGTAATGGTGGTACATTCTATATCTCTGATAAATACAATGGATACAAAGCAGTACAGTACAGTAAGAATGGCACAAACTGGACAAATCTTGGTGAGAAAGATAGCTCTGGCTATTATGCAACAGTAACCGATTACACTAATCTGTACATCCGTTATGCTCCATTGACATACAACATTCTCTTCATGGATGGAGTATATGTTGACGGTGACGGCAACGTTCTTACTGACATGGATGACAGAGGCCAGCTGCATGTTGCTGAGAAGATTAACTTCGAGTCTAGCGTTGCCAGTTACAACAAAGGCGGTGCAAACTATTACGAACCTAAATTTAATGCATTCGCCTTCGAAGGCTGGTATGCAGATGATGCTTGCACTCAGCCATATACGTTCACAAACATGCCGGAAGGTATAACAGTTTATGCTAAATGGAGACAGGTAGAGTACCGTGTATTCCTGCATCCGAATGTACCAACATCTGACACCTCGTATCAGATGGGAGATCAGGCAACATCCTTCCGTGTATCATATGGCGAAGAAGTTCAGTTGACTCCTGCTACCAGAGATGATTATGAACTGATGGGATGGTACTATGATGAAGGATGTACCAAAATCTTCAGTTCTGAGGCATATCCGCTTACAGATTCCACACCTGGCGTTACGGCTTATGATAAGTCAAGATCCACAGAAACTGATAAGTATGGCAATGTAACAGAGAATGTTAACAAGGATACTGATCGTTTCTGGATCACAAAGAGCCTTGACCTGTATGCTAAGTGGCGTTCAACGATTCCAGGCGCAAAGGGTATCAATGTGGTATACGATGCTAATGGTGGATCAGGAGCTCCAAAGGATGATCTTCTCTACAAAGATAAGACAAATGCTATTGCACAGGGAGCATCTACACCTGCAAGTGAAGATGAACAGTTTGTATACTGGGTAGTTCAGAAATGGAACGGAACCAAATTTGAGGATACTGACCAGTTCGTATATCCTGGAGATACATTCGAAGTTCTCAGAGCAAACGCTAAAGTTGAGGATATTACACCAACTGAAGATGAACCTGAAGTAACTAAGAAGTATACTGTACAGCTCAGAGCAGAATATACTCCTAAGGATACACCAACACCTACACATATTTACTGGTACAAGAATGATGGCACAGAGGCATTCCATAAGGATGATAATCTTGCAATCAATAAAGCTGTAAATATTGAACCGGCACAGACTCGTGAAGGTTATGTGTTCAAGGGCTGGGCTCGTATTCCGGCTGGAAATGATCCTGAATCATCAAAGGCTTGGGAAGCAAACCAGAGCAACTGGACACAGGACAATGCAGATCAGAACATGTACCTGTACTATGATGGCAGCCAGTTCCATCTTGGCAGTGCCGACGGAGATGTTGTTACAGAGGTAGCTGCTGACGAGAAGACTCCATATCATGCAATGTTTGCTGTATGGGCTGCTGAGGTAAGAGTAGAGATTACCGGATCTGAAGATACTCAGAAGTATAATGGCAAACAGCAGAGCAACGATGAATACACTGTTAAATACTTTGTAGGCGACCAGGAAGTTGAAAAGCTGCCTGATGGAGTTACATTTACTCCTAGCGTTGATTCTGCAAAGGGTACAGATGTTGGTACGTATAATGGTTCTGTAACAGGAACAATTACGATTGCAAGCTCTGCAGCTGATAAGTATGTACTTCCTGAAGATGGCGGAGTAACTGACGGAACTCTCAAGCTTACAATTACTAAGAGATCTGTTACCCTGACATCTGCTACAGACAGTAAGGTATATGACGGAACAGCTCTTACAAATGATGAAGTCACAGTCGGTGGCGACGGTTTCGTATCAGGCGAAGGCGCTACATATGATGTAACCGGATCACAGACAGAAGTTGGCTCAAGTGCTAATAAGTTCACATACACTCTGAACAACGGCACTAAGGCTGATAACTACACAATCACTAAGACTGAAGGAACTCTGACAGTAACTGAGCTCACTGATAAGGTCACAGTAACAATTACTGAGAACAGCGGAAGCGAGAAGTACGATGGAACAGAGAAGACTGCAACAGGCTACACTGTTTCAATCGACAATGAGCTTTACACTGAGGATGACTTCACATTCAGTGGAAATGACACTGTAAAGGGAACTGATGCAGGCTCATATCCAATGGAGCTCAAGCCAGAAGACTTCACTAACACAAACAAGAATTTCAAAAACGTAGAGTTCGTAATCGTTGACGGAACACTCGAGATCAGCAAGAGAACAGTCACTCTGACATCAGCTGATGACGAAAAGGTCTATGACGGAACAGCTCTTACAAATGATGAGGTAACAGTCGGTGGCGACGGATTCGCAACAGGCGAAGGCGCTACATACGATGTAACTGGTACTCAGACCAATGTTGGCTCAAGTGCAAACAAGTTCGACTACACTCTGAACGAAGGCACTAAGGCTGCAAACTACACAATTACTAAGACAGAAGGCACTCTGGAAGTTACACCTGTAACTGACAAGGTTACTGTAACAATCACAGAGAACAGCGGTACAGCTAAGTATGATGGAACTGAGAAGACCGTTGAGGGCTACACAGTTGAGATCAGCAACCCACTGTACACTGAGAATGACTTCACATTCGATGGTGACGCTACTGTAAAGGGCACAGATGCCGGTTCATACGACATGGAGCTCACACCGGAAGACTTCACCAACATAAGCAAGAACTTCTCCAACGTAGAGTTCGTAATCGTTGACGGAACACTTGAAATCAGCAAGAGAACAGTCACAATGACTTCTGCAACAGACAGCAAGACATATGACGGCAAGGCTCTTACTAATGACAAGGTTACAGAGACTGGTGACGGATTCGTCGAAGGCGAAGGCGCAACATACGATGTAACTGGTACTCAGACTGACGCTGGTTCAAGCAAGAACACATTCACTTATACTCTGAACAAGGGCACAAAGGCTGACAACTATGAAATCACTCAGGTTGAAGGTACTCTGACCGTAACTGCAGACGAGAAGGAAGTAGTTGTTGTTATCACAGAGAACAGCGGCAGCGAGAAGTACGACGGAACAGAGAAGACTGTAACAGGCTACAAAGTAACAAGCATCAGCAGCGACCTGTACAAAGAGTCTGACTTCACATTCAGCGGCGACGCTACTGTAAAGGGAACAGACGCAGGCAGCTATGATATGGAACTGAAGCCGACAGACTTCACAAACAACAACAAGAACTTCACTAAGGTTACATTCCAGATCGTTGACGGAACACTCGAGATCAGCAAGAGAACAGTCACCCTGACATCTGCTACAGATGAAAAGGTATATGACGGTAAGGCTCTTACTAACGATGAGGTAACAGTTGGCGGCGACGGATTCGCAGACGGCGAAGGCGCTAAGTACGATGTAACCGGAACACAGACAGATGTAGGCTCAAGCCAGAACTCCTTCAGCTACACTCTGAATGAAGGAACAAAGGCTGACAACTATGACATCACTCAGTCCGTAGGAACTCTGACTGTAACACCTGTAACTGACAAGGTTACTGTTACAATCACAGGTCACAAGGATGACGTTGACTACAACGGTGCTGAGCAGAAGGTAGAAGGCTACGATGTAAGCATCGACAACGAGCTGTACACTGAGGAAGACTTCACATTCAGCGGCGATGCTACAGCAAAGGGCACAGACGTTAAGAAGTCCGGAGACGATGTTGACAGCTACCCAATGGGACTCAAGGCAGGAGACTTCGAGAACATCTCCAAGAACTTCACAAACGTTGAGTTCGTTGTAAACGACGGAAGCCTCAAGATCGAGCCTATCGATGTAACAATCGAATCTGCTTCTGCAAAGAAGGTATACGACGGAACACCGCTTACTAAGCACGATGAAATGACAATCGATGGCTTCGTAGATGGCGAAGGTCTTGCATCAATCGATGTAACTGGATCTCAGACATATGTAGGAACATCAGATAACACATTCACTTATAAGCTGTTCACACCAACCAGAAAACTGTTTGCTAAGCTTACAGGTGTTGATGCAGATGATGAAACAACCTACAAAGCAACAAAGGCTACTAATGCGGACAACTACAACATCACTGTTAAGTATGGAACTCTTGAAGTAACTGATGAAGACGTTCCTGTCGACAAGGTAGCTACTAAGAAGCACGAAGATAAGGAATACAAGCTGGGCGAAAAAGTAGTATTCACTATCGAGGTAACTAATATCTACGCAGAGAAGAAGGACATCACTGTTACTGAGCAGCCGGGAGTTACAATCACATCTGAGAGCGAATTCAAGGATGTTGAGCCAGGCGCTAAGGTAACTGTAACTGCAGAATACGTAGTAACAGAAGCTGACATCCTCGCAGGAGAGTTCAACAACAAGGCTACCGTTGAGTTCAGTGGCGTAGACAAGCCATATGAGCCGGAAGACAAGGTAGACGTAGAAGATCCTAAGAGCCATCTGACAATAGACAAGAAGACTACAAGTACACCTGCTAACGGCAAGACATATGCTCTTGGCGAAACAATCACTTACGAAGTCAAGGCTACTAACGATGGCAACATGACTCTCAAGAACATCGAAGTTACTGACGAACTGACTGGTGATGCTTGGTCAGTAGAAGAGCTTGCTCCTGGCGAATCCAAGACATTCACAACAGAGCACACAGTAACTGAGAAGGATATCATTGCAGGCGTCGTTAAGAACGAGGCAACTGCAACAGCAGAACCTAAGGACCCTGAGGCACCAAAGCCTGAGATCGTACCGGGAACTACTGAAGATCCTACAGATGAGAGCAACCCACATCTGACTGTGGTTAAGGAAACAACAAGCACTCCTGCAAATGGCAAGAGCTACGAGGTAGGCGAGACTGTTACTTATGAAATCACAGTAACTAACGACGGTAACCTGACTGTTAAGGATATCGAGGTTAAGGATGATCTGACAGGCGATGCATGGAACATTGAGAGCCTTGCACCAGACAAGAGCCAGACATTCAACTGCGAGTACACAGTAACAGAAGAAGATGCTAAGAACGGATCAGTTACTAACATTGCAACAGCAACCGGAACAACTGACGATCCTAACCATCCATACCCAACTGTTGTACCTGGCGAGAAGACAGTTCCAGTAGCTGAACCTGAAGCTGAGCCTACAACAGGCGTCAAGACTGGCGATGACACTAACATCCCAGGAATGGTTGGCGGATTCTTCGCATCAGTCGTAGCACTCTTCGGTGCACTCTTCATCCGCAGAAGAAGAAGCGACGAGGAATAGTCTATACAGACTTTCTTCTAACAGAAAATCAAACCTCTAAAGCAACGGAGGCGTTCGAGATCAGGTAATCTGATCGATTAACGAATGACGATTATCTGAGCATCGACAAAACAAAACAGGAAGACGGAATCAATCAGGGTTTCGTCTTCCTGTTTTATTGTGCAAAAAATCGTCAAATTGCGATAGATCACATGAACATGGGGTAAAGTTTGGCGGTCTGTTCCGAAGCGAGGAACAAACGCAACAATAGGTGCGCATTTGTTGCGCTAATTGTTCAATAATAGGGTATCATATGTTATAAGGGGAGATAACTTCTTATTTGTGAGGGGCAAATCATTGATGTGGGGGTACAGACAATGATATCGGTTTGTTTTGTCTCAAATATAGAAGTGGCCAGGATTATTGAGGGTTCGTCTCAATATTTTGATCCGCGTGGTCAATTCAGTTTCGTAGATAGTTTTGATGAACTAAGAGCTTCGATTGGTGCGTCAAAGCCTGATGTTGTATGGCTTGATGCTTCGCCTGACAGTTTTGCTTTCACTGCAGATTCGGATGAGCTGCCAGCAGGTATTAACTGGATATTTATTTCTGATGATATGCATAATGCAGCTGAAGCATTCCGTGTGCATGCCAGTGGATTTATTCTTGAGCCGGTTGAAGAAGGGAAGGTTTTAGCGGAACTGCAGAATCTCAGATATCCTGTTCAGCCATCAAAAAATCTCAGAATACAGTGCTTCGGAAACTTTGAAGCGATGTCCGATGGTGTTGCTATTCGCTTCAGCCGGTCACTCGGCAAAGAAGCTCTTGCATATCTTGTGGACCGCAGAGGTGCTGCATGTACTATTAATGAGATATGCAATACGCTTTGGGAAAACAGGGTAGTCGATAAGAACCTCAAGTCACAGTGCAGAATGATCATGTCAAGCCTGAGAAAAGATCTGGATGCTGTGGGTGCTGCAGATATCCTTGTAAAGCAATGGAACACATGGGCAGTTAATGTTGAGAAGCTTTCATGTGATTATTACGATTTCCTAGAGGGTGATAAGAAAGAACGTGACCGTTTCAGAGGCGAATATATGGCCCAGTATTCATGGGCAGAAATGACAAGCGGAAGCCTGTACCAGCTGCAGAAGTAGCATGTTGCGCATTTCGCTGCCCGGAATCTTTTAATCCATGTAAACTGATTAGATTAGAGGGAGCTATACTCCCTCTTTTTGTACGCTCATACTATGCCAGATGTGAGTCATTTCTTGTGAACTTTGATATGACACAAGAATGACTTTGCTGCTAGATATAGCTTCACCATTAGAGTACCGTATGCATTACGAAAATGATAGATAAGTATATGAAAGCGTTAAAAAATGAAGAAAAATGGACAATTAGGAAGATAATGCTAATGGATGATAAAAGATGCAAAATATTTTATTAAATTATGTAAAGGAAACGACAAAAACACCCATTTTTGTTGCGCTTGCGATGCGTGATTACGGGTAGTATACGATATGTATAAAGGCAAACTGCGACATTTCTATTGTTTTGTTGCGCATTAAACGCGACGTAATGCAGTAAAAGGATCATTTTTGCGAAGAAATTGTCCGCCGCAGCTTTTGCCCATCATCCTATAAATACCTATATTTTAGTTAAACTATTGGATGGAAATTTTGAAGGCTAAGGGGAAGTAATTATGAAAGAGACAAGAAGAAAAAGATGGGTGAACTCGGTATTCACTACCTTGCTGTCATTCATGATGGTATGGACAATGATACCGGGACTGTTCTTAAACAGTACAGCCTATGCGGCAGCTGGCAGCACCCCGCCGCACACCAAGAACATCACCGACAATCAGGACGGTACCTATACGATATCACTTGACATCGTCGGTGAATCTGAAAAAAAGCCGAACAATGTCAACGTTATAGTTATCGTTGATACATCGGGCTCAATGACACAGCAGAGAATGACCGCAGCTAAGAATGCTGTCAACAGCCTGGCTAACTCACTGTATGCATACAATACAGCAAGTGAGCCTAATACTGTTGAGATGGCACTCGTACGCTTTGCGACATCATCCAGTGTTGCGCAGCAGCCTACGAATAGTGCTGCAACTTTCAGAAGTGCCGTTAATGGCTTGGGCAACCAAGGAAACGGCGGAACTAACTGGGAATCTGCTCTTCAGACAGCCAATGGAGTTAGCTTTGGTGATGATGACCAGACATTCGCAGTGTTCGTTTCCGATGGTAACCCGACATTCCGTACAACACAGAACGGCTGGAATGACTGGAGCTATCAGTATCAGCAGTGGGGTTCTGGTCAGGAAACCACCCAGAATATTCAGAGATGTTACACAACTGCGGTTGATGATGCGCAGGCACTTGCTACAAAGGTTACACCTGCAAACTTCTTTACCATCGGTGCATTCGGTAACGTTGACCGTATGGAGCAGCTGACTGATGATGCAGGATCAGATTCATCAACAAACTACTACAGCGCACAGGATACTGCAGCTCTGAATCAGGCTATCGCCGACATCCTTGCCAAGATCGAGATGGCAGGCTTTGCTGACGCTGAGATCGATGATGGTACTACCAATCAGGTAACTACAACCTCCGGCGAGGTAGCTGAACTCCTCGAACTCGTTCCGAACTTCAAGTACTACCGTTCGGGCGGAGATCATGGTAGCATGGAACCTTGGAATGACGCACCGGAAGCCAAGATCGTTAACGGTGAGGTCGAATGGGATCTCTCCTCGATTGGCGTACTTGAAAACGGCGTAAGGTACACAGTTACTTTTGACTGCTATCCTAGCCAGTACACCTACGACACTATCGCTCAGCTGAAGAATGGCGATATCACTTACGATTCTCTCGATTCCGAGATCAAGAAGTACATCGTTGACAATGGCGGCGGTTCATACTCCCTGCGTACCAACACGAATGCAGGCATTGCGTGGGACGATACCCGTGATGATGCTGGCAGACAGACTGCTGGCTACACCAACCCTGACCCGGTTAAAACTGATGCAGAAACACTGACCGCAACCAAGGAGTGGGAAGGTGGAGATCCAGACACAGACAGCCTTGAGATGACTGTTCTCATGGATAATGAGGCATTCCATACAACTACAATGACGGAGGCTAGCGGTTGGTCAACATCATCCTTCATTTCCATAGGTATTATCAAAGATGGTCAGGTTCTTTCCGGAGCTGAAGGCCACGATTTCAAGTTCGCTGAGCTCGACGATACTCAGTATCATTGGGAACTTGAAACCCCTACTGTTCACCCGATGCTTATTGACGGCGTAAAAACGATGCTTGTCAAGGTCGATGACGATCATCCAGCACCTTCAGGAGCTGATACATATACGATTAAGGGCGCTACATATTATGTAGATAAAGATGCAGCAGGTCTGACGGCTGTCAACCACCGTCGTTCAAACCTGAACCTTACAAAAGTCGTTACCGGTGAAGATGCACCTAAGGATGCGAAATTCCCGTTCGCACTTACAGTTAATAACCCGAAGGCTCCTTCCACTGCACCTTCCGAACAGGATGACCCGAAACATGAGTCTGACTATTGGATCTGGCTCTCGATCCGTGACGAAAACGGACAGGGTGTTACAGGCCTTGATCTGGGCAGCGGAGTCATAGAAGACAGCGGCGGATATTACTATGCACCAAATGGTACTACCTTCAATGTAGAGATTGGAGCAGGTTGGAGCCTGCGTTTCCTGAACCTGCCTACTGGTACGACATACACATTTGATGAAACCCTTGCTGATAACTTTGCATTCGTAAGCTCTGAGCTGACAACAGGCGAAGACTCCACATTCAATGGCGCTCAGACCACTACAGGTACGATTGAGAATACCAAGACAAGCTATGCTGTTAAGTACACTAACGACTACGCTCTGACTGATCTCGAGGTCACCAAGGAGTGGGATGATAATGACGATCAGGACGGCATGCGTCTGACAGCTGACGAACTGAAGGCAAAGCTGACTCTGTCACCGGCAGTAGAAGGCAAAGAGCCTACAATTGTTGACAATGAAGACGGAACATATACCATTACATACACTGGCCTGCCACGTTACGACAATGGCGAAGAGGTAAAGTACACAGTAACTGAGTCTGCTATCGATGGTTATACCACTGAAGGTAGCCCGGCTGAGGATCATGGTACCATTACCAACACTCATGAGCCGGAGGTAACTAGTGTTACAGTCGCTAAGGTTTGGGATGATTCCGATGATATCGGCAAGATCCGTCCTGCATCGATTCAGGCACAGCTCAAGGCTGACGGAACGGCTTCCGGTGATCCAGTTACACTCAATGAAGATAACGAGTGGACATACACATGGGAGAATCTTCCTAAGTATAGTGATGGAGAAGAAATCGTTTATACAGCAGACGAGACAGCCGTTCCTACAGGATATACCAAGTCCGGACCGGAAAAGACAACCGCTGAGGACGGCACTGTAACATTCACAGTTACAAACACATACAACCCAACTCCTGTTTCGGTAGACCCACCGGTACAGAAGATAATCACAAACAATGAAGATCTCTATAACGGAGGCGATTTCACATTCACAATCGAGGCAGTTACAGAAGGCGCTCCGATGCCTGCTAATACAGAGATCACCAATAGTGCTGAGTACGAACTTGAGGGCAAGACTGGCTACTATGAGTTTGGTGTAATCACATTCACAATGCCTGGCACATATGAATACAAGATTACTGAGTCTGGTGAGGTAGATGGCGTAACTAATGACCCTGATGCTGAAACAGGTAAGACTCTTACATTCACCGTTGAAGATGATGGCACAGGCAAACTGACAGTCACACCTACAACCGATCAGGTACAGCTCTCATTCACTAACGAATACGATGCAGATGGTGAAGCAAGTATCGTAGTATCTAAGGAACTTGTTGGCGCAGCTTGGCCAAGCGGCAAGACTCTGACCCTGACACTTGAAGGAACAGGCAATGCACCAATGCCAGAAGAAACAACTGCTACTCTGTCAGCAGCTGGTTCTGTAACATTCGGACCTATCGAATATGCCCTGTCTGATGCAGGCAAGACATATACTTACACAGTTACTGAAGATGGCTTTGGCGCTGGATGGACAGGAACACCTGCTTCCATTACAGCAACAGTAGAAATAACAGACAACGGTGACGGAACTCTTGGAACAGAGGTAACATACTCACCTGAGGATGCTACATTCACAAACACCTATACGGCAACAGGTACTGCAATACTCGAAGCTACTAAGGCTATTGATGGCGCAGCATGGCCGTCAGGAAAGACGATCACATTCACACTCGCAGGTGAAGGCGGAACACTTCCTACTACTAAGACCGTTTCGCTGAGTGAGCCTGGAAAGGCAACCTTCGGAGCCATTACATACACTGAGGCAGATGCAGGCAAGACCTACACCTACACAATCAGCGAGGATGGCTTCGGCAAAGGATGGACAGGCTCCGGAGATATCACTGCTACTGTAGAAGTAACAGACAATGGTGACGGAACTCTTTCAACTGCAGTATCATATGATCCGGAAAATGACACAATTACTAATACATACGAGGCTTCAGGCTCAGCTGTAATCGAAGTAACAAAGGCACTTGCTGGTGCAGAATGGCCGGAAGGCAAGACTCTGACATTCACACTCGCAGGTGAAGGCGGAACACTTCCTGAGACTACGACTGTTGACCTGACAGCAGCTGGCAAAGCGACATTTGCTCCTATTACATACACTGCGGCAGATGCGGGCAAGACCTACACTTACACAGTAACAGAGAGCAGCTTCGGCGCTGGCTGGACAGGATCACCTGATGAGATTACAGCAAGAGTCAGTGTAACCGATAATGGTGACGGAACACTTAGCACAAGTGTTACTTATACACCGGAAAACGCTACATTCACCAACACCTACGACGCTACCGGAAAGATCAACCTCGGCGCTACGAAGGTACTCGAGGGTGAAGGAAGAACACTCCAGCCAGACGAATTCAGCTTCACAGTATATGATGCAGAAGGCAATCCAATAGCAACTGGTACAAATGACGCAGACGGAAATGTTGTTTTCGGCGACATCAACTACACTCTTGCTGATGCAGGCAAGTCCTTCAATTACACCATCAAGGAAAACATCCCTGAGGGCGCTGATGAGAAGACACACAAGCTTGGCAACATCATCTATGATCCAACTGAATATCCTGTAACAGTAACAGTTACAGACAATGGTGAGGGTGAGCTGGTTGCAGAAGCTGACAAGACTGCAGCTCAGATCGTATTCACCAATAAGTACGTACCTGATCCAGTATCTGCAACAGTCAATATCAACAAGACACTGACTGGCGTAAGAGCACTTAAGGCTGGAGAGTTCTCATTCACGATGGTACCTGATGGAACCGTAGCCGGAGATCCGGTACCTGCTGAAGGAATCACAGGAACTGTAAAGGCAGATGGTACGGCTGCAATCTCAGCAACCTACACCAGAGCTGACACGTACAAATACACTGTAAGTGAAGATATTCCTGACGACGAGCACAAGCTTGGCGGCGTCACATACGATGAGACAAAGCACACTGTCACAGTTACCGTAGAAGACCAGGGCGGAACGCTTGTAGCTACAGTAAGCCCTGAGTCAGTAGCATTTACAAACGAATACGTCACTAAGGGCGATGCTGAAATCGATATCAAGAAGGTATTCGAGGGCAAGAACTGGACTGATGAAGAAGAGTTCACAATCGATCTCTACGACAGTACTGGAGAAAAGATTGATTCCAAGACTCTGACTAAGGATGAGCAGACTGGTACATTCAAAATTGAGGATCTGACACCTGGTACATACACTTACAAACTCAAAGAGGTAGTACCTGGATCAGAGAACACTTCAGAAGAGCAGCCGGCTGAAGGCGAACAGACAACTGAAGGCGAGCAGACTCAGGATGCAGCATCAGAGAATGCTGGAGCTGCCGGAACAGAAGCAGTACCGGAAGAAGCTCAGACAGAAACACCTGCAGAAGAAGGAACACCGGCTGCAACTGAAGAAGTAAATACTGATGATGCAGCACAGGCTGAAGCACCTTCCGCAGAAGAAACACCTTCCGCAGAAGAAACACCAGCCGCAAGTGAAGGAGCTAAGGTTGAAGAGGAAGTTCAGACTGGAAGCATCTTCGAGAGACTCCTGCTCGTAGCATACGCTGCAGAAGATGAAGGCGTTGTTGAGACTGAAAACGGAAAGATCACATATGATACTAACGAATATAACGTTAGCATCGAGGTCACAGACAACGGCGATGGTACATGTACAACAGCAGTCACATATCCGGATGGCGATGTAGTCACATTCAATAACCAGTACGAGCCAAACCCTGCAACAGTCAACCCTGAAGCAACCAAGACACTGACAGGTAAAGACCTGAAAGAAGGTATGTTCCAGTTCAGACTCAAGGGTAACGGCACTAACGTAGTTGTTGCTAATGACGCAGATGGCAAAGTCACATTCCCTCAGCTGAGCTTCACAGCTAAGGATGCAGACAAGACATACGAGTACACTGTATCCGAAATTAAGGGCGACCTTGGCGGAGTCACATATGACGAAACTGTTTACACATTCACTGTAAAAGTTGATTATGATGCAGATGCCGGTAAGCTGACAGCAACAATGAGCGGCGCAGACGGAATGAGCTTTGTAAACACTTACAAGCCTGAAGACGTTACAGTCAACCTCAAAGCACACAAGACACTCGAAGGCGCAGACCTTACTAAGGGAGAGTTCGCATTCGTAGTTGAAAGCACAGACGGCGAGGTAGTAGCATCCGCTACAAACGACGCTAACGGCAATGTAACCTTCGGTGGAATCAAGTTCACAGAAGAGGGTACATACACCTACAAGATCAAGGAAGTTAACACAGAAGTTGAAAACTTCGAATATGATGACTCTGTATATACTGCAACTATCACTGTAACAGATGATAAGAACGGTAAACTGGTCGCTAAGGTATCAATCGATGGCGGATCAGCTGAGTTCATCAACACCTACACACCACCTGAAGAACCGGAAGAGCCAGAAGAGCCAACACCTGGCGCTAAGACAGGCGACGACAACAACATCGGCGGATGGCTCGCACTGATGGCACTTGCAGCAGCAGGCGGAAGCGGACTTCTCATAATGAGACGCCGTGAGGATGAGGAATAGTCCTTACAACAGACTTTCCCGATTATCTGGCAACAGATAATGGCTAACTAAAAACAGGAAGACGGAATAACTTAATTCCGTCTTCCTGTTTTGTTGTGCCTTAAATAACCAGAAATAGTGTAACAGTATCCCTCATGTGGATAACTCCGAAGCTGCTGCGGTGAAGTCATGAGTTGCAGCAATTTCATAATGTCAATCAACACGAATGCCATAATCACATCGGCATGACTCCGAATTGTGTATGTGTGCCAGAATAGGCTCACCTGTTAACAGATGCACACACTATCCGAGAAAGACAATCAGAAAGGAGTTATTTTCGATGAAATCATTTATTAGAAAGATTGCTGTAACGGCAGCTGCTCTGGCGCTTACGCTGTCGATGTCGGTTCCGGCTTTTGCTGCGGCAGTGTCACTCAGGGACCCTATTCAGAACGTATCATCCGATACAGCAACAATATACGCGGGCAAAGTCCTGACTGTATCCCAGGCGAATAAGTTCCCGACCGTAACGGACTTTAACTTGAAAATGGAAGCAGTCAAAGCGTGGGATAACGCGAATGTCAGCACTGCGGAAAGCGGCAAGACTATACCGATTGCGCAGATGCCTCTTCCGACTGCGGTTTCAGATAATCACCACAAGGTTGCAGTTACTGATGCCGGTAATGGTATTGCCTCCATACAGATCGGTGACTTTTCGGGAGATGCCAATACTAATGTTGCCGATACAGCAACACAGAAATACAGATTCACACCTGTGAAGATTAAGTTTGATAAAGCCGGATACTACATGTACAAAATCACCGAGACATCATCAGATCCAGGCAATATCCCGGGAATGGCATACGATAACAACAGCTACTATGTAGTCGTATATGTCTGCAACAACACAGACAACAGCGGCAATACGATCCCGGGAGTATATGTACATGACATAACATCTTACAGAAACAGTCCGTCGACAACACATGAGCCTGATCTGTCAGACATCCAGAACACAACTGACAACAATAATGTTGCAGCAACTGAGAATAATTATGACAACCTGGCCAAGGTAGGCAAGACACCTGATGAGCCCGGCAACGATCCACAGACAGGAAACCCTGTAGGCCCTGACAAGCTGGAAGCATACAGATTCTTCAATGACCAGACTACACACGATGTAGTAGTTACTAACAACGTAACGGGTAATCTCGGTGATGTAACCAAGGAATTCGAGTACACAGTGACCCTTACCGGACTTGAGAAGAATAAGCAGTACACAACCAATATTGATGCAGAAGGCAAAGAAGATAAGAAGACCACTTCAGCAACAGCCGAGATCGAAGCTCTCACAGGGGGCAAAGGAACAGTCGACAGCACCGCAAAATCATTCACTTCAGATTCTGACGGCAATGCGACATTCCGCATCAAACTCGCTGATGATGAACTGATGGTATTTAATGCTTTGCCTGCAACATCGAAATACAAGGTAGAAGAGCTGAAATCAGATCACATAGCTTCATTCAATTCTGAGTCGACCAAGCCGGATACCTGGGTAATGGTAGAGACCGATAAGGCAAATAATCACAGTGATTTGGCGATATCTACAAGCGAAGAGACTGTTGACGCGGTTTCCAATGTAGAAGGCAGAGCAAATGCAGCTACTAATGACGGAACAGTGACCATCAACTTTGTTAACCACAGAAGTCTTCTCACACCGACAGGAATACCGTTCTACGGCGAACACATGAACGTACTGGCGGCACTTATCGGCGCAGGCATCGTATTCTTCATAGTCATGAGGAGAAAGAGAGGGGCAGCCGAGTTTGAATAAACAGGCTTTCAAACAGTATTGGAACAATTAACTGATGAATAATCTGATGAAAACATATTATAGGAAGAGGACGAAAGCTGTAAAAACAATGAGCAGCATGCTGAGGCGGCTGGAATTGCTGCTTCTGATACTTGCAGGTCTGTTTACTGCTGCTCTGGTGCAGGACGCGAATTCACTGGCTGCTGCAGGGCTTGGCAGTGAGGACTTCCCCGGATTCGAAGCGCTCCGGAATAGAAATGAGGACATCGCTGGGTGGATCCGGATGGACGGTACGCATATCAATCATCCCTTACTCCATGGCCGGGACAACTTCGAATATCTCAGCAAGAACCCTGACGGAGAGTTCTATCAGGGCGGCAGCATTTTTCTTGACGCAGGTAACGCGCCGGACTTTTCAGACAAGTACATCATCATACATGGGCATCACATGGCCCGAGGCGCTATGTTCAGTGATGTGGCAGAATACGCTGATCGGGAATTCTTCGAAGAGCATTTGCAGGGAGAACTCATTACACCGGGCGGCGTATATCAGCTGACTGCAGCGGGGTTCAAGATAGTAAATCCCTATGAAGGAGACTTGTACTATACAGGACCTGATGCAGGCAGGCCCTTGAATCAGTTGGATGACTGCGTGCATAGGCACGATGTGACATTCAGAGATGATGACAAGCTGGTAGTTCTTTCGACCTGCTCAGGGGATATGACAGATCTGAGAGCGGTGCTGCTATGCAGGGCGAGATATACAGGAGAATATTATGCTGCACAGGAAAAAGGCAAGTAACAGTTATGCAATCGAGGCGGAGTCTCGGAGCACATCAGACAAGTCTGAACCACGGAGAAACTCAGTAGAAGAAGGCATCGGTGAAGCAGAACTCAGGACTGATGAATCGGCAGAACGGGCAAGTTACAGGTCAGCACTGACCGGACTCGCAGCGGAAACAGCAGTGTTAATATTGTTTCTCTTTGTAATATTCAGGTTTTTCTTCGGTGTTACTGTTCAGCACGGAAACAGCATGTATCCGGCCATTAAGGACGGCGATATCATTTTTTACTACAGGGCATCTGACCTGGTGAATACCGAAGCCTGCGTGTATACAGCAGACGGAGAAATCCACACAGGGAGAATTGCCGCATCAGAAGGGACCCTGATCAGTTCAACGGGAGATATGCAGCTGACTTTTAACGGCATATATCTCCCGCCGTCACCTTCTGCCGGTATATATGACCGGACTTATGCGGCAGAACAGGAAATTCTGCCCGTTACAGTCGGTGAAGAATGCTTTTTCATCCTGGGGGACAACAGAGGAGAATCAGAGGATAGCCGGGTGTACGGGCAGATAAGCCGTAAGAATATATGCGGCAGGATTATAGCTGTATTAAGGCGAAGACAGATTTAGACATTTATCACACTAAATAAAACGAGAAAGGGGCTTGTAATGCACAGAGAAATCAGAAAATATGCATTAGCTCTGGTGCTGACTGCAGTAGTCATGCTGGGTCCTTTACTGACATCTGAAGGTGCAGTATATGCGGACATCAGCGGAGATAACGGCAAAACGATACCTTCAGCGACAGTCAGCATCCCAGTTAAACATGAAATAACAGGAGGTAAATATACAGGAGATGACAGATTTGAATTCATCCTCACAGCAAGTGGTGACAATACGCCAATGCCTGCAGGATCAAACGGGAGAACCCGGAGCGTGACCGTTTCGGGCAGCGAATCACCGGATTTCGGGAGCATCACCTTTGAATATCCCGGAGCATATTACTACACCGTCAGCAGGGCTCAGAAAAACTATGACAGGCTGGATGCAGATGATTCTGTATTTACAGTGATGGTTGCCAAATTCAATGACGGAATTACCGAAACTGTGATCTGGAATGAGGATGGTGAAAAGGTGGACGGTATCACTTATACAGATGTGTACGAGGCTCCATTGCAGCGAAGCACACCCAAAACGGGTGATCAGGAGTTCAGAAAAGCTGCTCTCAGATGGATGATTACAGGCGCAGGGGCGCTTGCACTCATGGCTGTTATTCTTGTGGCGTCAGCAGCAGGCAGGTTATCACGGGCAGAAAGAAGCAGAAAGGGGGTGGCTGAATGAAATTAGTACACAGAATACAGCTGATCAGCCTATTGCTGCTGATAGCGCTTATAGCTGCTGCGCCGGCATTTGCGGATGCAGCCTCAGACACGCAGGAACTGCCTGCAGCCACAGAAGAGCAGGCATCCGGAGTAACGGGAAACTCAGATAATAATCAATCAAATGATGAAGACTGTGACTCTGAGAAAGGAGAGGACAGTGAGAAAGAGGCCACAACTGACAATGCCGCTTTATCTGAGACGGATAGGACGGATGCTTCAGTGGAGAAGGCAGATAAGGCTGGTGAAGACAAGGATTGCAGTAAGAGCATACAAAATGAAATAGATGATACAGCAGTTTCTGATAAGGACCCTGAGGCGGAGGCCAAAGCTGAAGAGGCGTCTGAGACATCTCCGTCAGATGACCCGGAACTCACGCTCGTTACAATAGGACACGGCGATTTGTCATTAGACAAGGAAGGTAAACTCAGCTGCATTCCTGATACAGGCTATGAAATAATATCCATCACCGCAGACAAGGACGCAGAGGGAGTTAAAAAGGGCAGAGAAATACCAGAAACCGGGATTTCCGAAATAACTTTTCGAGACGATACAACAATAACGGCCATATTCGGAAAGATTCCGGAGGACAATATGCTGTCAACAAGACCGTTATCTGCACGTGCAGCCTTTGGGACGACCGATGAGTCGCAGCAATTATAGCAGGATAGGAGCGTGAACTATGAAAAAAAGAAAAATATTGATGCTCATCCTGTCAGTGCTGGTTCTTGTGAATATGTGGCAGGTCAGACCGTACGCACAGAATGTACCTATTGTGCGGGACAACGGCACAGGTAATCAGTACGACACGCTACCGGTCAACTACGTACAGATCAAGGATCTTAATTTTGCACATGCTGCGATAGTATCGGGCTCCGGCTATTCATTACAGGATGGATATGTCGGATCTGCAGACTACTTCAGACGCAATCTGGTGTGGACAGGCAAGTTCTCATTCGGAACAGGCAATACCACCAATGATGCCAATGCCTCTCTCAGGGTGAATACACTCCCGGATGTAACGCTGAGGTTTCCTGATGGTGCAGTGTTATCTGACGGAACAGTGTGCGATATTCTATTGACCCTGAGTGATGTCAAGGTTGCACTTGGAGCAAGCAGAACAACGAAAATAAATAACAACACGACGTTGCAGCTGGTTGTTGCCGGAGGCTGGGGCATGCTGGGATCAATGCCGCCAAGGACGACATATGCTGAGAAGAATGGCAATGCGGACAGAGGTATCAATTCAGGTGCCAGTATAGGCAGCAAATACAAAGTGACCATGAAAGTGGTGAACAAGGGCACAATGACACCGATATCCTCGGATTATCCTACAATGCTGGTCGAATTCAAGGATCTGGATATTATGGATAGAACGATCAGAAGCAGTGCAACCCCGACAGAAAAAGGCGATGGAACCTATGCAGAGGGTGTTGAGCTCGTCAGCGGTTGGATAGGAAATGCTGTGCTGGCTCCGTCAACTAATGACCTTGCGAATACACTCCTTGTTAATTCGAAGATGTCAGGCGCGAATACCAGAATCAAGGTAGATGGTGCCAAGATAGATGCTTTCGAGAAAAAATTCAATCCGTCAGATTGTGACTTTAACACGCTTTGGTCCGGATTTGTTGCAGCTGTGCAGCCTCAGGGCTTCAGCTTTTACTGGACAGGGTCGCATGCGGGCAGTGCTTCAGGCCATGACGGAATGGGTACAACGATTGGCGGACAGCCTACTGTCGCAGTCAAAGCCAAGAGAATTAATCCCGGCGCAGCAGACGCAGTCCTGGGGGACAACAATGTCAAGTCAGGAGTGGACACGTGGATTGCGAATACTCATCTGATGAACTCATCATATGGTTACAATTACAAGCCTGCAGAAGGCTGGTATATGAAATCACTCAAAGTGGACGGAGTAGAACAGACACTGACAGATGATCAGAAGATAAACGGAGGAACATATACATTTGAGAGACTGAACAAGTATCCGCTGCCCAAAAGAGACATCCGTAACGGACAGGTTCTGATCGCCAAGGATTCCGGATTCTATACAATAGAGGCGGAATACGAGCAGCAGCCTGATTACACTCTGCAAAAGACATCAGGTACTCAATTCCTTGATGTATACGATGAGAGCGTTATCAATTATGAGATCAGGGTGGATGAACTGAATCCGGGAGCACCTGCGGGCACATATGAGATTCATGATGATATGGCTAACGGACTTCTTATGCTCGAAGGAGAGCCTGAGGTAACTGTGTCAGGCGGTACATATACTAAGGTCAAAGCGGATGACACAGGTCTGGTTTATAAATTCAATTCTGAAGCTGCGAACGGCGGGGCTCCATCTATGGTGATCAAATACAAGGCAAGGGTCAACTGGGATGCATATAAGGCATCGGGCAAAACGTCAGTTGTCAATACATGCAACGGCAGCAGCACCGAGACGGAGATTTTGTCGTCGCTTAGGATAACCAAAAATGTAAGGGGCAATCTCGGAGATTTAACCAAGGAATTCAGTTTTACTGTGGATTTCTCCGGCCTTGAACCGAATATGACATACGGCGCTGCCAACAACGGAGCAGTACTTGTAGAAGGATTCAGAAAACCTGAGATAATAATACAGGCACCCAGACCTTCAGCCAAAGCTATCAAATCGGAAGACAGATCTGCTGACTCGGGTACTGAGGACGACACCGGCATTTATAACTTCAGAGCTGATGCAGAGGGCAAAGCATCACTCAGATTCAGGCTTAAGGATGAGAAAGGCATATTATTTGATAAACTGCCTGCTGGAGCAGCATTCACCATCAGCGAAGAAGAGAGCGACCACTTCCCTGAATACCATATAACAGGTCAAAGCGGAACTGTAATAAAGGAGGACAGTCACAGAACACATTCCGCGCTGTCTACCGGGGAATTCACGATGGAAACAGCAGACACTTACAATGCAGCATTCATTAACAGCAGAGATCTTGCGCCGATAACAGGCATTCCGGGTGACGCAGCCCCAATAGCTGCTGCGACTGCGGCAGCAGGTTGCGTTGCAGTTGCTTCATCTATACTTTATGCTTTGTGCAAACGCAAGAGGGTGCAGTGATCAGATGAAATCTGCACCGAACTTAACAGGCTGGTGAAGGCTGCATTAATCGGCAGAA
Source organism: Anaerovoracaceae bacterium (assembly GCA_045112795.1). Lineage (GTDB taxonomy): Bacteria > Bacillota > Clostridia > Peptostreptococcales > Anaerovoracaceae > Crickella. The sequence continues at coordinate 57,828 of JBGUIG010000017.1, read as the reverse complement.
TACTGATTGATTGACAGAACTAAAATGAATAAAGACTCCGCACCGCATAAGGTGCGGAGCTTTCTCGTGCCTGATCTTATCATAGGAAAAATGCAGGCTCCTTGATTTCATGACTTGCCAAACAAAAAGCGCGGCAACAATAATACATCCTGTCAAACAAAATGTTTGACATTAAAAACATGATCTGTCAAATAAAATGTTTGACACCCAAGCGATGCTATGCTATCTTATACAAGTGCGAAAAGGGCATTAAGGGATAAGTGCACCTTGAGGCAATTCTTAAGGCAACCCTTGAGCCAACCCTTGAGAACCCTTAAGGTAACTATAGAGATTCGCATCAGAGGACGACAATCATGGCAGCAGAGAGCATGGGCAGAGCTGCAGCGGGGACTGCGGGAATATCAGCCGAAATAGAGAATATCGAGTATCAGAGTATGCTGTTCGATTTCTACGGAGCTCTTCTGAATGACAGCCAGAACGAAGTGATGGCGCTTTACCATGAAGACAACCTGAGCCTGTCGGAGATCGCTGAAGATCTCGGGATGAGCCGTCAGGCAGTCCACTACACACTCAAGAAAGCCGAGAAGGCTCTTGCCGGGTATGAAGACAAACTCGGACTGGTATCAGAATATCAGAGAAATCAGCAGCTGGCTGACAAAGCCAGACAGATAATACAGCAAGCAGACCAATCGATCGATGCAGGCAGCAGGAATGAACTTCTTGCCATAATCGACCAGATCGCGGAGTAATAAGCAGAGTAATAATTACGGAGACAATATGGCATTCGAAGGACTTTCTGAAAAATTACAGAGTGCATTCAAGGACCTCAAAGGCCAGGGCGTAGTCACCGAGAAGGACTTTGACAACGCTATGAGAGCCGTCAAGATGGCTCTTCTCGAGGCGGACGTCAACTTCAAGGTCGTCAAGGACTTTGTTGCGACTATCAAGGACAAAGCTCTCGGCGCCGGAGTGCTCAACAGTCTGACACCGGACCAGATGGTTATCAAGATCGTCAAGGACGAGATGGTCGAGATGATGGGCAGCACAGGCTCCAAACTGACATATTCGCCGAGCGGATTTACCGTCATCATGCTGGTAGGTCTTCAGGGTACTGGTAAGACAACGACCGCCGGCAAGCTGGCAGCATGGCTCAAGCAGACCGGCAAGCACCCAATGCTGGCTGCATGCGATATCTACAGACCGGCTGCTATCGATCAGCTGGAAATCGTAGGCAAGGCAGTAAATACACCTGTATATGTAGACAGAGAATCACACAACGCAGTCAGGATTGCTCAGGACGCAGTTCAGGAAGCTCAGAGAAAGGGCTGCAATGTTCTGATCGTGGATACTGCCGGCCGTCTGCAGATCGATGAGACTCTGATGAACGAGCTCAAGGATCTCAAGACACAGGTCAAGCCGCACGAGATTCTGCTGGTAGTCGATGCTCTTACAGGTCAGGATGCTGTTAATATCGCAAGCGGATTCAACGACGCTCTCGGTGTTGACGGAATCATCATGACCAAGATGGACGGTGACTCAAGAGGCGGTGCTGCGCTTTCAGTCAAAGCGGTTACAGGCAAGCCGATCAAGTTCATGGGTACAGGCGAGAAGTACAACGCTCTTGAGCCTTTCTACCCTGAGAGAATCGCTTCGAGAATCCTCGGAATGGGCGACATCATGTCACTCATCGAACAGGCAGAAAATGCTTTTGACGAAGATGAGACCAGGAAGCTCGAAGAGAAAATCAGAAGAAACAAGTTCGACCTCGAGGACTTCCTCGGCCAGATGAGACAGATCAACAAGCTGGGCGGACTCGGCAAACTCATCGACATGATCCCGGGCATTTCAGCTGCAGACAAGAAGAACCTCGACCTTGAACAGGGCCGCAAGGACCTCAAGAAGATGGAGGCTATCATCCTGTCGATGACTCCGGAAGAGAGACGCAGACCTAATATTCTCAACGGATCAAGACGTAAGAGAATCGCTGCCGGATCCGGCGTGACCGTTCAGGAAGTCAACCAGGTCATGAAGAAGTACGAAGAGATGAAGAAGATGACCAAGGCCATCGCAAACCCGAATTCCAAGAAAGCGCGCGCTATGATGCGTAACATGGGATTCTAAGACAAGTTATCAATTCCTGGATGCGGGATTAGGCCTGTAATGCGGAGACCGGTAATATAGAGACCGGTAATGTGGCAACACTATGGTGGCCACGGCAGTGCGGCAGATCTGTAGGCAGTGAATTCATAAATAATAATTTTATAAGTATATTAATTAGGAGGAAAAAATGGTTAAGATCAGACTTAAGAGAATGGGAGCTCACAAGAAGCCTTTCTACAGAGTAGTTGTTGCAGATTCAAGAACACCTCGCAATGGTAAGTTCATCGAGGAGATCGGTACTTATGATCCACTGAAGAACCCTGCTGAGATCAAGATCGACAACGAAGCTGCAAAGAAGTGGCTTGACAACGGCGCACAGCCAACTGATACAGTAAGAGCTCTCCTCAAGAAGTCAGGCGCTATCGAATAATAGTACACGAGTCTCTTGAGCCATACGATAACCACAAGCTGCCTCTGACGGAGCAGCCGGTTTATTGTAATGGATATGAAAAGGAAGGAAACAAGCAATGGGAAGTCTAGTTGAAGTAATTGCCAGAGCTCTTGTGTCCAAGCCTGACGAAGTTAGAGTTACTGAAGAGACAGACGGCAAGGAAGTCCTTGTTAAGCTGCAGGTAGCTGACGAAGATATCGGTAAGATTATCGGAAAGTCAGGCCGCATTGCTAAAGCGATCAGGACAGTAGTCAAGGCTGCAGCAATCAAGCAGAATCTCAGAGTTACGGTTGAGATCGTTGAGGAATAAGACGGGAAGGCCGCTTCGGATCAATACGTTAGATATAGAACAGTAGTTGCAGATTAAGGTAGAGATCATTGAAGAGAAGAGATACTGAAGAATTAATCAATATTGGAAAAATCGGGAGCAGTGTCGGCCTCAGAGGAGAAGTCAGGGTCACACTGTATGCCCCGGATTCCGAAAATCTGAAGGAGGGCAAAGTCCTCCTTCTTAAGCATACGGGCAAAACGGCAGGTTCATCAAGACCGTCAGGTCCGGATAAGACTTTGCGTGAAATCGAAGCAAAGTGTACAGGCGTCAGACTTCAGAAGGACAAGCCTGTTATCAGACTTGAAGGAATAACTGACAGAACTATGGCTGATGAGCTGAGAGGAATGGAAGTTTACATCCGCGAGGATCAGCTTGAAGAATTGCCTGAAGGACAGCACTATGTCAGAGACATAATCGGCTATCAGGTAACGGATCTGGCCAGCGGCAGAGAGGTCGGTGTGCTGAGAGATGTAATTCAGAATACTGCTCAGAGTATACTTGATGTCGAAAGTGCTGACGGCAAACAGGTACTCATTCCTGCAGTTGATGCATTTCTGAAATGCATTGATGATGACAGAGAAGTAATTGCGGTGGAACTGATCCCCGGATTTCTGGATTAATGAAAATCAATATTCTTACAATCTTTCCTGAGATGTTCGAGCCTCTGCGCCAGAGCATGCTTGGAAGGGCGATTGACAAAGGAATACTTGAGATCAGTGTGACTGACATCAGAGATTACACGCTGGACAAGCACAACCGGGTTGATGACACGCCTTACGGAGGCGGCGCCGGAATGGTGATGCAGGTTCAGCCTATTCTTGACGCGTTCAGATCTGCCGGATATGGTGGAGAAGTTCTGTATATGTCGCCTCGCGGCGAGGTTCTCAGCGGTGAACTTGCACGTGAGTTTTCGGAACAGGAAGAGATCACGATTCTGTGCGGACACTATGAAGGTGTGGATCAGCGCGCTCTCGATGCGCTGAACGCCAGAGAAGTGTCTATCGGGGATTACGTTCTGACAGGCGGAGAACTGCCTGCTATGGTGCTGATAGACACCGTTGCAAGATTCCTGGAGGGAGTTCTTGCAAGTGAAGAGTCTGTTATGGATGAGTCTGTGTACTCGGGACTGCTTGAATATCCGCAGTATTCAAGACCGGCCGAATACGAGGGCATGGCAGTACCGGATGTTCTTCTGTCGGGCAATCACAAGGAGATTGCGAAGTGGCGCTGGGAACAGTCGCTCGAGCTGACAGCCAAGAGGCGGCCGGATCTAATGGAGAAGTACCTTGATAAGCCTCACGAACTGACACGCAAAGAACGCGCAGTACTCGACAAATACCGCAAATAAGAACTGTTGCTTTGCACTAACATTAAGCTTTGCACTTGGAAAAATCCACAAGCAAGGCATGTAAAGCGACTTTTACACAGCACAAAATATAGTTATTTTGGCGGCCCGGAGTAAATACATATTGTACTACCGGGCTTTTATATTGTATAATTCTACGAAGAGGGCCCGTAATGAAAAAGAAGTGGTTAGCAGTATTTATAATCTATATCACGCTCCTGGCAGCGTGTCTCATAGTGATATATGCTGTTCCTTCCGTCAAGGGCATGCTCGAGAAAACATACGTAACGGAATACGGTAAGATCGATATCACTGATGAGGTCTCTGCCTATATTGTGCGTGACGAAACTGTCTATGTCGCCGCACAGGACAGCGAGGTTGAGAGACTTGCAGATACAGACAGGCTGATCAAGGCCAAGACCAAGATAGTCAAGCTGACTCCTATCATCGATGAGGAGGCTGAGGCTGCCAAGGAAGCCGGCCCGGACGCTGATCAGGAATCTGCCCAGGCTGCAGCCGAGGCTAACGGCGAGGCACCTGAGAACATCAGCCGTAAATACGTCAGAATCCTTGAGGATCTGGGCGGAGACGTTCATCCGAGCGAGAAGGGTGTCAGTCAGCAGGCAGGATATATCAGTTACAATATTGACGGTGCTGAGAGCAGGCTTTCAACTGACAAGATAGATGAAATCAGCCAGAAGGACTTTGAAGAATTCACCACACGCAAGAAGGTCGAGACTCAGTCTCAGACAGCCGGCAAAGGCGATCCGATTTTCAAGGTCATTCACAACAGCAAGTGGTATCTCGTATTTTATATAGATAACAAAGCAGGCGAGAAATATGTCCAGGGCCGCACGGTTTCTATTGATATTAACGGGAGCAAAGTGCCCGTCAAAGTCGCAGAAGTGCAGGCCGGCAAGGAAACTACAAGAGTCGTTCTTTCCTGCAAATCGTTCTTCGAGGGCTTCTTCGAGGAGAGGACCATGAAGACTACGGTTACTGTAGCGAGTGCTGAAGGGCTGGTGCTGCAGGATTCGAGCATCGTCAAAAAGGGAGAACAGATAGGCGTTTTCGTCAAAAACAAGCTCGGAGAGCACAGGTTCAAACCTATCTCCATCAAAGTTGATGACGGCGAGCGCTGTGTTGTGTATTCAGATATTTATGTAGACGCAGAAGGCAACTATGTAGAGACTCTGAGTACTTATGACGAGATTGTCGCAGAACCTACCGAAGAAGAGATCGCTGATCTGCAGGTACAGGCTGCCAAGGAGGCCGAAGAAAAGGCTCAGAGAGAGAAAGAGGCAGCTGACAGGGCGGCAAGAGAAGCCGGACGCGACGCAGCGATACAGGAAGCTCTTAAGAAAGCAGCTGCAAAACAGGCAGCAGCTGAGGCAGAAGACAACGGTCAGGTCTTACCGAATGCCGTGACACCTGCAGCCGGTGAGACGCAGCCTGCAGAGGGCACAGCTCCTGCAGCTGACGCAGCTGCGCAGCCTGCTGAAAATGCGGCAGACAACTCAAATAATGCAGGCAATACTGAAGCCTCAAATACAGAGGGATCAGGTGAATGATAATGAGTTTGAACATAACAGATAGATACAGGCAGGTAGAAGAACGCAAAAATGCCGCTGCAATCAGAAGCGGCAGGGAGCCTCAGGATGTCACTCTGATGGCTGTAACCAAGACGCATACCGCTGCTGAAATCAACGAAGCGATTGATGCCGGCGCTACCGATATCGGAGAAAACCGCGTTCAGGAACTGCTTGAAAAATACGACGGTGTGAAACCTGTAAGATGGCATCTGATCGGTCATCTTCAGACTAACAAAGTCAAGAACATAATCGACAAAGTAGTCATGATTCATTCGGTTGACTCGCTCAAACTTGCCAGAGAAATTGACAAGAGAGCAGGGAACGCCGGTATCGTGATGGACATACTGATTGAGATCAATTCCGCAATGGAGGAGACCAAATCAGGTATTGCAGCCGGAGACCTCAGAAATCTGGCTGAAGAAATCGCTGCTGAGTGCAGCAATGTGCGTATCAGAGGGCTGATGTGCGTTCCGCCAATCGCAGAGGTGCCTGAAGATGCGAGACCATATTTCCGCGAAGCCCGCGGATTGTTTGAAGAAATGAAGACATGGGATCTGCCGTCTGACAGATTCTGTCCGGACACATTGTCGATGGGGATGTCCGGAGATTATGAAGTAGCAATCGAAGAAGGGTCAACAATTGTCAGAGTAGGCAGCTCAATATTCGGACCGCGTAACTACAGATAGGGAGGATGCACAAAAAATGAGTTTCATGGACAAAATGAAAGAGCTCGTGGGTATCGACTACGAGGAAGATGACGATCTCGAAATCACTCAGGCAGAGATCGATGAGTACAAGAAGAACATGGGATCTTCAGGAACTGCAAGCACAGCACCTGCAGGAGACAGCAGTTCACCAATCAAACCGCTTGGATTCGGCAGTGTAGAACCTCCGATGACAGCAATGCCTAAGGCTTCTCCGGACATGAAGGATTCAATGAATCAGTCCGGTCAGTTCAAGATGGTAGTTATCGAGCCTAAGAGCCTCGATGAATGCCGTAAGCTGGTAGACAATCTGAGAGCACGCAAGCCGGTTATCATCAACCTCGAGAAAGTTGAGACAGACCTTGCACGCAAGATGTTTGACTTCCTTGGCGGCGCAACATACGCTTTGTCCGGAACTGTGCAGAGAATCAATCAGAATATATACATCTTTGCTCCTAAGAACGTAGATATCAAGGCTATGGTCGACAGAGCAACAGAGGCAGGAAAGCCTGCAAATTCCAACCCTTGGAAATAGAAAAGAAAGGTAAGGTGCGACATTATGATAATGCCTATTGATATTGATAAGAAAGAATTCAGCCGTGACAAGAGAGGATACAACTCAAGAGAAGTTGATGAGTTCCTCGACATTATCGTTGCTGATTATGAGAAAATTCTCAACGACAACAGATCAATGGCTCACAAGATCAAAGCTCTTGAGAAGCAGCTCGAAGAGGCTCAGAAGGATGACAATGCTATGCTCGAGACTCTCGAGACAGCAAAGAAGCTGATGGCTGACATCTCCGCAAGCGCTGAGAGAAGAGCTGAGCTCATGATGAGAGACGCTGAGCTTGAGGCTGAGAATATGCTCCTTGATGCCAAGGTTAATGTCAAGAAGCTGAATGACGAGTATACAGTTCTGAGCAACAAGATCGAGAGACTCAGATCCAATTACAAGAAGATGCTTGAGAACGCCAGCAAGAGCGCTAAGGAAATGTTTGATTCTCAGCTCGCAAAGCTTGAAGATCAGCATAAGAGCGCAACCGAAGCTGTCGCTGCTCAGTGCAAGAACATCACAGAAATGTTCGGAACTGAACTGCAGAGCCTCGAAGATGATCCGTTCGGCCTCCTCGATGATCTTGACGCAGGTACAGCACCTACAATCAGCAGCGACCTCGGCCTTGATACCGATGCTATTGCTGAGGCAGTAGCTGAAGAACCTGTATCACAGGGCGCTACAATCGTAGTAAGCGAGAAGCCTGTAATTGATTTCGGCAATGAGCCTATCACTGACCTCGGACACGCAACTATTTCCGACCTGTCAGAAGGACTCAAGAAGATGGCTGAAGAGCCTGCAAGCATCGGCGATACAATCATCCTCAAGTAATTCCGTTCATACGGATATATACCTATCAGGAATTCAGAAGCATATCTTTCTGTCCGGCAGGATGGAAGGAGATGCTTTTTTTACTTTGAAATACTACATCTGATGACCAATACGGACATGAACTATTGCAAGACAGAACATCAGGATGGTAAAATAACTCCGTATGGCTTACGATGGAATTATTACATATGCAATAACTACAGAGTTAGCAGAGAAGATCACTCTGGGCAAGATTGAAAAGGTCTACCAGCCGGGATCTGAAGAGCTGCTCATTCACATTCATACAAGAAGCGGCAATGTCCGCCTCTTTATATCGTGCAACAGTCAGTCGGCGAGGGTCTGCCTCACAACAGGAACTTACGTGAACCCTGATCAGCCGCCGACTTTTTGCATGCTCTTAAGAAAGCATCTTCAGGGCGGACGCATTACCGAGGTAAGGCAGCGCGGCTCTGAGCGTATTATTGAAATCGACATCGAGGCACAGAACGAGCTCGGCTTCTCGGTCAGCAGACGCCTGATAGTCGAGATCATGGCAAAGCACAGTAATATCGTGCTTCTGGACATCGAGTCCGGCAAGATAATAGATTCGATCAAGCGGATATCCATCGACGTAAACAGATACAGACAGCTTCTGCCGGGAATTGTGTATCAGTACCCGCCGGCACAGGACAAGATTCCGTTCAGGGAGATTACTGCAGATCAGGAGCTCCCTGAAGACGACAAGGCATTGATGAGCTGGGTAGGAGGCATATCGCCTGCAATCAGCAGAGAGCTGCTGGCATACTGCCCAGAGCAGCATGATGCCCGCTCAAGATCAGTCAGGCCGGCAGCGAGACTGCTCGAGATTCTCGGATCAATAGACGACGGAACATGCATACCGCGTGTCTACATTGACAGATCAGATGATTCAGCCCGCAAAGCAGATATACCGGGCAAGACCGGAACTCCGCGTGAATTTCACATTACCGATCTGTCGGAATATGACGACCTGGAGAGAATAGACTTTGCCAGCGTATCAGAGTGTGTCGAATACTTTTTCAGCAACCGCGAGACGTCAAATCTGGTGAGACAGAAATCCATGCCTCTCCTGAAATCGGTGCAGGCATCTCTCAGCAAGGCGCTTCTCAAGAAGAAGAAGCTGTCAGAAGACCTCCTGAATGCCGAGAACTCGGAGAAATACAGGCTTTACGGTGAACTGCTCACGGCTAATATCCATGCGGTAAAGCCGGGCGCCAGAAAGGCGACTGTTACTAATTACTACGATGGATCTCTGATAGACATTCCGCTGGATGAGAAGATCGGGGCGAGCGCCAATGCTCAGCGGTACTTCAAGAAGTACTCCAAGGCAAGGACTGCGATACATGAGAAGCAGGCTCAGCTGGATGACAACGACAAGGACATCGCATACCTCGAGTCAGTAATTCAGAACATCGAGGCCGCTGACAGTGTGCCTCTGCTTGAGTCGATAAGAGATGAGCTGGAGAGCACCGGATATGTCAAGCGGAGAGCCAAAGCAGCGCAGAGAAAGCGCAAACCTTCCAGGCCTGAGCCGGTAAAATACAGGCTTAGCGACGGAACGCTGGTGCTGGTCGGCAGAAATAACATCGAAAACGACTGGCTGACCATGAAGTACGCATCCAAGACTGATGTGTGGCTGCACACCAAGGATATTCCGGGATCGCATGTAATAGTCAGAATGGAAGACGGCAGGACTGTTAATGACCTGACCGCAGATCTCATATATGAAGCGGCATCAATTGCCGCATTTCACAGCAAAGCGGCAGGGGGGTCCAATGTGCCTGTTGACTATGTGCCTGTGCGCTACGTCAAAAAGCCTAACGGAGCCAAGCCGGGAATGGTTATTTTCACTCATAACCAGACCGTGTATGTAGACCCGAAACTGCCGTCGGAGAAATAGAAAAATGGTAATTTACCCAGTGATCGCTGCGGCTGTTATTGCCCTCGATCAGCTAACAAAATACATTGTAAGAAGCGGAATGCAGCCCGGTGACAGCATACCTGTCCTCGGAGAGTGGTTCCGCATACTTTACGTACGCAATACAGGCACGGCTTTCAGCATGTTTGAAGGGAATAAGTGGATCACACTTGTGCTCACATCGATTCTGATTGTTGCATGCCTTGTCTTCGTGATCAGAGAAGCCAGAAGCGGCTCGCGTCCGTTGTCGGTACTGCTTACATTCGTGATAGCCGGCGGCGCATCGAACCTCATTGACCGCCTGACACTCGGCTATGTTACAGACATGATCTCCTGCGGGAGCTTCGCAGTCTTCAACGTTGCGGATATCGCCGTGACTTGCGGCTGCGCTCTGACCATACTTTACCTGATACTCGAGATGAGAAAAGAAGAATAGAGAACAGAGTGATCGTACCAAAATCTGCCCCGAATCTGAATAATGAGCCTGATGATACGATTATCAGAAATGCTGATACGAATCTGGATGAAGAGATTTCTGCTGAAGAGCAGGCCTCCGAGTCCGGTATTATTGCGCTTACCGTCAGCGAAGAGGACGCAGGCGCAAGGCTGGATGCTTTCATCGGATGGAATACAGACGAGCTGTCGAGAAGCTATGCGGTCAGACTTATCGAAAAAGGTAGAGTTACTGTTAATGGCAAAGCCGCTAAGTCCAAGAAACAGGTTGTCTCTTGCGGCGATGAGATCGCAATTGATCTTCCGGAACCGGAGACTCTTGATGTAAAGCCTGAAGATATTCCGCTTGAAATCGTCTATGAGGATGACGATGTTCTGGTTGTGAACAAACCTCGCGGAATGGTCGTGCATCCGGGACCGGGGAACTGGTCGGGAACACTTGTGAATGCTGTAATGCATCACTGCGGCGACTCGCTTTCCACTATCAACGGTGTTATAAGGCCGGGAATCGTCCACAGAATAGACAAAGATACCAGCGGACTTCTGATGATCGCAAAAAACGACCGTGCGCATGAATCGCTTGCTGAACAGCTCCGCGTACACTCTGTGACCAGAGAATATACAGCGCTTTGCTTCGATAATATCTCAGAAAGCGGGACGTTCGGTGTCAGCGGGGTAACCCGTGAGGAAACAGAATCAGGCCCCGTGATCACCATAGATGTCCCGATCGGAAGGGACATAAGAAACAGAATGCGGCACGCGGTTAACGGTTCGGGCAGCAGAAACGCTGTGACTCATATCACTGTGCTTGAGAGATTCGGGAAATATACCCTTGTCAGAGCACGCCTTGAAACAGGTCGTACACATCAGATCAGAGTCCATATGGCATACATTCATCATCCGCTTGTCGGTGATGAACTGTACGGGCCGAGGCGTGCTGCTTCCACTGCAGCAGCTGCTAAACTAAGCGGGCAGCTTCTCCATGCAGGCACCCTTGGATTCGTGCATCCTGCAACCGGAGAATATATGGAATTTCACTCAGATCTGCCGGAAGTGTTCGCGGATGTGCTGAACAAACTCAGAAACACATAATACAATCTGGATTAAGAAACTATGAAGATAAGTTCGAAACCGGGCCCGCTGACTGCACCGCTTCCTACGGTCATGGTCAGCTGCGGCGATATGGAAAAAAGCAATATTCTTACGGTTGCGTGGACAGGAATCGTCAACTCGCATCCGCCAATAACATATGTTTCCGTAAGGAAACAGCGCTTTTCACATGACATCATTGCTGAGACGGGTGAGTTTGTCATCAATCTCACCAGCGCGGATCTGGTCAGGGCCATGGACTACTGCGGTGTCAGATCAGGCAGGGATGTCGACAAGTTCAGTGAGACGGGACTGACACGTGAGGCAGGGGATGCTGTAGCAGCTCCGATGATAGCCGAGTCGCCTGTCAATCTTGAATGCAAAGTCATCGAGATTAAAGAATATCCGTCCCATGATATGTTCATCGCTGAGATAGTTGCAGTGCACGTAGATGAGAAATACGTTGATGAAGAGGGCGCGTATGACTATGGCGCAATGGACCTTGTGGCTTTCAACCATGGCAAATATTACAGGATGAAACCACAGGAACTGGGCTTTTTCGGCTATTCTATTATGAAGCCGAAGACGGCAAAACGCAGGGCGGCCGGAGCAGCCGGGAAGGCATCAGCACGCAGGAGTTCAGGTCCTAAGAGCAAGACCGGAAAGAAGAAATAGATTCCGCGTCACGCTAATTACTAAGACACGAAAGATCAGAATGATCATTAAATATATATTAGGAGGCTTTCGGAAAAATGATTAAAAGTATGACTGGCTTCGGAAGAGGCGAATATGTTGATGATGTAAGAAAGGTCACTGTCGAGATCAGAGCGGTCAATCACCGCTACTGCGATATCTTCGTCAAAATGCCGAGAAAGTATTCCTTCGCTGAGGAAAAGATCAAGGCAATGATCAAGAGCAGACTGTCCAGAGGCAAGATCGAAGTATCTGTATCTGTTGACAACTTCGGCGTCAGCGATGCTGATGTAAGACTCGACAAGGATCTCGCTTCCAAATATTACAAAGCTCTTCTTGAGCTCAGCGAGACGTTTGAAATCGGCGAACTTACGGGACCGTCACTCAGTCTGCTGGCCAAAATGCCGGATGTTATCCGCACAGCACCTGCTGAAGAAGACGAAGAGGAAATGCTCAGATGCCTCATGGATGCTGCAGGCAAGGCTGCAACGGACATCTGCACTATGAGAGAGACTGAAGGCGCGAAGCTTGCTGCCGACATCGCCATGAGAGCAGACATTATCGCAGATATCCGCAGCAGAATTGAGGAGAGAGCGCCACAGCTTGAGAAGGAATTCGCGGCAAAGTTCAGAGCCAGAATAGAAGAGCTTCTTGACGGTGTTTATGAAGTTCCGGAAGAACGTGTCGCACTCGAGGCGGCTGTTTTCGCAGACAAAGCCAACATAACAGAGGAGCTTGTCAGACTCGACAGCCACATTATGCAGCTCAGAGAATTCCTTAAGGGCAAAGAGGATTCCATCGGTAAGAAAATTGATTTTCTGATTCAGGAGATGAACAGAGAGGCTAACACAATCGGCTCCAAGTCCAATGATAAGGAAATCACATCGATGATGCTTGACCTCAAAGCAGAGATCGAAAAGATCAGAGAACAGGTTCAGAATATTGAATAGCGCATTTAAGTGGATTTCTCGGATTTAATGTGATATAATGCGATTTTGCATAGGAGGTGCTTATGAGTCAGAACAGAGGGAAACTCTACGTCATCTCGGGTCCGTCTGGAACCGGCAAAGGAACGATATGCAATGAACTGCTCAAGGAGAATTACAATGAGTTCTCCGTTTCCATGACAACGCGCTCCCCTCGCGAGGGCGAAGTCCACGGAAGGGAATACTATTTCGTCACAAAAGACGAATTCCTTGAAAATGTTGAGCAGGGCAATTTCCTCGAACATGCTACCGTATTTGACAATTATTACGGTACACCCAAAGACATGGTCCTGAAAAGACTCGAAAGAGGACGCAACGTCATCCTTGATATCGATGTTCAGGGCGGTCTGCAGGTCAAGGCAGCTATGCCTGAAGCAATACTCATATTCATTCTGCCTCCAAGCCTTGCAGTGCTGAGAAAGAGACTCGAAGGACGCGGCACAGAGAGTGCTGAAATAGTTGAGAAGAGACTCAGCAAAGCCGTAAATGAGATCAAACTCATAGGCGAATATGACTATATAATTGTAAATGACAATTTAGATGAGGCGGTGGCTCTTGCCAAGAGCATTATGGCTGCAGAAAACGCAAGAGTACCTGAAAAAGTAATGCCGATCATCAGGAGATACGAACAGGAAGAGAAGGGAGAATAAGATCAATGTTACTTTATCCATCAGTAAACAAGCTTCAGGAGAAGACAGACAGCAGATATTCACTGGTTATCCTCACTGCCAAGAGAGCAAGGGACATCATCGACGGCAAACCGGTACTTACAGAAGAGGAGAGCGAAAGACCGGTCAGCCAGGCAGCTAAGGAAGTAGCAGCAGATCTGATCACCTATACACGCAGAGAAGAGGAAGCTGAGTAACAGATTCCGGCAGTGCAGTATGTAGCTTTAGGGGCGGCTATACGGTCACCCCTTTTTGTGTGATAATTCTTTAACGAAATTTGAATTGTACTGTACCGCTGATATATGATGTTCGCAGATACCAAACTGATTAAATGCCGGAAAAGGGACTCTGTGAGTACTAATATTCTGAATCAGATTAATATGAGGGGAAAAAGATACACAGTATGTCAAGATATGCCTTGATCGGAGGTGCACGCGGATACAGCCAGTTCCGGCGTGTACACGAGCAGATAGCAGATTATGAATATGTAGAACTGGATGTGAATTCAACAGAAGAACTTGAAGCAGCTCTCAGGGATACCCGAATCAGCGGTTACAACATTGCGAACCCTTTCAAGGTAGACGTTATATCATATCTTGACGAGATCAGTGATGATACACTTCGTGCCGGTGCAGCTGATGTAGTCATGAGACTTCCTGACGGCAGACTCAAAGGCTTCAATACAGAAATGGCGGCATTCAGATACATGGTCGAGGGGGATGTCGAAGGCAAGAAATGCCTGATACTCGGCAGCGGAGGCGCGGCAACAGCTGCTGCCAGGACACTCAAGGATATGGGAGCGGCAAGTATTGTCATAGTTTCCAGAGACCCGGTTTCTGCCGCTGATAAGATTATTCCTCATTATGAAGGCGGCCTGCCTGCAGGAACCGGCTCACATCATTCGGGAGCTGAACCGGGCAGCACAGCCAGACTTGGAGATCTGTACGAAGTAACCGGCTACAACAGACTGTATATGCACTATGATGCTGAATTTATAGTCAACTGCACTCCGGTAGGAAAGTCACCGGATCTTGAACACTCACCGATAACAGACAGACGCCTTACAATGAGAATGTTTACCAATCTCAAACTGGCAGTCGACCTGATCTATGACCCATACCGGACCAAATTCCTGCAGGACGCCAGGAGACTCACGGGCTGCAGGACGAAGTCGGGAATTGAGATGCTCATCTACCGGGCAATTGCCTCAAGAAACATCTGGCTGGGCAAGCCTGATGCGATGGACGCAGACAGAAGATTCATAACACCAATCAAAAGAAGACTTCTGCAGGAACAGCTCAATGTTATCGCGGTTGGAATGCCGGGCAGCGGCAAGACGACCATAATGAGAAGATACGCATATGAGCTTGGACTGAAGTTTATTGATACAGACGAAGAGACTGAGAAACTGATGGGAGAGAAAATCTCTGATGTTCTGATTCAGCCTGGCCTCGGAGAAGACTATTTCAAGGCAATGGAGCATGTCGCCGTCAAAGAGGCGTGTCAGAGCCGTGGCGCTGTAATTGCGACCGGCGGCAGTACCGCACTTAATCCGATCAACCGGGATCTCCTGAGAGCCAACGGCATTGTGGTCTATGTAAAAAGACCGCTTGATATGCTCGACAAGAGAGGCAGACAGATCAGCATCAACAGCGGTCTTGTGGAATTCTTCAACGCAAGGGACAGAATTTACCGCCGGACGGCAGATATGTCTATCCTGAATTCAAGAATATTCGGGGAGCACAGAGCCAGGACGGGAGAAGGCAATACATATAATTATGAGCTCAAAGGCTTTGTATATTATATCGCTAAGAAGATTGAGAGGTATCTGAATGAAATTGCTGATAATAAATGGACCTAACATGAATCTCCTCGGAGTGATGAATCCTGACATTTACGGAACCGGCACATATGAAGAACTCGTAGACTACATCAGGGCTGAACGGGGCGAAGGCAACGAACTCAAATTCATACAGACTAATCACGAAGGTGATATCATCGATGAGATTCAGCAGGCATTTTTTGAGAATTATGACGGAATTGTTCTCAATCCCGCAGGCTATTCATATACAAGCATAGCCATCATGGATGCCATCAACGCAGTAAGGACTCCTTGTGTTGAGGTCCACATCACTGAGCCGCTTCTGAGAGAAGATTTCCGCCATCATACCTATACCGGACTTGCAGCGATAGGAATGGTAGCAGGCAAAGGCTTTGAAGGATATATCGAAGCTATCGATCTTCTTTCCGATTTTGTAAACCACAAATAATACATAATACACCGCAATTCTGATGACAAAAAAGCACATATGCTGTACTGAGTACGCATATGTGCTTTTTGTGATTTCAATCTATACGCCTGAGATTCTAGACCAGTACGTCTCCTTCCATGCCTGCCGGTACTTCAAGACCCATCAGAGTCAGAAGTGTAGGAGCGATATCTGCAAGCTTGCCGGTGTCTTTCTTAAATGGGACAGGCTCATTGCAGATGTGGCAGAGCGGAACCTTAGATGTTGAATGCTTGGTTACGACTTTGCCCTCGCTGTCAAGCATGTAGTCAGCATTGCCGTGGTCAGCGGTCAGAAGGATCTGTCCGTCATGTGCAAGAACAGCCTCGGCGATATTTCCTACAAGTCCGTCAAGAGTCTCGATGGCTTTGACTGCAGCATCGAATACACCTGTGTGTCCGACCATGTCAGGGTTTGCGAAATTCAGGATGATCAGATCGTAAATGTCCTCGTTGATCTTCTCGATTACAGTCTGTGCAACAAGCGGTGCGCTCATTTCCGGCTGCAGATCATATGTAGCAACCTTAGGTGAAGGAATGAGAATTCTGTCTTCGTTCTTGTTAGGTTCTTCAACACCTCCGTTGAAGAAGAATGTTACGTGAGCGTATTTTTCAGTTTCAGCGATTCTCAGCTGCCTGAGTCCGAGATCTGCGATTGTCTTGCCGAGGGTCGGATCGACATCTTCCGGAGGGAAAGCGACAGTTACGTTAGGCATTGTGGCGTCATATTCTGCCATGCATACGTAAGTGAGGTCAGCAGGGAATACTTTGCGCTCGAAACCGTCAAAATCAGGATCTACGAGAGCTCTTGTAATCTCACGCGCGCGGTCAGGTCTGAAGTTGATGAAAACAACAGAGTCACCGGACGTGATAGGCGCAGCATTGACTACTGTAGGCTGAACGAACTCATCAGACTCATCCTTGGCATATGATGCGTCCATTGCTTCCTGAGAGCATGAAGCCTTGAGACCTTCACTGAGTGTCAGTGCGTCATAAGCTCTGACAAGTCTCTCCCATCTCTTGTCTCTGTCCATAGCGTAGAATCTGCCGGAGATAACACCGATGCATCCGACGCCTTTTTCTTTCATGTATTCTTCGAGAGGTCCGAGCCATGTCATAGCGCTTCTTGGCGGAACATCTCTGCCGTCGAGGAAACAGTGAACAACTACATCAGTGACACCATTGAGTTTTGCCATATCGATGACTGCTTTGAGGTGTTCAAAGTGGCTGTGTACACCACCGTCGGAAACGAGTCCCATGATGTGAAGTGTATGTCCTTCTGCTGCGTTTTTCATAGCTGCAAGAAGAGCAGGGTTTTCAAAGAACTTGCCGGACTGAATTGATCTGGTGATCTTGAGCAGGTTCTGATAAACTACGCTGCCGGCACCGATATTCAGGTGTCCGACTTCGGAATTACCCATCTGTCCTGCAGGCAGGCCTACCGGCTCGCCGCTTGCCTCAATAGTAATAAACGGGTACTTTGCGAACATTTCATCCAGAATAGGCTTGTTCGCAGCGGCAATCGCATTGCCGTAAGTTTTTTCTCTGATTCCGAAACCGTCGAGAATCATGAGCATTGTTGGTTTGTGTTTCATGTTGATCTCCTTACAAGGATTTATACCCAATTTCAATCAATGATAATTGTATCACATAACAGCCTTCAGTTTACAATAGTTTCGTGATGTATGAACGATTAAATGAATTAATCTGGCACAACCATACAGCTGCGTTTGTGTTAGAATACATTTATGGCAGTAAACTTTACACCCGAACAGAAACAGGCAATTGAAACACTGGATAAGTCAGTGCTGGTTTCTGCTGCAGCGGGTTCCGGCAAGACAGCAATTCTCGTTGAGAGAATCCTCAGGATAATTCTCGAGGGCAAAGCGAATGTAGATGAGCTGCTGGTCGTGACCTTTACGAGAGCTGCGGCGGCTGAAATGAAAGTGAGACTGGCGTCGGCAATCAGAAAGCGCATGCGCGAACAGCCGGAAGATGCAAAGCATCTCAGGGAGCAGCTCGCGCGTCTTTATCGTGCGTACATCACGACGATAGACAGTTTTGCGATGAGGGTCATCAGAGAATTCTTCTATGAGACTGACAGCGACCCGGATTTTAAGGCCTGCGATGAAGTTCAGGGTGAAATGATGAAAAGAGAAGCCCTTAACGAACTTTTTGAAGCCGGCTTTGAGAATGACGGGTTCCTGAATGACGGAGGCGGCGTCGGGTTCCGCGAGTTTCTCAGACTGTACAGCGAAGAGAGACAGGAAGATTCATTCAAGGACAAATTCCTCACAACATATGACAGTCTCCGCAGCGTTCCGGATTACTTTGATTGGGCATTAAGCAAAGCGGAGCTTCTGAACATTACTGAACAGTCTTTTGACGGCTCTGCCCTTCAGCAGACAATGTCAGACGATGCTCTTGAGACTTTCAGCAGGGCATGTGAAGCGGCTGAAAAAGTCAGAGAACGGCTGGAGATGTCAGGCCTTTCGGATCTGTTTGAGGACAAGTTGGCAGCGGAGGTTCTGACATTGCATGATTTGCGTAAACGCGCACTTGCCGGCACTGTCGACACTGATCTTCTGGAACAGACTGCCGCTTTGTCCTGGGTAACACTCAGAACGAAAAAGGACCAGAAAGAGTCTTTCGAACCGATCAAAGATGAGGTCAGCAAACTCAGACAGGTATACAAAGACGAGATCAAAGCCTGGAATCAGAAGTACATGAATCCTGATTTCGGCAGCAGACTCGCTGAGATGAACGAAACTTACAGATATACCGTGTATTACATTAAGATGCTCGAAGAATTCGAGCGCCGGTATAATGAGAAAAAGCGTGAGCGCCATGTTCTGGACTTTGCTGACATGGAGCACCTGGCTGTGAAGATACTCAGAAAAGAGGCACCTTCGGAAATACTCAGAAAGCGCTTTAATTACATATTCGTTGATGAGTATCAGGATACGAACAGGATTCAGGAAGAACTTATCAGCAGCGTTGCCAGACCGGATAATGTATTCAGGGTCGGAGACGTTAAACAGAGCATATACAAATTCAGACAGGCTGAACCTGAGATATTCCAGGAAGTGTACAGGAAATTCTCAGATCCGTCCGATGAAAGCGGAGTTGCAATCGATCTCGGAACTAATTTCAGATCAAATGACGCAACCATACAATATATAAACAGGGTTTTCGGGGAAGTCATGGAAGGCTATGACGACAGGGCCAAGCTGTACACAGGGATGCCTTGCGATCCTAAGTATGACTTCATCCCTGAGGTTCACATACTTACAACTGACAATGCGGAAGAAGATGACAGCTCATCTGAGGCTGAACCGGGCGGGGAATCCCTGCAGGCGGCTGATAATGCAGCAATCGGGCTTGTCAGTGATGATGTGGACAGCGAGATAGCAGAGCTAAGCAAAGAAGAGGCTGAAGCCGAGTACATAGCATGTCTGGCGGAAGGTATTATCGGAACGGAATTCGAGGATACCAAGACCGGGGAGGTCAGAAAAGCAGAAGCCCGAGACATCGTTATTCTGTTCCGTGCGGTCAGAGCAAGAGGCGATATTATGTCAGCAGCGCTCAGACGCCACGGTATTGAGCCTCATGTAGAAGAGTCAGACGACTACTTTGACACAGTCGAGATCGGTATTGCGATGTCGCTTCTCTCGTGCATAGATAACATGAAGAGGGATATTCCGCTGATTGCGACTCTCCACTCTGAAGTGTTCGGCTGGACTCCTTCTGAGCTGGCCGAAATAAGGATCAGACACAATGAACAGCGGAAAGGGACCGGAAGAGCAGCGTACTGGGAGGCTCTGAAATGGTACCGTGAAGAAGGGCCTGAAGGGCCGCTCAGGGACAAAGCCGCAAGTGTATCCGACAGGATCCTGGAGTGGAGAAGGATGTCACGTATGATGCCGCTTGATGATTTTATCTGGCATGTACTGGTGGATTCGGGATATTACAGAATGGCCGGCGCAATGCATGGCGGCAGCCGGCGCCAGGCCAACCTCAGGACACTGGCAGACAGGGCCGCTAAATACAGCCGTGAAACAGTAGCATCACTCAGCTCATACATCTCATTTGTTGACGTGATGAAGAAAAAGAAAATCAGCAGCGGCCAGACACCGGCAGCCGCCGGCGACGAAGTCGTCCGGATATCCACTATCCACAAAAGCAAAGGCCTTGAATATCCTTTCGTCATCGTCGGAGGACTGGGACACCGGTTCAGAAAAGACACATCAGAGAAATCTTTCAGCTTTGACTCATCGATCGGTGTAGGCCTGCCTTATATCGATCCGGCAAGAAAATACTGGCGTTCAACTCCGGTTCAGCGGGCGATTACGGCAAAATCGCTCCGCGACGGCTACAATGAAGAACTCAGAATTCTGTATGTAGCCATGACAAGAGCCAGAAACAAACTCATAATGGTCGGCACCTGTGACAGCGAGGCCAAGCTTAGTGAATACACAGCCAGGCCGGATAGCTTCCTCAAGGTGATAAGAGATGTTATCAGAACACCTTTCAACACATATCACATAAGCCCGCTGTATATGAGAGCAGGAGAATCCGCCGGTAAGAGCCTGAATATTCCTGATCCCGCCAAGATCATTCTTACGGAAGAAGAGATAGAACTGTATAATGAGATAGACAAGCGCTTTTCATACGAATATCCTGACAGCGATCAGCTTACTTCCAAGGCGAAATACTCTGTCAGTGAACTGAGACGGAATGCGCTTGAAGCAGAGAAACAGACTTCTGGTTCTGCCGGTCAGGACACAGAGCAGAATACCGCCGGACACACAGGAAGCCGGGGATCAGGGCGTAAGAAAACCGCGGCAAGCGCAGCGGACATCGGAACCGGATATCACAGGATAATGGAGTTCATCGACTTTGCGCTCGCAGTCCGTGAAGACGGTACTGTGGATCAGGCTTATATTGATGAAAGAGCAGCTTTCCTGCATGAACAGGGGGCGATATCAGATGAAGTGTTCCGGGAGGTGGATACTTCCGGAATTGCTGAATTCTTCAGGACAGACCTTGGCCGGAGAGCAGCAGACGCCGCGAGGCGAGGTGTTCTGAAGAAAGAAAAACCATTCACACTGAGGACTGCAAAGACCCGGGACGATACGGCGGATGACAGCGGCCATACCGTGCTGGTACAGGGTGTTATCGACTGCTGCTTCGAGGACAGAGACAGCATGGTCCTGATAGATTACAAGACGAGTTTCATCAGGCCGGGCAGCACCTACAAACAGGAACTGGAGAGAATAAAACACGAATACAGCGTACAGATAGAACTGTACTCAGAGGCAGTGCGTAAAGGCACAGGCCTTGAGGTTTCGGAGGCATATCTGTATCTCTTCTCATCAGGAGAAGCCCTCAGTATGATTCAGTAATAATTCCTGCACACAATCGCTTAACAGCGAAATCAAAAGGTAATACCTATGGAAAAGACAAACAAAACAATTACAATACTGCATTCCAACGATATCCACGGCAAGTTTACAGGCAAAAGAGACGAGAATGGAAAACTGTGCGGAAGCCTTGCGCAGCTTTCAGGATATATTTCTGCGGTCAAGGAAGAAAACCCTGATACTATATACTGCAATGCGGGCGATATGTTCCAGGGCTCACTCATTGACAGTGATTTCCAGGGACTTTCCACAATGCAGATCCTGAATCTTATGGATATCGACGTTATGTCACTGGGAAACCACGAACTGGATTACGGCATCTCTCATATGCTGTTTGTATCCAGATATGCGAACTTCCCGATAGTGAATGCGAATTTCCTTGTCAAGAGCAACAGAAAGCATCTTTTCAAACCGCATCATGTTGTTCAGCTCGGTGACGTCAATGTACTGTTTATCGGTCTTATTACAGAAAACATTCTCGATCAGGCCAAAACCGAAGGCCTTGTCGGCACATTCGTAACAGTCGAGGATGCCGAGCAGGAGATAAGAAGAGCCAGAGAGAGGGCGGTAGACAAAAAAGGCTTTAAACCTGACATAACAGTGCTTCTTACTCATATAGGATATGAAGCTGATGTAGAGCTGGCGAAGTCCCTTCCTGAGGATCTCGGAGTAGACATTATAGTCGGCGGCCATTCTCATACTTATCTTGACGAACCGACAATAGAGAACGGAATAATCATTCTGCAGGTGGGAATGGAGAACACACATGTCGGAAGACTGGATCTGGACTTCAACGCTGAGACACGGAGTATTGACGGATGGAAATGGGAAGTAATTCCTGTTGATGAAGATCACTGTCAGGTGGATCCTTTTGTCAGAGCCATGGTTAATACTTATGCCATGGATATAGATGAGAAGTACGGCAGGATAATCACACGACTCAAACGCACACTGGACAACTACGGGAGAGGAAACACGACAGAAGTCGGGCAGCTTTTCGCAGATGCTTTCGCGGACAGCCTCGACGTGGATGTCATGTTCCTAGCGTCATCAAGTACGAGATGTTACACCCTTGATATGACAGTCACTCTGCAGGATCTCAGAGAAGCGTATCCGTATGACGGTAAGATTTACAGAGTCAAAGTTACAGGAGAAATGCTCAGAAATATGGTGCGTCATATGCTGAGAGATGAAGTCCTGGATGACTGGCAGGATGTTTTCTTCCACACTTCCAGAGAGCTTAAGATAAAGTATGACAAGGAAACCAAGGATCTTGAAATTAAATACAATGGAAAGCCTCTCGAGGATGATCAGATAATCAGTCTGGGACTGCAGGAATACTATTATCAGACATCAGATATCGGACTCGGATATACCAACGAAGAACTTGAACAGATAGATGAAATAAGAGTTGTTTCACTGGATGCTTTTGAAACACTCAAAAACTACTTCTCAGATCATTCAGATCTCGGGGGACGGGCAGATGACAGACTCATTATCAGGGGACCACTTCGCGGCAGAGCTCTGGAACTGAACAAAACCCAGAAGAACCGGACTTATATTATACTGCGGCCGTTAGATATCAAAGACGGGATGCTGCAAATGAAAGGACATACTGTAAAGGAGATAAAATGAGCAAAGTAATACTACTCAACGGCAGCCCGAAAGCAGATGGGTGCACAGCAACTGCTCTTGACGAAATGGTCAGAGTTTTCAATGAAGAAGGTATAGAAACAGAAGTAATACAGGTAGGAAGCAAGTCAATCAGAGGATGCATAGCTTGCGGCTACTGCGAAACTCACGGGCACTGTGTCTTTAATGACCTCGTAACTGAGGTGTCCGCAAAATTCGAAGAAGCTGACGGACTGGTTGTCGGAAGTCCTGTTTATTATGGATCTCCTAACGGCACTATTCTCTCGTTCATGGACCGGCTTTTCTACAGCGCTCAGTTTGATACTCATTTGAAAGTCGGCGCTGCAGTAGTCAGCGCCAGACGCGGAGGCAATTCAGCAAGCTTTGATGTACTGAACAAGTACTTCTCAATCAGCGGAATGCCAATCGCAACAAGCACTTACTGGAATCAGGTTCACGGATTCAGTGCGGAAGACGTTAAGAAAGATGCGGAAGGTCTTCAGACAATGAGAAACCTCGCGCGCAACATGGCATTTATGATAAAAGCAATTGCCGATGCGAAAGAAAAATACGGAAAGCCGCAGATGGAGCACGGCAGCTTTACCAGCTTCCCTGACGGACTGTAAGGAGATAATAAAATGCGTTTTTATACCAAAGAATGGCACTCGCTGATGAACTCGCTCGGAACTGTTGATATGTTCCGACCTGTCATTGATAAGGAATACACTGACGGAGAAATCGAAGATCTGTATCAGGAATTCATGGACAGATTCATTGAAGAGGAGAGGGCAGACTATGATGAACCGCCAGTCCTTGCTTTCGATGAAGAAGACGAACCGGATCCTGAGGACTTCGACCCTGAAGACTACATTGTGTGCGACATTGACGAAGACGGAAATGAGCAGAATATCCGCCATCCGGCTGATTACGCTGAACTGAAGGAATTCACAAAGCGCCAGATGGAACGTGAACTCGAGGAATATGAGAACAGAGAGCCTTTTGATGAAGAAGAAGCAAAGGAAATCTTCGAGGAGAATTACAGGGATTTTCTTGAGGAACCAGACGAAGACATTCCTAAGTGGGTCAGAGATTCAGTCGATGTAAGACTCCTGGCTATGGGCGCACTGCCTGAGGGCGCTTACAAAAAACTCATGGCTGAAGAAGAGGCTATGCAGGAGAGATTCGATGAGCTGGACGAAGCAGCTGAGGACGCTCTTGAGGACATATACGAGGAACTCTGTGAGGTAATGCCGGATGAGTATCCGAGGCTGATTGAGGATCTTGACGAGTTGGACGGAGAATATGTTCTGAGCATTCATAGGGATGGAGATGAACTTGAAATCGAGCTGTCAGGCTGGGATGAGGAAGGCGAGCCGGTAAAACGCACGGCTTTGTTTGAAGGTGTACAGATCATCGAAGATGAGGAAGCCGCAGTCGAGGCTGAGATCGATGAGGACGGAGATTTGACTTCAAACTGCGACCTAGAATGCCACGAACTGTATTTTGAAGACGGGAGATTTGAGGTGCACTTCCTGCTCGATGACGGCGAACTGAAATATCTGACATTCTCATGCGATGACATCAGCATAATCCAGAGCAGATATGAGGACTGATACGTAGATAATGAGGGAGAAAGGGGACGACCGGAGACAGTGAACTGTTCCGCTGTCTCATTCGAAAGCAATAAAAGAGACCGCCGAAGCGGTCTCTCTTTTGTTGTTTGCTTAAAGAGTCAAACGAGTCTCATTTCTTGATTCTATCGGAGGAGCTTAGCCTCCGGAGATCAATGGTTTCTACCTTACGCCAACGGCGTTATGGTAGATGAAACCATTATACAAGACCCTGAGCCATCATAGCTTCTGCAACTCTCTCGAAACCAGCGATGTTAGCACCCTGTACCAGAGCGTTCTTGTTGCCATAGTACTTCTCACCAGCATTAGCACATGCATTGTAGATGTTCTTCATGATCTGGTGGAGCTGTGCATAAACGTCCTCGTGCTGGAATACAGTGTGGCCGGAGTTCTGTCCCATCTCGATGCAGGAGCAAGCAACGCCGCCAGCGTTAGCTGCCTTAGCAGGACCAACAGCGATCATGTTGTCCATGAGATACTTCAGAGCGTCGTTAGTTGTAGGCATGTTAGCGCCTTCGCAATAGAACTTGCAGCCGCCCTCAACGATCTGCTGAGCATGCTCCATGTGAACGTCGTTCTGCATAGCGCATGGAATGAACATGTCAACTTTGCATCCAGTATCCTGAAATACGCCCCAAGGCTTCTTTCCTGGGAAGAATGTAGCTTCTGGGAACTTCTCTGCGTAAGGTGCGCAGATGTTCTTGCCGGATCCTCTGAGCTCGAGGAGGTAAGCGATCTTCTCGTCTGTGCTGATTCCTTCTGGATCATAGATGTATCCGTCTGGTCCGGAAATTGTTACGAGCTTAGCGCCGAGTCTCTGGAGCTGCCAAGCTGTTCCCCAAGATACGTTACCGAATCCGGAGATAGCAACAACCTTATCCTTAATCTCTTCGCCGTTAGCCTTGAGCATTTCCTCAGCATACCATACGATACCGAAACCTGTAGCTTCTGTTCTTCCGAGCAGTCCGCCGTAAGGAATTCCCTTACCTGTGAGAACTCCGCCGTCGAATCTGTCAGTGATTCTCTTGTACTGACCGAAGAGATATCCGATCTCTCTTGCGCCAACACCAAGGTCACCAGCAGGAACGTCTGTGTCAGGTCCGATATGTCTGTAGAGCTCTGTCATGAATGCCTGGCAGAATCTCATAACTTCAGCATCACTCTTTCCGTTAGGATCGAAATCGGAACCACCCTTGCCGCCGCCGATTGGCAGTCCTGTCAGGGAGTTCTTGAAGATCTGCTCGAATCCGAGGAACTTGATGATTCCAGGATATACGTTTGGAGCGAATCTCAGACCACCCTTGTAAGGTCCGATTGCGCTGTTGAACTGATATCTGTATCCCTTGTTAACCTGAACTTTACCTTCGTCGTCAACCCAAACAACTCTGAAAGTAACTCCTCTTTCAGGCTCAACGAGTCTCTCGAGAAGTGCGCACTCTTCGTACTTAGGATTAGCATCCATTACTGGAGCGAGGGAAGTCAGAACTTCTTCTACAGTCTGATGAAACTCAAGCTCGCCAGGATTGTTCTTCTTGCACTGTTCGATGACTCTTTCTACATAATTTGCCATTGGTATCACTCTCCTTATGCAATTAAATAAGATTAAGAATTGTGGTGAAAACACCTACGCATAAATTCTATCACTTGACAAGTAAAAGTCAACATCTGAAGGGGCGTCACAGGGTAAAGATTTGGTGTTTTTGAAAAACATAAATTAACAATTGTGAAATAACCTAAAATAACAAAACAGAAATTTGTGACAATTGCGAATTCGCTGCGAATCAGCGGCAGAGTCTTTTTTATAATCCAAAAGTCAGAAGCAGCCACTGACGGCGGAATTTGTGGTAAAATATAATATCTATGGGCACAGCTCAAGTTTTACTGTGCTCTTTTCAGAGAGAGATTACATGGCAGATACAAGCAGAGTTGAACTTAATAGTGAGCAGCGCAGGGCAGTAAGACAGATCGACGGGCCTGTCCTGATACTTGCGGGAGCAGGTTCGGGCAAAACGGCAACAATGACTCACCGCATCGCTTACATGGTGCGGCAGGGCGTCGATCCGCGCAGTATTCTTGCAGTGACTTTCACCAACAAGGCCGCAAACGAGATGAGAAGCCGTGTGGCAAATCTCGTCGGAGATATTTACGGAATGTGGATCATGACTTTCCACGCTATGTGTCTTCGCATGCTCAGATATTCCGGTGAGGCGCTTGGCTACAGACCGGGATTCACTGTCTATGATGAGACAGACAAGAAAGCTCTGATCAAGAGGATCTGCAAAGAACTCGGTGTGGACGAGAAGATAACACCTGTATCGATGATTATCAGTGTTATCAGCAGCTGCAAAGAGCAGGAACAGGGTCCTGAGGAGTACCTGGCCACGAGTACCGGAATGCCTCAGCACAAACTCATATATCAGGTTTACACCAAGTACCAGGAAGATCTGATGGCAGACAATGCCATGGACTTTGACGATCTGCTGTGGAACGGTGTCAGGCTTCTCGAGCAGGAGCCGGACGTGCTCAGATACTACTCTGACAGATTCA
This sequence comes from Anaerovoracaceae bacterium, assembly GCA_045112795.1. Classification (GTDB taxonomy): domain Bacteria; phylum Bacillota; class Clostridia; order Peptostreptococcales; family Anaerovoracaceae; genus Crickella. The sequence goes on along the minus strand of JBGUIG010000017.1, from coordinate 30,576 downwards.
GATATATTATGGTAGACGAGTATCAGGACACCAACTATCTGCAGTACAAGCTGATCAGCATGCTGGCCTCAAAGCACGGCAATCTGTGTGTTGTAGGCGATGACGATCAGTGCATATATCAGTGGAGAGGCGCGGACATACGCAACATCCTTGACTTCGAGAATGATTTCTCCGGCGCTTTTACCGTAAGACTCGAACAGAACTACAGATCTGACGGAAACATTCTCAAACTGGCGAACTCAGTTATCAGGAACAACAAGAGCCGGAAGAGCAAAGCGCTCTGGACTGAACGCAGCGACGGTGAGAAGATTACCTACCGCAGGCTTGATGACGAAAAACAGGAAGCATACTGGATAGGAGCCGAAATAGAGAAACTCCGTGACGAGGGTTACAACTACAGAGACATCGCTATCCTGTACCGCAAGAACGCGCAGTCGAGATCTTTCGAAGAGAAGTTCAGCTTCCGCGGGATTCCGTACAGAGTCCTTGCCGGTCTCAGATACTATGACCGCAAAGAAATCAAAGATGTTATGGCATACCTCAGACTTATCGCCAATCCGGGCGACAATGAGAGTATGAGACGCATCATTAACGAGCCGAAGCGCGGCATCGGTGCCAAGACGCTTTCTGCAATTGACGGATACGCCAATTCATATGGCATAAGCATGTATGAGGCGCTTTGCGAAGACCAGCTGCTTGCATCGCTGGGTAACAAAAGCAGAACCGCGGTCCGGGAACTCACGCAGATGCTTGATGACCTCAGAAATGAGCAGGACAATCTGACTCTTTCTGATATATATGACAATCTGCTCAGCAGATCAGGATACCTCAAGGCGCTTGAGGACGCGAAGACTGTCGAAGCTGACGGACGCATCGAGAATATAATGGAATTCAAATCCGTTATTGCGGAATTTGAGAAGGGCCTTGCCGACGGCAGCGTTGCGGCAATGCAGGCAGAGATGAGAGCTGACAGACTGGGACTTCTCGGTGAGGGACTACCTGCAGAGGAAACTTCAGTACTCAGCACATTTCTTGAGCAGATCACACTGATGTCAGATATCGACAATCACGACGAAGAAGAGGACGCGGTAGTCCTTATGACGCTTCACTCAGCCAAAGGCCTGGAATTTCCTGTTGTATTCATGCCGGGCATGGAAAACGGAATGTTTCCGGGAGTTACAGCTTTCGATGAGACAGCCAAAATGGAAGAAGAGCGCAGGCTCTGCTATGTAGGTATCACCAGAGCGATGAAGAAGTTGTATCTTACAGGCGCTCAGATGCGTACTATGTACGGCAGGACGGACTGGCAGACTGAGTCGCTTTTCCTTGATGAAATGGACAAAGACTGTCTCAACGGAGACAAGACAGTCAAAGACAAACTCAAGAATGAAGACGGGCTTAGAGGCAGAGGCGGACTGCTGGGTGATTACATATTCGGAGGACGCAGCCTCGGAACCGCAGACGGATACGCGGGTGACCCGAGACCGAGACCTTTTGACGGACTCAGCGCCGCAAGAAAGGCCGTGCACAACAAAGAAGCAATCTCTGATGAATTCAGCAACGGAGATATCGTAAGACATCCGAAATTCGGCGAAGGCATGGTAATTGAGCAGGATGAGAAGACCATGACCGTAATGTTCGATGATTTCGGGCAGAAGAAGCTCGGCAAGGGCTTTGTTAAAATGGAGAAGGTCAGTGACTGACGGCAGATGATCAGATCTGCAGCCGCAAGGACTCAGGAGGAAAAAATGACTTTAGAGGAAAAGAGAAGCAGAATAGACTGGCTTTCCGACAAACTGAATGAGGCATCGAGAGCCTATTACGCCGACGGAATCGAGATAATAACCAACTTCGAATATGATGAGATGTATGACGAGCTCCTCGCACTTGAGGATGAGACGGGATACATCAGAGAGGACAGTCCTTCCATCAATGTAGGATACGAGACTGCCGTCGGCCTGCCTAAAATCGTTCATGAAATCAAAATGCTTTCTCTGAACAAGACCAAGGACAGAGATGAGCTGAAAGCATGGCTCGGCGACCAGCAGGGACTCCTTTCATGGAAGCTGGACGGACTTACTGTCGGACTCACATATGAAAACGGAAGGCTTGTGCAGGGAGTAACAAGAGGCAACGGCGTTGAAGGTGAACTGATTACTGCCAACACACTTGCCGTTCAGAATATTCCGAAGAGAATTCCTCACAAGGGCAGGGTCATTGTCAGGGGCGAAGCTGTTATCAGATATTCAGACTTTGAGATGATCAACGAGGCTATTGATGATACTGACGCTAAATACAAGAATCCGCGCAATCTGTGCAGCGGAAGCATTCGCCAGCTTGATCCGAAAGTAACCGCAGACCGCAAAGTAAGCTTCTTTGCTTTTACACTTACGCTTTCTGAAGGCGTAGAGATGAACAGCAGACGCGACAAGATGGAGTGGATGAAATCGCAGGGCTTCGATATCGTAGACTATGTGATGGTCGATAAGAACAACCTTCTGGATGTCATCGACAGCTACGAAGCGGCCATCCCGGACTTCGACATACCGTCCGACGGACTTGTTCTGACCCTCGAGGATTCAGCGTACGCCAAGACTCTTGGCGAGACTGCAAAATATCCTAAGGATTCCATCGCGTTCAAATGGCGCGATCAGAATGCTGAAACTGTTCTGAGAGAAATAGAGTGGAGCCCGTCACGGACAGGACTTCTGAATCCTGTTGCAATTTTCGATCCGGTCGAACTGGAGGGAACAACAGTCAGCAGGGCATCAGTCCACAATCTTAATATAATGGAAGACCTTGCACTGGGAATTGGTGATACTATAAGAGTGTACAAGGCTAACATGATCATTCCGCAGCTCAGTGACAACCTGACAAGAAGCGGAAGAATAGAAATACCGGAAGTCTGCCCTGTATGCGGCGGAGCAACCAGGATCAGAGATGATGAAGGCACTAAGACACTTATATGCACCAATCCTGACTGCCTTGCCAAGCATGTCAAGAAATTCTCCCACTTTGTTTCAAGAGATGCTCTTAACATCGAGGGTCTGTCGGAATCAGGACTTCTCAAGCTGATAGGAATCGGCGCTGTCAGACAGTTCCCGGATCTGTTCAGACTGGAGAGGTACAGAGATGAGATCATCGGACTTGAAGGCTTCGGACAGAAATCATACGACAATCTGATTGCTTCCGCAGACAAAGCATCTCACACAACACCTGCGAGACTGCTGTACGGCCTCGGAGTTCCGGGTATCGGCGTGGCTACTTCAGGCGTCATTTCGAGAGCGTGCCGCAACAGATGGACCGAGATTCAGAGCCTCGATGAAGAGGGACTTCTGATGATCGACGGTGTAGGGTCAGTAATGGCGGCTGACTATGTGAGGTTCTTTGCAGATGAAGATAACAGATCAGTAATTGAAGACCTCGTGTCTATCCTGGATATTGACGAGAGCTATGAAGCCGCAGGCACCAGTCTTGAGGGCAAAACTTTCGTGATTACAGGCAGCCTTAATCACTATGCAAACCGCAAGGATCTCAAGGCCGAGATAGAATCAGAGGGCGGTAAAGTCGCAGGTTCGGTATCTGCCAGAACTGACTATCTGATCACAAACGATCCGGGCTCCGGATCATCCAAGAACCGGACAGCCAGAGAGCTTGGTGTAAACATAATAACCGAAGATGAAATAAGGGAAATGCTCGGACATCAGGTACAGTAAATACAGCAGCAGAACAGTTCCCGTCTGCGCATACGCTGCAGGAGAACTGTTCATGCATCACAGAAGATAAGAATCAGAAAGGAGGAAGAGACCCATGGAGAATACCAATATCATCCTGGATATGGATCAGGCTTATGATGAGTCGCTGGAAAAAATCTTCGAGCTGCTTGAAGAGAAGAAGTATTTCAGATGCAGAGACGAGCTTCTCAAGCATAACGAAGTAGAAATCGCAGAAATGCTGGTAGATATCCGACGAAAATTCGATCTCCAGCGCATGGTCGTTCTCTTCCGTGCACTGCCTAAGGATGTCAGCGTTGACGTTTTTGCAGAACTCAGCACTGACGACAGACTGGATATTATCGACATTATCACAGATCCCGAGCTTAAATACATTCTTGACGAGCTCGACTTCGATGATATGATCGACGTACTTGAGGAACTTCCGTCCAACATCGTAGACAAGATCCTCGACAAGACGCCTAAGAGTGAGCGGAAAATGATCAACACCTTCCTTAAGTATAAGGAAGACAGTGCGGGATCACTGATGACCCCGTATTATATCAATCTCAGCAAGAATGATACCGTCAGACAGGCGCTCGATCACATCAAGGAAGTGGGTCTGGACTCAGAGACCATATATACCTGCTACGTACTTGACAGAGGCCGCAAACTGATCGGCGTAGTTTCACTCAAGTCACTTGTTATCTCTGACGACAATCTGCTCGTATCGGATATTATGCATGACGACCCGGTAGTTGCTCATGTAGATGACGACCAGGAAGAGGTATCCGAGCTGTTCACAAGGTTCGGTTATCTGGCTATTCCGGTCGTAGATAATGAATTCAGGCTTGTCGGTATCGTTACCGTAGACGACATCCTCGACGTCATCGAAGAAGAGGCGACAGAGGATATCGAGCGTATGGGTGGTATCATCGATACATCAGACAGAGAGTACCTCGACCAGTCGGTATTCCAGCATGTCAAAGCGAGACTGCCGTGGCTGTTCCTGCTGATGTGCTCATACTTTATCACCGGAGGAATCCTGCAGAGATTTGAAGACGCCATGTCGGCAGTTATCGCGCTTGTTATCTACATGCCGATGCTGATGGGTACAGGCGGTAACTCAGGTTCCCAGTCATCAACACTTATTATCCGTGGTATGGCAACGGGTGAGATCGAACTGAAAGACTTCATCAAAGTCATGTGGAAAGAGATCAGAGTAGGAATAATCGTAGGTATATGCCTCAGCGCTCTGAACTATTTCAGAATTGTGTACCTAGACCACAATCCGCCTCTTGTTGCTCTGACTGTATGCTGCGCGATGATACTCATCGTAATTATCGCCAAGCTGATAGGCTCTATGCTGCCGATGCTGGCTAAGAAAATCGGCATAGACCCTGCGCTCATGGCAGGACCGATGATGGCATCGATTACGGATATGATATCGCTTTGCACATACTTCATTATGGCGGGAATCTTCCTGCATATCTGATATTAATTATGATTATGGGCGGGATCTGCATAATATGGTGCGGATCCCGCTTTTTAGTACCATAAAAGTGTAGTTGACAGAGAACAATCTCTGCAGCTGCACTTGTTTTATATAATAAGGGATACAGTTGGTCTGGCGACCCCTTTTTTATTGTAATAACGAGTCCGGCAATGTGGTACAGCCAAGTTTTTCAATGGTGCAACTTGTGTACAGCTCGTGTCCATTTTATGGGTACCAGTATAAGGCTGAGGCTTGGCGCAAATGCCCGGCGCAGCCCTTGAAATGCGCCAAGTTACCGCATGTGGAGAGAAGGAGACTTGGCGCATATGCCCAGCGAGGTTAAAAGTATCAATGCTAGTCGCGTGGTTTGATACCGCAAGCCTGTATAGAGAGAAAAAGTATCAAGGCCTCCTCTTCCTCTCTCCGGGGCGACGCCTTTATCTGCTTCAGATCATGTCTCCGGGGCGGCGCCTTTCTCTGCTTCAGATCATCTCTCTGCCGCGGGTGATCTCTCGTCTCCATGGTTCCTGCTTTTGTGGTATAATGTGAGGGTAAATATCTGGTCAATCAAGCAATTGTACGAAAAAGGGTTTTATGATCAAGGTCGTTAGGGATTGCATGTATTTGAGATCTGCTGGCGCGTCTGTTTCTTCTGGGGGGAGAAGGGCGAGGCTCGCGCTTTTGTTTTGCCTGATTATTGCGCTGTGTGTGCTTGCGGGCTGCAGCGCGGGCGGCGGCCCAGGCGGTGGTGCGGAAAGTGCCGCCGGCAATGGTGCGGGCGGTGGTTCTGACGGGAGTGTATCTTCCGGTGGGATCACTTCTCTGGAGGATCTGAACAGGCCGGGCCTCAAGGACAAGGTCAATGAGTTCCTGCGGGAGGTCAAAGCAGACGGAACGCTCGAGGACATGAGGGAGCGCTGGGTCATACGGCATGAAGATACCATGCCGGAAATACCTGAGGCTGAAAACCCGGAGTATGAACTTTTGGTGGGGACTTCCGGGGCGAATCCTCCTTATACATATTACGCGGGTGAAGGTCTCACAGGCTACGACATCGAGCTGGCCAGAAGATTTGCGGTCTGGATGAATGCGAGCCTGACGTTCAAAGTGTATGACTATGACGGGATCATACCTGCCGCAAACAGCGGAGACATAGATTGTATTTTCGCCAATCTTTTCATAACGCCGGAGCGCAGCGAGGCGATTGAGTTCTCCGAGCCTACGTACGTCGGGGAAGTTGGCGTGATGGTGACGGATGCGCATGGGAACAGTGTTTTCTCGAATATCAGGGAAAGCTTCCATAAGACGTTCGTTCGCGAGGGGCGGTGGAAACTCTTCGCGTCGGGCATTGGCACGACGATCCTCATAACGGTTTTGTCAGTGCTGCTGGGGACGATGCTGGGATTCGCCGTGTTCATGCTTTGCCGCAAAGGCTACCGGATCGCCAATGTGGCCACTCGTTTCGCAGTGTGGCTCATTCAGGGCATGCCGGTCGTCGTTCTCCTGATGATCCTCTACTATATAGTGTTCAGCGATGCCGGAATGTCCGGCACGGCTGTCTCTGTCGTCGCGTTCACCCTGATATTCGCGGCCGCGGTCTACAGCATGCTCAAAGCCGGCGTCGGCGCTGTCGACGCGGGGCAGATGGAGGCTGCGTACTCGCTTGGCTACACCGACCGAAACGCTTTCTACCGAATAATCCTGCCGCAGGCCATGCCGCATTCATGCCGACCTTTAAGGCGCAGGTCACTTCTCTGATCAAAGCAACGGCTGTCGTCGGTTACGTGGCGGTGCAGGACCTCACCAAAATGGCCGACGTCGTGCGAAGCCGGACTTACGATGCTTTCTTCCCGCTGGTAGCGGTCGCCATAATATACTTCATCCTGGCGGGGCTGCTGATACAGCTGGTCAACATGATCGAGCTCCGCACGGACCCGAGGCGCAAGACCCGCGAGGACATTCTGAAGGGGGTGGATAGAACATGATCGAGCTGATCCATCTTGAGAAAAAATACGAGAATTCCACTCCTCTCGCCGATGTGAATGCAGTCATCAATGACGGCGACGTGATCGCCATCATCGGACCTTCGGGCACGGGCAAATCCACTTTGATCCGCTGCATAGACTTGCTTGAGAGGCCGACTGGCGGTAAAATACTTCTTGACGGCGTGGATATCACGGCGCCTCGATACGATCCGACGCTCGCCAGGCGCAAAATGGGCATGGTTTTCCAGTCCTTCAACCTGTTCGGGCATCTCACCGTGATCGAGAATGTGATGAAGCCGCAGATAGACATCCTTAAGAAGTCCAGGCAGGAGGCGTACGACACCGGCGTCAGGCTGCTCAGGATCGGGAGCGATTCAGACTTTGAGAAGGACATGGCAGAGATCGACCGCTACTGCCTTAAGAACGACATCCCGCCGCGCACGAAATACCGCATCAGGCTGGCGTATGAGGAGCTGGTGCTGCAGCAGCTCAAACCAGTGATCACCGGCAGGGAAGTGCAGTTCACCGCAGTGTATTCCGAGAAGACAGGCGATACAGAACTCACCGTTTCATACACGGGCAGCCGCTTTGACCCGGAAGAGAGCGACGACGCGCTCTCATACGAAATGCTTAAGAACGTAGTCCACGACATGACATACAGGTACGAGCCGGAAGCCGACCTGCCGAACATCGTGGAAATAACAATAAAATAGAAGGAGACAGGGACGGTTCTCTGTCTCCACTTGACAAAGTGAACCGGATCAATCTCGACAATGTGCTTGATATGCCTGAGGTGAGGCGTTCCGACAAGGTGCGCCTCGTTTTGCGTATGAGCCTTCCGGCGATCCTCGCGCAGTTCACTTCGATCGCGATGCAGTACATCGACGCGGGCATGGTCGGAAGTCTTGGCGCGGCGGCGACTGCTTCGATCGGGCTGATCTCATCCACGACCTGGCTCATCGGCGGCAGCTGCATAGGCATCTCCGCGGGCTTCTATGTCCAGGTGGCGCATCTGATTGGCGCAAAAAGGGAAAGCCGGGCGGAGGATGTGCTGCGTCAGGGGCTCAAAACCGCCATGTTGGCGGGTCTCGTGATCGCGGCTCTGTGCGCAGCGATCAGCGGCTTGCTCCCGGCATGGCTCGGAGGAGCGGAGGAGATCAGGCCGGGCGCTTCGGCGTATTTCTTCGTCTACAGCCTGTCGGTGCCGTTCATTCTCATGCGGCAGCTGGCCTGCGGAATGATGCAGAGCACCGGCGACATGAAGACCCCGAGCATCCTGTCTGCCATCATCTGCCTGCTGGACGTGATCCTGAATTTCCTGATGATCTTCCCGACACGGCAAGTGAGCCTGGCGGGACACCTTGTAACGATCCCGGGCGCGGGCCTGGAGGTGAGAGGCGCGGCGATCGCGACGGCGCTCTCGGAGGTCATAATATCGATCGCAGCGCTGTACATGATAGCCGCGCGCAACAACAAGATCTCCCTCCTCAGCGGCGGCAGCTGGAAATGGGAGCCAGGCATTATGGCCACAGCGGCGAGGATCGGCATCCCGCTTTCGTTCGATCAGATATTCATTTGCAGTGCATACCTCGCAGGCACTATAATAGTGGCACAGCTGGGGACGGTCCCGACGGCTGCGAACTCGCTCGCCATCACGGCGGAAAGCCTCTGCTACATGCCGGGCTACGGCATAGGCGCGGCGGCGACGGCCATCATCGGACAGACGATCGGCGCAAAACGTTTTGACCTGACGAGGAGCTTTGCGCGGGTCTCGGTCTATCTCGGCATGATACTGATGGGCTGCATGGGCGTGCTGATGTACATTTCGGCGCCGGCGGTTTTTGGCATCCTGACTAGCAGCGCTGAGGCGGCAAAACTCGGCACCAGCGTGCTGAGGATCGAGCTTTTTGCCGAGCCGCTGTACGGAGCGTCGATCTGCTGCGCGGGCGTGTTCAGGGGTGCCGGCGACACACTGACCCCGAGCGTGATGAACCTTGTCAGCATGTGGTGCGTCCGCATCATACCAGCGATATTCCTGGTGCCGATGCTCGGACTCAGGGGTTACTGGATCGCAATGATGATAGAACTATGCTTCAGAGGCTGCATCTTCCTCGTGAGAATGTACCGCGGCCGGTGGATTGAAGCATTAGCATAATGGGGGAGCGATGACTCCCAAAATGGAGGTAGATTTATGTACGGAGCTGTTCTTGGAGATATTATTGGCGGGCCTTACGAATGGCACAATATTAAGAGGAAGGATTTCCCGCTTTTCAGCGCGCACTCGGATTTCTCGGACGACACGGTGATGTCGCTTGCGATCGCGGAGGCTTTGCTCCAGGCGGATGAGCGCGGCGTTTCGGATGACGAAAAGGCCACGAAGGACCTCATCATCGACTGCATGCATGAATTTGGCAACAGATATCCGAACGTCGGCTACGGCGGCCACTTCCGCCAGTGGATACTGACACGCGACCGCGAGCCTTATTTTAGCTGGGGCAACGGGTCGGCGATGAGAGTTTCGGCGGCAGGGTGGCTGTACGATGACATGCACAAAACCAGACTGATCGCGGCCTGGACGGCTGAGGTCACGCACAATCATCCGGCGGGCATAATGGGCGCCGAAGCAATAGCGTCAGCGGTCTACCTGGCCAGAACTGGCAGCAGCAAAGACGAGATCAAACAGTACATCGAAACAGAATTTGGCTACGACCTTGGCAGGACCTGCGACGGGATCAGACCTGGCTACAGATTTGACGTCTCATGCAACGGCAGCGTGCCTGAAGCCATAATCGCATTCCTTGAAGGAACCGATTTTGAAGACTGTATCAGAAACGCGATCTCCCTTGGCGGAGACAGCGACACCATAGGCGCCATGACAGGTGCCATAGCAGAAGCATTCTTCGGAGTACCAGACGACCTCAAACAAGAATGCGACAAGAGACTGCCGGAAGACCTCGCAGCAGTCATGAAGAAAATGCACTAAGAGACATGAATGATACAGGGGAAAAGGAGACAACAACGTCTCCTTTTTTGTAGTGCAACAATTACAAAAGAGAAACCTGCTGGCAAATTCAAATTAGTACTTGAATTTTGTTAGCAGGTTTTATTGCCAGGACTTCGGAGAAAGCCGCATACGTATTATGAATCGGCAGCAGATAATACACGGTTCTTCCAAGATAAAAATAATATTCCGCCTGTTGAAAAATAATTACCAATATGTCCGACAAATTTCATTGACTACGGTGGGTGCGTATGTAAAAATGAATTACCGAACTAATGAATAAGTGTATATTCGTTTTCATGACTGGAGGTATGATTTTGAAAACTGTACAGGAGCTTAGAGAAATAGCCCGCGATGTAAGGATCGATGCTCTCAGAGGCATCCATTCTGCAGGTGCCGGACACCCGGGCGGGTCGCTATCCGTGACCGATATACTCGTTTCACTTTATTTCAATGTTATGAATGTTAATCCTGAAGATCCGAAGATGGAAGGCAGAGACAGACTGATTCTTTCCAAGGGACATGCTGCACCGGCTCTGTATTCGGTTCTCGCGCACAGAGGATTTTTTGATCCTTCTGAATTGCTTACACTCCGCAAGCTTGGCTCCAGACTTCAGGGACATCCAAGCATGGAACTTTGCCCGGGCGTAGAGATGTCCACAGGATCACTAGGACAGGGTTTTTCTGTAGCTGTCGGAATGGCAATTGCTGACAAGATTGACGGCAAGTCACGCAGAACCTTTGTCGTAACAGGTGACGGTGAACTGCAGGAAGGCATCATATGGGAGGCAGCTCTTTCAGCTGCAAAGCACGGACTTGACAATCTCATCGCAGTTGTTGACTGGAACAACCTGCAGATAGACGGAGTTGTCGATACAGTCAAGAAGGTTGCTCCGATTGATGATAAATTCGCAGCTTTCGGCTGGGAGGCATTTGTCTGTGACGGACATGATATGCAGGCTCTGCTTGATGCATACGAGAAGGCTATGGCAGTTAAGGGCAAGCCTGTATGCATCGTTGCGAAGACCGTCAAGGGCAAGGGTGTTTCTTTTATGGAGAATCAGGCAGGCTGGCATGGCAAAGCTCCTAGTGACGAGCAGCTTGAAGCCGCAATCAAAGAACTCGGAGGTGAGAAGTAATGGCTGATGTTAAGAAAGTAGCAACAAGACAGGCATACGGCGAGTTCCTTGCTGAATACGGCGCAGAGAGACAGGATCTCATAGCCATGAGTGCTGACCTTTCAGGCTCAAACAAGACAGATATATTTGAAAAAGCTTTCCCTGAGAGATTTGTTGAAGTAGGTATTTCCGAGCAGGATATGTATGCTGAAGCAGCAGGTATTGCTCACTCGGGTCATGTAGTTGCAGCCAGCACCTTTGCTATGTTCGCTGCAGGAAGATCATTTGAGATCATCCGCAATTCAATTGCGCACACCCATGCGAATGTTAAGATCTGCGCTACACACGGCGGAATCACAGTAGGCGAGGACGGAGCATCGCATCAGACTTTTGAAGATATCGCGCTGATGAGAGTTCTGCCTGATATGGTAGTTCTGAATCCTGCTGACGGAGTCAGCACCAAGATTCTCCTCAGACAGGAATTCGAGCAGAACCGCCCGGCATACATCAGACTCGGAAGAGCCGGCGTTCCGGCTCTTTATGCTGAGGACGCAGACCTTGAGATCGGCAAAGGATATCTTCTCAAAGACGGCAGTGACGTTGCAATCATCGCAACCGGTATCCTCGTAGCAGATGCTCTGAAAGCAGCACAAACACTTGAAGAAGAAGGAATCACCGCACGCGTTATCGATATGCACACAATCAAGCCGATCGATGAAGAAATCATTGTCAAGGCAGCTTCTGAGTGCAAAGGCATCGTAACAGTCGAAGAACACTCCGTAATAGGAGGCCTCGGCGGCGCAGTTGCTGAGGTTACTGCACAGAAGTGCCCTTGCAGAATCGCAATGGTAGGTCAGCACGATGTTTTCGGCGAATCCGGCAAACCGGCTGAACTTCTCAAAAAATACGGCATGACAGCTGACGATATTGCAGCTGCAGCCAGGACACTGGTATAATCAGGCGCGACCAGAAATGAACAATAAATACTCCTGAACGGAAATATGCTGACCCTTTCTGTCAGGTAAATCCGAGACGGCCCCCGGAAGTCAGACTTCCGGGGGTCGTCTTCTTCCGGAGACAGTTTCCTTAATGTTCATTAATGTTCGTTAAGTTTTCAGGAATTAGCAGTAAGGGTTGTGTATAATGTTGAATGTCAAGGAGACTTTACAATTATGCCGGAATAGGCCGGCAGGGTCTCCGGATTGAGAGCTTTCGAACAATGATAGAATTCAAAAATGTAACCAAGAAATACGGTGAAAATGTAGGACTTATCGATGCATCCGTCCATATCAAGAGAGGGGATTTTGTATTTCTCGTAGGACCGAGCGGAGCCGGCAAGACTACTTTCATCAGACTTATACTCAAGGAAATCGAGCCTGACAAGGGCAAGATTTTTCTTGCAGGCAAAGACATAACCCGCATAGGCAGAAGAGAAGTTCCGGCTATCAGACAGAAGGTCGGAATGGTATTCCAGGATTTCAGACTTCTCGAGAAGAAGACAGTATACGAAAATGTCGCTTTCGCGATGGAAGTTCTTCACAAAAGGAAGAGAGAAATCAGAGAGAGAGTTCCGTACGTTCTGGATCTGGTAGATATCAAGGACAAGGCAAAGCGCTATCCTGCTGAACTGTCTGCAGGTGAACAGCAGAGAGTAGGTATCGCAAGAGCATTGGTCAACAAGCCGAGAGTTCTGATCTGTGATGAGCCGACAGGAAACCTTGACCCTAACACCGCTATGGAAATAATGGAACTGCTAGAGCAGATCAATATCAGAGGAACAACAGTCCTCATGGTTACACATGCCAAGGATATTGTTGACAAAATGAACAAGAGAGTAGTTGCAATCGAGCACGGACGCATCGTACGTGATGAAGAGGGCAGCAGCTACGGATACAAAAAAACGTCAATACAGGAGCCTCAGCTGTTTATCCCGCGGACAACAATTGAAGAAGAGAACAGGCAGACCGTATATCTGGATCAGTCCTCACAGGATTTCACATCTGCCGGACACGGGCAGGCAGCTCATGAAAAATACGGCGTTGATGATATGGTAAGCGCATATCTTAACGGAGGGGAGGACGTATATGAGTAGATTCGGTTACAATCTCAAACAGTCTTTCTCTCAGATGAACCGCAATAAGGGCATGTACTTTACATCGACTATGGCCATTACAGCCATGATGCTGATACTCGGACTGTTTTTCGTAACATTTGTAAACATCAATCTTTTTGCAGCTACAATTGAAAAAGACTACAACGTAATCCAGCTGTATCTTGCAGAGGGAAGCACAGAAGAGACTGCACAGAGTGTAGGGGCTCAACTGGAGGCTATGAACGGGGTCGATCACATCACCTATGTTACCAAGGATCAGGCTCTGGAGACACTCAAAGAAAGATGGGGGGAAAACGGCTATCTGCTGGAGAACCTGCCGGAGAACCCTCTTCCTGATTCATATTCCGTATATGTTAAGGACAAAGATGCCGCCAACAGAGTGGCTATTGCCGCAGAATCAGTAGAAGGCGTTGACGACGTAGTTTACTATCAGGATACTATTGAGAAGCTGGCGCAGGTGTCCAGATTTGTAGAGATGGGTTCGATCATCACTATGGGATTCCTGATTATAGTTTCGATAATCATCGTTGCCAATACTATCAAGCTGACAGTTTTCAACAGAGAGAAAGAAATCAGCATCATGAAGTACCTTGGCGCGACTGACTGGTTTGTAAGAGCTCCGTTCATCTGGGGCGGAATCATCGTAGGAGTTATCTCGGCGCTGATAGCTACGGGTCTTACTCACTACATCTACCAGAAAGTAACTGAAATGATAGGGACAGATGTCACCAGGATACTGTCGGTTTCGGTTGTACCGGCTGAATATCTGACAACCAATCTTCTGATCATTTTCCTCTGTCTCGGAGTAAGCATCGGAACATGCGGAAGCATAATATCGATCAGAAGATTTCTCGACAGGTAATCAGATTCCGGAACACAAGGGGCAGAGATACATACAGGACTTATACGCAATAATGAGAAAAAACCGCTTAAACAGAAAGATACGGGCAATAATGGTGATCGCGCTGGCAATTACGCTTTGCGCCGGATCCTGGTACGGAGCATACAACGCTGCTCTGCTTGATTCGTTTGCAGTAACCGAGGAGGAAAAGGCGGCTGCACAGAAAGAGGCAGATGAGGCTAAAGCTGCAGCCGATGCCAAGAAGAAAGAAGCCAAAGCCGCAGGCAAAAAAGCTGCTGAAGCGACGGCCAATTTTGAGGAAGCAGAGAAAAGACTTGACGCTCTGCAGGGACAGATTGAGAGCACCAGAGCAGACATCGAAGCTACCAGGGCTGAGATAGCTGTTACTAAGGATAAGATGGAAAAGAAAGAGAAGGAGATTGAGGAGCAGAATGATGCGCTCAATAACCGTCTCACTGCAATGTACAAGACCGGAAAAGTGGGTTTTGTCGATGTAGTTCTCAGTTCAGAAAGCGTAGAAGACCTGCTTTCAAATGTCGGAATGGTCCACAAGATCCTTGAAAGCGATCAGGAGCTTCTCAAAAAACTCCAGAAAGATTACAAAGAACTGGAGAAAATGAAAAAGCACCTCGAAGAGCAGCAGGCATACCTTGAGCAGAAAGAAATCGATCTTGAGGCTGCAGAGGCTGAGACCGAAGAACTCAAGAAGAAATACAAGGCAGAAGCTGATAAGTATAAGGCTATGGAAGATCAGCTCGAGGCTGAGGGATATGAACTCGCGGCTGAAGCTGCAGCCAAGCAGGCAGCTGCAGAGGCGATGATCGTCGAAGCCGGCGGAACAATTACCGCAACGCCGGGCGCCTATGCATGGCCTACTCAGGCAAACTGGTACATCACATCCAATTACGGCTGGAGAATCTGCCCGTTCCACGGCAGAGAATTCCATAACGGTATTGATATAGTTCTCAAGAGCGGAACTTACGGATCTGCTGTATATGCAATAGCAGACGGTATAGTTACAAGAGCCAGCTGGTACGGCGGATACGGCAACTGCATCCAGATCGCACATGGCGGCGGATACAGTTCACTTTACGGACACCTCAAAGGATACAACATCAAGTCAGGCCAGTTTGTAGCCAAAGGAACACTGATCGGATACATAGGCAGTACCGGAAATTCAACCGGTCCGCATCTGCACTTTACAGTATTCAAAGACGGGTCTATCACTAATCCGCTCGGGCTGTATTAATTACGGATACCGTGTTATAATTATTCATTAGACTACTGACACAGAGGCTTATGAATAATGCAGAAATCCGTTCAGATTCCGGAAATACTATTAAGAATAATTAAATCAAGAGGCATAGGGGAGGAGATGACTGAGGAATTCTTCTCCTCAAGGCCGCAGCTTGCATATGATCCATTCCTGTTTTCAAATATGAAAACAGGGGTGGATTTGTTGTTAGATGCAATTGATTCTGGCCGGAAAATCGTTATCTACGGTGACTACGATGTTGACGGAATCACCTCAACTTCTCTGATGATGAAGGTAATTGGCAGCCTGACACAAAATGTAACGTACTACATTCCTTCCAGGCTCGATGAAGGATATGGTCTTCACAGAGAATCGATAGACAGAATCAGGGAGGACGGCGGAGAATTCATAGTTACTGTTGACTGCGGCTCAGTTTCGAAAGAGGAAACGGCTTACGCGCATTCTCTCGGAATCGGAACACTGATAACGGATCACCACAATGTATCTGATGTCAGGGCAGAGGGGATCATCATCAATCCTAAACTGGCTGAAGACGGATACCCGTTTAAGGGGCTCGCAGGCGTCGGTGTTGCTTATAAGCTTGCTCTTGCTATTGCCAGAACAAGACCTGTTCCTAAGTCAGTTATGGCTGAAATTCTGGAACTGGTAACTGTCGGAACTATTGCAGATATCATGCCGATGCTTGATGAGAACCGCACAATTGTAAAATGCGGACTGAGATCCATCCACCTCGGATGCAGGAACAGAGGCCTCCGCAGACTCATAGATATGTCGGGCCTGGACTACAGGACTCTTCGTGCAAGTGATATTTCATTCGGAATAGCTCCTAAGATCAATGCCTCCGGCAGGCTCGGAGATGCGTCTGTAGGAGTCAGGCTGTTTCTTGCGGAGACAGACAGCGAAGCAGATGAATGCTGCAGAATCCTGATTGACGCGAATCAGGAGAGGCGACGCCTGCAGGACGATGCGTTCGACAAAGGTCTGGGTATGCTTGATGAAGAGCTGGCCAAAGGCGATTTTGTCACGGTGGAGATCAATGACTCACATGAAGGCGTTCTCGGAATAGTAGCCGGAAAGCTCAGAGAGAGAATAAACAGGCCTGTTGTGATCATTTCCCGCAGCAACGATACGTATAAGGGCACAGGACGTTCGATCAGCACTGTCGACCTCTTCGGAATGCTCGATAAATACCGCGATTCTTTCATAAGCTTCGGCGGACACAGCGCAGCCTGTGGCTTTACCATAGCGGCAGACAAAGCGGATGCCCTCAGAAAAGAGCTGAATAAGGATATAGCCGGTATGCTGGCTGAAGACAGCACTCTTTTTGACATTGATTACGCATATGATGCAGAACTGAGGACCGGAGAAGTTGACCTGGAACTTGCTGAGGCAATAACATGGCTGGAGCCGTGCGGAAGGGATAACGAGCTGCCGGTGTTTGCAATTAAAAATGCAGAGGTAAGCAGCTGGAGATATCTCAGAGGCGAGAACAAAATGGCGAAATTCAGCATCAGTTCGGACGGAGACCGCAGCGTAGAATGTGTGCTTTTCCATGATGCTGCAGAGGCATATGAAGGTATAACGGCCGGAGGCAAAGGGATGCATGCCGGACACGGGTGCAGGGCAGATGTACTCGGCACTATAGAAATAAATAACTGGCGGGATGAGCAGCATGTCCAGATAATAGCAAAATATGTGCTGCCTGCAGGAACGCTGTAAGGGAAACTGACGGGAGACAGAGACAACAAAATGACAGATACAGAAGAAATCAGAGAAGAACTTAATAACCAGTCTGAACCTGAGATTACAGCTGAAGAAAACAGTGCAGTCGGTAATGCCGCTGTACAGACTGCTGTGACACACAGGAAACCGGCAAGGAGAGGATGGCTCAGAATGCTGCTTGCTTTTGCTGCAGGTTTCTGTGCTTGCATTGGTGTGTTCGCTGCCGTCATGTACGGAGCAGACTATGGCAGAATAGTTTCTAAGGCAGATTATGACTACTTTGTGAATCTGAACAACAATTTCGGGAAATATAATGTGATCTTTGATCTGATAGGCGAAGACCCGCTGGTCAAGGAAACACCTGAAGAAATTACAGATGCTGCAGTCAAGGAAATGGTTTCAGAACTTGACGATCCTTATGCTGTGTATTTCACACCTGAAGAATACAAAGAATTCTCCAAGCAGTTCGAAGGCGGATATGTCGGTATAGGAATCGTGGTTCTTCAGACCGATGACGGATTGATAGTAGGGCAGATATTTGATGACGGACCGGCTGACAAGGGCGGAATGAAAGAAGGCGACGAGATCATCAGGGTGGACGGTGTTGTTCCTGAAAATATTGAAGACGCAGTCGCCAGAATGACCGGAGAAGACGGAACTGAGGTTAAGGTTACTGTCAGAAGAGACGACAAGGAAATTGATCTGAAGATGACCAGGGCAGAAATCAACATTGATTCTGTAAGTTATTCCAAACTTGAAGATAATCCGGAAGTCGGATATATCCATCTGATGGTCTTTGCCGAAGACAGTGCCGACGAGGTCAAAGAGGCAGTTGAAGAACTGCAGAAACAGGGCTGTGACAAGTTCATCCTGGATCTCAGGGATAACGGAGGCGGAATGACTAATGTCAGCATAGATATCGCTGACTACCTGCTTCCGGAATGCAGAATCATGACTGAGATCAACAAGAAGGGCGAGAAGACTGAATATGATTCTGAGGAGAGCTCTGCAGATCTGGATCTTGTTGTGCTTGTTAACGAAAATACTGCCAGTGCTTCAGAGATTCTGACTGCGGCAATACAGGAGAACAATGCGGGAAAAGTAATCGGAACAAGGACATACGGCAAGGGAGTAACACAGGTCTCGCGCCAGTTCAAAGATGGCTCCGCAATCAAAATGACAGTTACAGAATACCTGACACCTAAAGGCAACCACGTCCAGGAAAAGGGAATCGAGCCTGATATTGAAGCTACAGATGAGAATATCATGGACAAGGCTGTTGAAGAGCTGAATAACTGATGGTTATTTATTATACACACGGTTTCACCAATACAAAAGGCGAAAGCCATCAGCTGCTTGAGAAAGCTATTGCAGCATATCTGAAAGCATACGCGAATTGTGCTGACTCTGAATCTGAAGCTGCACGCATGACTGCAAACCTCGGGACCTTAGGAGAATTCGGCAAGCCATATATCTGTGGCTTTGCACCATTCTCGATATCGCACAGTGCGGGTACATGGGCGGTTCTTATCTCAGAACCTGATGTTAACTGCGGACTGGATATTCAGTATGAGCGCAGGGCTGATGCAATATCAATTGCAAAGAGGTTTTACGCGCCGGAAGACGCGGCTGCTGTCGAGAGACTGAGCAATAAAACGGATGGGGCAGAAGCTGAAATCAGCCTGGCTGCAGTGAGTGAGTTTTTCCGGCTGTGGACGAGGCGGGAAGCGCTGGTTAAGGCAATCGGAACATCTGTCACGGAATCTGCTCTGCCTGCTGTCAGCTCTGACAGAACGGAGTACCGGGGAAAAGAGTATATCATACAGGATGTGAAGATACCTGCATCAGGGAAGATGCACGCGGCTGTCTGTTTTGAGAACTGCGGACGTGAAATATGCCCGCCGGAACTGATATTATTATGAGTGAGAAGAATAAAAAATCCGCCATTGAAGCTGCTTATTCTTATCTTGATGCAAGGATGCGCACCAAGGCGGAAGTTGAGAATAAACTGAAAGAAAAAGGCTATACTGATGACGAGATTATTGAAGCCGCCAATGAGCTGATCGGGATGAGGTATCTTGACGATTATCAGTATGCCCTGAGATACTATGAATACAACCACGAGAAGAAGCGCGGATCCGCAAGGGCAGCAAGGGAGCTTGCAGAAAAGGGCGTAGACGCTGTGACCATAAAGAATGCGCGCGAGGACTACCTGTACTCTGAGAAGGTTGATGAATTTGCGGATGCTCTGGCAGTGGCAGAAAAGGAACTTGAACTGAAATCCGCAGTATGCATCACTGATGAGAAAACAGCTGCCAGAATAGCCCGTAAGCTGGACGGAAGAGGGTTTGAGCGCGGGGACATTTTTAAAGTGCTGGATACACTGAGAAACAGGCGTGAGGATTAGATACCTGCAAAAACAGGCGGATAATGATATGGCGGATGAAAGATATTCAAGGACAGTAAATCTTATAGGCGAGGAAGGCCTGGCAAGGCTCAGGGCAGCGCACGTAATCGTAATAGGCACCGGCGGTGTAGGGTCATATGCAGCTGAGGCTGTGGTTCGTGCCGGAGTGGGGCATGTGACTTTGATGGACGGTGATGTGGTTGCGCCTAGCAATCTCAACCGTCAGCTTGTAGCGCTGACGTCCACGCTCGGAATGAATAAAGCTGAAGTGATGGCCGCACGGGCAAGGGATATCAACCCGGATACTGAAGTAACTGCTCTTGCGCGTTTTTACCGTGACAAAGATGAACTTGATCTGACTCAGTTTGACTGGATTATCGACGCAATAGATGATGTTGATGCCAAAACAGCGCTTATATGCAAAGCCAAGGACCTAGGGGTCAATATAATATCTGCGATGGGAGCTGCGGGCAAAACGGGAACTGATTTCAAGGTGGCAGATCTCGCGAAGACGAGCGTCTGTCCGCTTGCGAAGGTTATGAGAAAGCGCCTGAGAGACAGAGGCATTGAGCATCTGCCTGTTGTGTATTCTGAAGAAAAACCTGCGCCTCGCAATGGTGAGCTCGGGACGCTCAGTTATGTACCGGGGTCTTCGGGACTGACACTTGCCGGATATGTTATTAAAAGCATAGCAACCGGTGAAGATGCCAGGTCTGACTGACCTGACAGACGATTATAAGCTCGGGGGGACAATAAATACAAATGAAGATATTCGCAATTTCCGATCTGCACCTGTCATTCGGTGAGAATATCGACAAACCAATGGATAAGTTCGGCGAAGGATGGGAAAATCACGCCGGCAGGCTCAAAGCTGCCTGGGAGGAGAGAATCTCAGACGGCGATATTGTGCTGATTCCGGGTGATATTTCATGGGGACTCAGGCTTGAGGAGGCTGTCAGTGATTTTGAATGGCTTCATTCACTGCCCGGAATCAAGATTATTTCCAAGGGTAATCATGACCTGTGGTGGAGCCGCATCAAATATCTGAATTCGCTGTTTGATGATATAATATTCCTTCAGAATGATTGCTATGTGCCTGAAATCGGGAATCTGGTAATTGTAGCTTCAAGAGGATGGCCGTATCCGGGATCAGAGGAATATACTGAACATGACGAGAAAATATATGCAAGGGAGCTGCAGAGGCTGAGGCTGGGACTGGAAGCAGCAAAAGCAGCTGCACCTGATGCCAGAATAATTGCGTGTCTGCACTATCCGCCTTCAGATCCTGCCGGCAGACAGACCGGCTTTACGGATATTCTTGAAGAGTACGGAGTGTGGAAGTGTATTTACGGACATCTCCACGGATATGCGGCTTTCGGAAGAGGCATCAAAGGGGAGCTCAGAGGCGTCGAGTATCAGCTTGTCGCTCTTGACTACCTCGGTGCGCAGCCTAAGCTGATATATGACAGTGACAGCGATTCAGAATAGAATAATCCAGAATAAGTAACCTACAATATTTGACAGAAAGGGTTTGTATCTGTATGAAATATGCTTTTTTAGTCAATCCTGCATCAGGACAGGGCAAACATGACGCCGGTATAGTTTCTGACATTGATGATCTGATCAAGGGAAATCCGAACAGGGACATTAAAGTCTACTATACAAGAGGGGAACACGATGCAACTTATCTTGCGGGACTCCTTGCACAGGAAGCCGGAATGAACGGAGAAGAAATCGTTGTTTTCGCCTGCGGAGGAGACGGAACCGTTCAGGAAGTGGCTAACGGAATCTTCGGACATGATAACGCTATTCTGGGAGTAGTACCTGTAGGCAGCGGCAATGATTTTGTCCGCCAGCTTGGCATCAGAAATAACAGCAGCAAGAAATACCTCAATCTGCCAGATCAGTTTGACGGAATGATTACGAAGATGGATCTTATCAGGATGTCATGGATAGAGAAGGGGGAAGAGAAATCCCACTACATAACCAACGGCATCAACATAGGATTTGACGGCAATACCGCTATTCTGGCACACCGTCTCAAAAGGCTTCCGCTCGTATCCGGTACAGGTTCTTATCTCCTTGCTGTTGCAGCCAATCTTGCAGGCAAGAAAGGACAGAAACTCAGAATTACTGCGGACGGAAAGAACTTCCATACAGGAAAACTGCTTCTGGCAACTGCTGCAAACGGCGGATTCTGCGGCGGAGGAGTTCAGAGCTGTCCGAATGCAGATCTGTATGACGGCCTGATCGAGCTTCTTGCGATCAAAGACCTGCCGAGGCGCAAATTCGTGGCGCTTTTCCCGAAATATAAAGCCGGCAAACTCTTCAGCATCAGAGGAATAGAAGACATTGCGGCATATACTCAGGCCAGGAATATTCTTATCGAGCCTATGCTGGGACCGACCATGAAATTCGTCGGAGATGGAGAGATATTCGAAACCGGAGCACTGAGGATAGATGTAGTTCCTAAAGCAATCAGAGTATTGGTGATTTAAAAGTGAAAAAATCATTACTGAGAAGATTATTAATACTGGTCATTCTTGCGTTAATTGCAGTACTGCCTGTTTTTGCTGAAGAGGATAATGAGGCGGCTGCGGCTTACGGTCCTGAGAGGACCTTAGCCGAGGCAGCATATCAGGCTGCGACCAAAGCATCAGCTGCAGCAGGTGACTACTTCTGGAAAGTCACTCCGGCTGCTGATCCGGTGAAATGCAAAGGCGGTGTCATGGCTTCACCTGCCGGAGATCTGAATGCCGAGGCTCCTGAACTCGATGCCAAGGGAGCTGCGCTGTATTCTTATGATCTCGGGCAGATTGTGTACGGGAAAAATGAGAACGAAAGACTTGAGCCGTACAGTACAACCAAACTGCTGACCTGCTGGCTTGCACTGGAAAAACTGGACCCGGATACAGTAGTAACTGTTTCCGAAAAAGCTACTCAGGTATATGAGAACGGAACTACTATCTGGCTTAAGCCGGGCGAAGAAATAACCGTGCGCGATCTGGTGTACGGGGCAATGCTTGAGTCTGGAAATGACGCTGCGTATGCTATCGGAGAAGCTGTTGCAGGCAGCGAAGCGGATTTCGCTGAACTTATGAACAGAACCGTGGCGGAATGGGGATGTAATGATACCCATTTTGTCAACGCAAACGGATGGAAACACAAAGACCATTATTCCACAGCTCATGATATGGCAATCATCACAGCGAAATGCCTTGAAAGCCAGGAGCTGCGCGAAATAGCTACTACAAAAAAGTACACAGCCAAGGCGACTAACCTCTCAGGCGAGAGGCAAATGAAAAACTATTTTCTCCATGTGACCGGGGGTCCTGAAGGCCTTACCGGCGGCAAGACGGGGACATGGGATGATGATGACTGTGCTGTGGTATGTTCATTTACTGAGGCAGGAATTGATGCGGTAATCGTAGTTCTCGGAGACACTGAGGACGGAAGACCTGAAGACGTACGCAAGCTGATGGCTTTCTCTCATGAAGTAACTCCTGGCTTTATAGTTCCAACTCCGGAGAGCGTCATCACGACAGCTATGGTCAGACATGGAGAGAAGACTAAGACTGTGCTCAAGGCGGACGGTGTGACATACGCTTATCCTGCAGAAAACAGCATTAAAGAGATAACCACTGAAATCAAACGCCAAAAACTCGAAGCGCCTATCAAGAAAGGCCAGGAAGTAGGTGAGGTGCTTGTTTATGAAAACGATGAGCTTATCGGAGAGCATAAACTTATTGCGACTGAAAACATCGAAACCGGCTGGTTCCCGTCATATGTATACATTTCCAATCAGGCAACACTGAACGGAATTAAAGTCATTGTCGCATTTGTGGTGCTTCTCACTCTGATAAATATGATCGGAAGCAGGCTAGGCAGTAAGAAGGCCAGGAAAGCAAAAAAAGAAACCAGAGACAGGCTCAGAGAGAAATACAGATCAAAACACTAGACAGGCTCAGATCAGTCTCCAGCCTGAATGTATTCATCATAACAATCAGATGGGGCTCCATTAAGGAGCCTTTTTCTGCGCAGAAAATAATACGGAATAAGACATGATAGCGTGCCTACCCATGCAGCAGGATAGCTCAGAATAGCCATCTGCAGAGTGTGATGTGCCGGTACCAGGAACAGAAGCCATGGCAGACGGACACCCAGAATACCTCCGAGTGTAAATACTGTCGGCCATTTTACGTCACCGAGGCCTCTCAGGGCACCGGAAAACACTTCAATAACAATACCGCAAACATAGCATGGAACCATGTAATGGACCATGATAATGCCTATATTAATTACAATCTGATCAGTGACAAACAGGCTGAACAGCTGCGGCGCGAAGAAATAGATTACCAGGAGAATAGCGCCGCATATGGTAAAGGACATGGCAAAAGCCGTGCGGACACTACGGAAGACACGCTCGAATTTGCCTGCACCGTAATTCTGACCGCAGAAAGTAGTGACTGCTACACCGAAAGAAGAGCTGCATGCCCAGAATATGATATCCAGCTTGCCGTACGCAGCCCATGCTGCGATGGTATCAGTCCCGAATGAATTGATGCTGGCCTGAATAATAATATTGGTAAAGCCATATGTGAGACTCTGCAGACCTCCCGGAATGCCGATCCTGAGCTGTGAACGCAGCATTTTACGATCTATACGGATGTCCCTGAGCCTTAGAGCAAACAGATCATATGAATGCATAAGAGACCGGGTTACAAGAACAGCACTCACCGCCTGGGACAGAACCGTAGCAATGGAGGCGCCGGCTATGCCGAGGTGCAGCACGATAACGAACAGCAGGTCCAGAAAAATATTGAGAATACTGCAGACGATCAGATAAATAAGAGGCCTGCGGGAGTCGCCGACAGCACGCATTATCGATGATCCCATGTTATACAGAATGGTTGCAGTAACACCGCCGAAATAGATGTTGAGATATACCAGAGACGGAGCCATCAGTTCATCCGGAGTCTGCATCATCCGCAGCATGCCCGGACTGATTAACAGGCCCGTGGCTGTAATCAGAACGCTTGAAATCAGACCAAAAGCGTAAGCTGTGTGAAGCGCTCTGTGAAGGCTTTTGCGGTCTTCAGCGCCATAATGCTGAGCAATTATTACGGTTACGCCTGCTGAGAGACCTGTAAAAACGCTGATGATAATAAACGAGAAAGTCATTGCCGGCCCGCCGACAGCCGCAAGAGCTTCTTTGCCCACAAACCTTCCGATGATAATAGCATCTACAGTGTTATACAGCTGCTGCACAAGAGATCCCAATGCAAGAGGAAGGAAGAAGACGAGCATCTCCTTCCAGATAACACCATTGGTAATTCTGTTGAGTGATCCTGATTCCTGCATCAATTATTGCCCCGTATCAGCTGTGATTATTACAACGCAATTATGACACAATTGGCTTAGCATTTCAGAGAATAATTTCCAATTACAGTGTATATACTGAAGAACACTGAATAGATGGAATCGCTTGATAATCAGACTGAACGTATGGTATAATGACCAACGCTGTGGAGAGGTACCCAAGTGGCTGAAGGGTCTGGCTTCGAATACCAGTAGGTCGGTAGTACCGGCGCGGGGGTTCAAATCCCTCTCTCTCCGCCATACACCCGTTGGAATTACAATGATTCCGGCGGTTTTTTTCTTTTAATTCTGACTACACTTGACTACACTTTGAATGATAGCGGTGAAAACGATAGCTTATTTTACTCTATGAAAGAGCCAGCGCCATCTTTTCATACCGCTCCTGCTCATCACTTCTGTCATAGCAGTAATTATTCAGAGTCGTTTTTTCATCCATGTGGCCGATTATTTGCCTCACAGTATTGAGGTTAAGCCCATTATCCAGCATGGATGAGACTACAGTTTTACGGGCTTTATGCGAACTGCGTTCAAGGATCCCGAGTTCTCTGCAATATTTTGTAAATGTCTTTTGGATAGATGTGTAGGTGTTAAGAGGGGTATCATGCGGGCAGAAAACATATCCTTCAACA
Organism: Anaerovoracaceae bacterium; assembly: GCA_045112795.1. Lineage (GTDB taxonomy): Bacteria > Bacillota > Clostridia > Peptostreptococcales > Anaerovoracaceae > Crickella. Next base: position 4,876 of record JBGUIG010000017.1, on the reverse strand, counting down.
GGTTTACCTTTTTCCTGTCTTCGAACTATAGTAGCTTCAATAACTTCTTTTGCAACCGGTATCAGCGGTATTTCTCTGTCGCCGAAAGTCCCTTTGGTGTGATCAATGATCTTCCCGCTAGGGTAGGCTACCATACGTCTTATATGCAGAATATCTCCATCGATATCTTCATACCTTATTGCAGCTGCTTCACCGACTCTGATGCCGGTGTAAAACATGAATACCAGCGCGAGCGGAACAAATTCTTGAACATAGTTTTCCTTGTTCTCATAGGCGGTCCATGCATGCTCTATCATTCTGGTCTCTTCATCTTTTGTGAAGACTTGTGTTTTATCGGCTTTCTTTTTCTCAGGGACCAGAACTCTCTTTTTATCCACCTTTACACTAAGAAAAGGATTCCTCTCAATTATTTCGCTATCTACTGCATAGTCCAGCAGCTGCCTGATAATAAGAGAGAAGTTACCATACTTGTGTTTATTCATACTATGATCTCTGATCATCTTATGGACCCATGCATCGACTTCAAGTTTTGTTAGCGAAGCAATAGGTTTGTTAGCGATCTCTGATTTTTCATAGTATTTTTTCCAGTCTTTTTGAATGCGAAGGATCGTATTCTCAGCAACATGAAGAGCTTTATACTCGATCCATAACGGATATAATCCCTTCATAGTGATATACCTGCGGTCAGTACTGTTATGGGCATTGATGCCGGAGTAATAGTCACATATGGCATCTTCCACCTTTTTCTTAGTTGACTTTGCTATGAGACGCCTGCCATTATGGCAGGACTCATCGGGTACATATGTCTGCCAACGTCCATCACTTCTCTCTGTTATTGCGTATTTGTGTTGCTGTAGTAACTGCTCCTTTCTTGATCTTGCCATATCTTCTACCACGCCGTTCAAGTCGATAGTACCACTGTTTTTTAGATACGACAAGATTTCTGTGTCGGTGAAAGATGCCGAAGCCGGCATCATCTGCTGTGAAATATTGGTCATTACCATGCCTCGGCACCTCCTTTCCAAATTGCTTTTGCAGTGACAATAAAAATGCTGATCACACACTGTGATCAGCGTTCATGATCGCGGTCATTCCGCTGCCTGTCACGGTGTTTTATGTGATCTCCGCGGCAGTATTCCAATTCTATTTTGATGTCCTCGCGGACATTTTCGCTTCGCTCCAAAGTGAACTCAGCGATCTTTATTTCCCTTCTTATCCCGGTGATCTCTTTTGTGAGCTGATCTCTTTCGGCCTTCAGCTCATCGATCATTATCGGATTAATTGCCCGTCTGAGGCGATTTCTTATCTTGTCCCGTTCCTTGGTGAGCAACTCCATGCGCTGCTCCGAGTTCGCGATGAAAGCCTTAACATCAGTTTCAGTATGAAGGTTATACCTTGCCATCAGCTTTGCGCAGTCGGAATACTTGTCACACATCCTGCAGGCTTCGCGCATCTCCGGAGATAACGGCCTATGTTTTTTCTTCGGCTGGTATCCCATCAGATAAAGGTAGTGAAGATACTGCGCATATATGCCGCTGATCTTTCTGAGGTTCTGACGGTGGACCCTGACCGGTGTATGCCTGACAGGAGAACAAAAGGATCGTGACTTCATATCCTCGCGATTGCGGGCGACTTCTGCAAGACTGTTCTCATATACGCGCTGCTCGATCCTTCCAAGCTCATATTCCTCACCGAGCCGGAACAGTCTTGTCGCTTTCTCTGCGTGTATCGATCGTATAGTCGGATACTTCCTACTTGCACTGTATGCGATTATATATCCTTGCTGCTTCATCAGATTCATAAATGTCGGCATGTTTGCACTGAGTGAGATAGCGTTATCGATCGCATCGCGCATCAGATTATACTTGGTAGGCTCACCATTTTTCTCAGCGAAATGGATCTGCCGTGATGTTTTTCCGAGAGGTTTTTCGATGACGGACAGACCATTCTCGATGCAGATCTCATCAGAAAGCCTTCTGAGTTTTGTATATGCTGCTTTATTGTCGTTGAACTTTTTCCCGTCGATGAACGAAACAGAACAGCACACCAGATGATTATGAAGGTGATCCTTGTCAAGATGAGTAGCGATCAGCACCTGATATTTATCTCCGAACATCCGTCGTGCGAGTTCAACTCCGAGTGCATGACATTGCTCCGGAGTTACTTCGCCTGGCTTGAATGACTGGTAACAGTGGTAAGCTACATTGCCTCCGGTCTTGCCAAAGTGTCTCTGAGTACTGAGCATCTCATCAAGTGTTGTCTCAGCGAAGCAGTTTACACCGGTGACATAGCACGCTTTCTCATCTGTACCTGCAGTTTTTTCTCCGTTCATCGCGTACAGGATGACCGATTCGAGGTCATCTTCTGTCGTCTTTTCCGGGTTGGATGCGTAGTCAACGAGTCTCTTCAGAGTTCCTTTTACCGGCCAGATCTTAGTCGTCGCCATCGTTTTTCACCTCATTATTTTCTGTGGAGTGGGTGAGAAGTTGCAGTGTTTCGGTCTGGATCCTGCTCAGACGATCAGCAACATTTCTGTAAAACCTGACGTTGTTTTCGTTTGTCGATGACTGAGCATACCTTTTAAAGAGGCTGACTTCGTTCCGAAGGCGCATGATGCTTTGGATAATTTCTTCTGATGGGAGCTCCTTCGGCTCAACATTCATCGCGATCTGTCGGAGATATTCCGATACTGTCAGCTTACATTTCTTAGCATTGCGTTCTATTTTTTTCTTCTCGGCAGGTGTCACTCTGATGTTGATGCCGAGGTTTCTTTGTCTGTTTGTCATTGTGATCATCCTTTCTGTGACGATAAACGTCATGTTTTTCGCAGTTATAATTGTCATTGTTAATGGAAGGGGTTGCAGGGGCGGAGTCCCTCCCGGTATTGCCACGGAGTGCAGTGCCGCGGCTGTGTGAGTATTGCCACAAAGTGGCTGGCGATACATAGCCTATGCTCGCTATAACTGTGGACAGGCTTTCAGACTGTCCTTATGGCAACTCCTGTGGCCACACACGGGTGCTGCCTTAATCTTTTATGACCAGTGACGGTAGTGACGCTTGTGACGATACTGTGCGAGAGGGGGTCTCACACAGGACCGTAATTATCGTCACTATCGTCATCGCTGTTTGCGTCCTGCAGTGACTTGTCCTTTGCGGGATCATAGCTGAACGTGATGCGGCGAAGCTTGGCTTCCTTCTTCTGCTCATAGCTGATACCCGCGGGATACAGCACGTCATAGTAGTGGCGGGTGATATGCTGCATGAGCTTGTTAGGTGCGATGGTGCTGTCACCGATAAGGCTGAGCAGCTCCGTCGCACTGCCTGACCATGTGCCATGTTCCCTGATAAAGTCCGCTATGCGGTAGAGAGTATCTGGTACCGCTTCCTTGACCAGGTCAACAGCATCGAGCTCTTCAACAACGGACCACCTGGGGAAGTTGTACTCGAGTATGAACTTGTGCTCTTCGACATCGCGTCCGCGGATATACAGCTCAGCAGTGGCAGACCCCACGCACTTCTTTAACACCATGTTGGTGTCACTGGCTCCGCAGATTGCTACTGAGCCTGAGATCTCGTTGAACGGATCCCGTTTGTCCGGTTGCTTGCGCAGGTGATGGAGCACAAGGATGGACCTGTCGTTCACATCTGCGATCTTCTTGATCTTTGCGATCTCTTCATAGTCCTTGCTGTATGTGCCGGAGCCCGAGCCGTCATCTGACTGCCTGACCTTCTGCAACGTGTCTATGATGATCAGTTCTATATCCGAATGCTTACGCAACATTTCAACGACGTCTCGAGTGAACCCGTTGCCGAGTCGGTCACTTGTGGTGCTGAAGTACAGGCCAGGCGGCGCTTCATCACAGAGCTGGTACATCCTATCCCGGACACGCTGCTCGGTATCTTCAAGACAGAGGTACAGGACTCCAGCCTGCCTGACGCGCCTGCCGAGGAACTCGCCGCCTGACGCAATGGCTATGGCCAGGTCCAGAGCCATCCAGCTCTTTCCGATCTTGGATGAACCCGCGAGTACCGTCATACCCTTAGGTATGATCCCATCGACCAAAGCGGGCAGGGACTTGAATGGTTTGAAGTACAGTTCTTCTGCAGATATTGGTTTGATTGGCATTATTTACCTCCTTTCCTGGCATCACTGCCGTTTTTTCTTTCTGTTCTTTCTTTCATAAGGGCAATCTATGATGATCGCCCGGAAACTTTGCTTGCATTCACGATCACACTTCTTGCAGAGCTCGTTGTACTTTATCCGATTACGATCATCCAGGAAGAACTGCCATTCCTGTATATATTTCTTACTCAATCTAGGGCATGCTGTTTTCCTCCTGTCTCCCGAGTGCGCAAGTCAAAGGTGGGATCCTCGGGGCGTTTTTTCGTATTTTTTCGGCTTTAGACCCGGTTTTCTGAACACAAATAATATCTATGATCATTCGGGTCATTTGCTCTTCGTTTTGTCAGTATTTGGGATCTTTCAGACAGAGAGACGGCAATCTCTCTCATGAGTCGTTAGCTCCCGCAGGGTTCTCCTGTGGCCGCCCCCATTGCGATGTCTGTGGCTGGACGGAAGTATCATTGTACCCTGAGACTGTCATCGCACATTGCAGCTGCCACGCTGCCTTTCGGAACTTCAGTTTTATCGCTCGCTCACTATGTGAGGTCATGGCGCACCGGTCCTGCATGCTTACGGTTTTGCCAATATCCCAGGGAAGGTACCTGATCGATCTTTTATTCAGTTGTCATTTAATGGCCTTCACCTATAGCCAGGAGAGAGGGCAAAATATGAGGATTTTTGATGTTCAAAATGAAAAACAATCAAGAGCCCTTCATCTGTAAGCCACGAGAGTGGCAATAATATGGCATTTTT